>JAICYS010000415.1 GCA_025934105.1 Myxococcota bacterium | reverse complement strand
TCGGGACGGGTAGCGGCCGGGCAATCTCGCGTGCATGAAGGAGCGAGAAGCGAGACGGCGGTTCTGGTCAGCTCTGATTGCCCGATATGAGGGGAGCGGGAAGTCCCGCAAGGAATTCGTCGCGGAGGCGGGCGTGGGGCTGGCGATCTTCCGTATCGCCTCGCCGTAGCCCGTCCTGACGCCGGTGGCGTCGCGCGCGAGAGTCGGGCCCTTTGCGAGGAGGGCTCGATGGACAAGGAGATTCAGAGGCTGCGCGCGACGTTGGCACGTAACCGTCCGATTGAGGACGTCCTGACCGGCGCGGCGAGAGCGCGGTAATGGAGTAGCCTGAGCGGTGGACCGCGGTCAGCCCGAGGAGCGCCACTTGTGAGGCAGGAGATCGTCGAGGGCGGAGGCGGGATGGGAACCGACGCGGCCGAGGACGTCGGTGAGATAGGCGATGGGCTCGACGCCGTTGGCCTCGCATGTGGCGGTGAGCGAGTAGAGGCCGGCGATGTTGGCGCCAGCTTGCTCGTGACCCACGAAGAGAAAGTTCTTACGGCCCAGAGCCACGACTCGGAGCGCGGACTCGCTGCGGTTGTTGTCCGGCGGGATGCGCGCGTCGTCGAGGAATCTCGTGAGCTCAGTCCAGTTGTTGACGGCGTACCGGAGGGCGCTGCCCATGGGGCTCTTCGGCGCGTGCTGGTCCTGTCGCTCGACGAGCCAGGCGTGCAAGCGGTCCATGATGGGACGCGCTCGCGCGCGACGCAGCTTCATGTGCTCGTCGGTGCGGGCGATGCCCTCGGCTTTCGCGTCATGCTCGACGACGTATACGTCGCGGATCATTTCGAGCGGGGTGCGGGCCTCGGGTGCGTACGGCAGGGCGTCGAAGAAGCGGCGCCGCGCGTGCGCCAAGCACGCGGCGCGGGTCCGGCCGCCGGCGCTGGTGACCTCGTTGTAGCCGGTGTACATGTCGACGACCAGCGTTCCGGTGCTCGCGCCCAGCACCGTGGACGGGGTCTCTCCGCTGCGGCTGCTTGAAAAGACGTACGCGATGAGCTTGTCTGCCAGGAAGGTCCAGACGAAGCCCCGCTTGTTCGGATCCTGCATCTTCAGCGACGTCTCGTCCGCCTGCACCACCTCCGCGGCGGCTACCAGCGCCAGCAGCCGCTTCGACAATGGCGCGAGCTGGCGCGCGGCCTGGTGAAGCAGATCTGTCAGTGTGCTGCGCGAGATCGGGATGCCGAGGCGGCTCATCTGTTTGGCCTGGCGGTAAAGCGGGATGGAGTCGGCGCACTTGGAGGTGACGACGAAGGCGCGAAAGCTGTCGCCGTACCGCGCGCCCTCGACGGAGTGGTCGGGGCCGGGCGCCGTCACGATGTAGTCGCCGCAGGTGCAGGCCAGCGTCTCGCGAATGTGCTGGCGGCGGCGGAAGTACCCCGGCACATAGTCCAGCACCGTCGAGACCCTGCCGTCGCCGACGGGGCGCAGGTCGGTGCCGTCGCACTTGGGGCAGCCTCGCTCGGCCGCCGGCACCTTGTGCGGCACGTCCTCGCTCACCACGCGGGTGGCACGGAGCTCGGCGTTCTTGCGTCGCGTCGCCTGCGTCCCCGCCGGGTCTACCGGCCGTTCCTTGCGCACCTCCCGCTCGATCGCCGGCAGCTTCTCACTCTTGGGCCCCAGGATCCGCCGCTCCATGGCGGCCATCTTGGCGACCACCTCCTCGAGCTTCGCTTCGAGGTCTGCCGCGCGGATCTTCCATCCGCAGTCGTGGTCGTCGGCCGGCGGTCCCATCGACCATGTTTGATCATGTCTCGCCGATCCTGTCGATCCCCTTTGTGCAGCTATTTCAGGCAGGCGACGTCGGCGCCAGCGCAGCCGGCTGCCATTTGCGCGGCCGCTTCACCGCAACGACATCGATCCCGTCGAGCAGCATGGCCAGCTCCGTGGCGTCGATCGCGACCGAGGTCGTGTCCGCGGAGACACGCGGCAGCCGGAACCGCCCGCGTTCGAGGCGCTTGTAGTAAAGGACGAAGCCGCCCCGATCCCAGAACAAGATCTTGCAGCGGTCGGCTTTGCGCCCGAGAAAGACGAAAAGGTGGCCGGCGTACAGATCGAGCTTCCACTGCCCGTGGACGATGGCGGCGAGGCCGTCATGCCCGCGGCGCATGTCCACCTGGCCGATCGCCAGGTAGATCCGAACGCTGGGCGGTAGAGTCAGCACCGACGCCCGTCGCGAAGCGCGCAGGCCAACTGCGCGATGTAGCCGGCGTCCGTTCCGACCGGGACACGCAGCTGTACGCCCGCCACGCGGATCTCGAGCCGCGCTGGCACCGTCGGCCGCGCCGTGACCGTGACGGGCACGAGGCGGACCTCAGCGGCAATCGCCTTGCGTTCGGCCGCCGCCTCGCGCTCGCGTCGGACCCTGTAGAGCCAGTACTGGAAGATCGCCAGCCCCACGCCCGCCTCCGCGGCGAATTCCTTGCGGGACTTCCCGCTCCCCTCATATCGGGCAATCAGAGCTGACCAGAACCGCCGTCTCGCTTCTCGCTCCTTCATGCACGCGAGATTGCCCGGCCGCTACCCGTCCCGAAAGACGTCCTCGGTCGGACGGTTACGTCGTACAGCACCACCGCGGCGACGGCGGTCGCCGCGCCCAGATCGACGTACACCCAGTTGTTCTGCTGAACGGGCGCGCACTTCTGCCCCGAGGGGCACTGGGGCGCCGGCAGCGGTTGCAGGCTGGTCGCAAGGTCACCGTCGGTCAGCGGGCACGGACTCTGCTGCACGGGGCCGCTCGGCCCTTGCAGCCAGCAACCCTTGCCGCGCGACAGCGGGATGCGGCCTCGGCTCGCATAAGCGGTCGACGGCGAATACCAGGTCAGGTCGAAGTTGGTCCCGTCTC
>JAICYS010000239.1 GCA_025934105.1 Myxococcota bacterium | reverse complement strand
CTGCGGCGTCACGCCGGCGCAGGCCGAAACCGTCCCCATCAGCGCGAAAATCTGCAGCGCTCTCATCGTCCGGCCGGATTCTAGCCGGATTTACGTCGATCGAAGCCGGCCGGCGCTCGGGGCTGCTCCGCATTTCCACCGCGTTCGATCCGTGAAGCGAAATATCGCAAACAGCGCTCGTTGCAAGGGCGGAGCGAGCGGTTCATTCGGGCGCGAGGAGGGTGAGTGGGATGAAACGCGCAAAGATTGCGGCGGTTCTGTTGGTCGTTTGCGGCCTGGCGGTGGCCGGCGTTGGCGCCGCCAGAGGGCGGCTTTGGCGCGCCGGGCCGGTGCACGACCCGGGAGCGGGACGTCTCGAACGGCAGACGAACGTGCGAAATGCCGCCCGCGCCGTGGCAGCCATGGCGCGGGCGGCGGCCGAGCCTCCGGCCCAGGATGTAAATTCGCCGGCCCCCGCCGCCCGGCCCGCCGAGCCCGCGGCCGCCGGCGCGGACAGGCCTGCGCCCGATCTCCGCTGGACGGTGAACGCGCGCCGGCCCGACGCCACCCCGAACGATCGCGTTCCGTGTGGCGGGAAGCTCTGCGCGGCTGACCAGTTCTGCTGCGGTCCGCCCGAATGCGGGCATTGCGCCAGCCGAATGACCGGACCGCGCTGTCCGTCGACTTGTCCGTAGCGCAATCAACGACTTCGAGGTGTGGGTGGCCGTAGAGGAGGCGGCCAAGGGGTGGATCCCGGGGGATCGGGGCGCGGGGCGCTCCGGTCGAACGTCAAACGCGACAAGCAGGAGAGACTCATGTCATCAAGACCCATTTCACGTCACGGGGGCCGCGCGCGGTTCGCCGTCATTTCAACGTTCGTTTTGCTGTCTCCGGCCGCGGCCTGGTCCCAGGTCTCGAGCTATCACACGATTCGGGTCATCGACCCGGTCGTGCACAACACCGATCCGACGTTGAACAACGGCGACTTTCAGCCCGACTCGGAGGATTCGATCGCCATCAACCCGCAGAACCCGAACGAGCTGGTGATCCTGGGCTTCGCCGAGTCCTTCAGCAGCTCGGGGGACGGCGCGCTCTATCACTCGACGGACAGCGGCGCCACCTGGACCAAATTCCTCAGCATTCCGCAACCGCCCGGCGTCAACGGCTCCATCAACGATCAAACGCTGGACTGGGGGCGCAACAACCGCCTCAATTACGCCGTGCTGACCACGGAGAACATCGTTTCCGTGGTGACCACCAATCCGACGTCGCCCAGCGCCTGGAATTACGACGTGGTCAACGGCGTGGCGCAGCTGACCAACCACCTGACGCCCGGCAGCCTGAACGGCGCCGATCAGCCCTGGACGGTGACGAACCGCGACCCGGTCATCGCCAGCCAGGACGACGTCTACACGGCGTACGACGACTTCAACAACAGCGACGGCGTCGACGGCCCCGACATGCACGTGGCGGTGTCGTACGGGGTCGCGCCGCTGAACTTCACCGTCGACGTGCAGGTCGGCAACTCCACCGGCGGCGTCAACCCGGGCCTGCGCCTGGCCAAGGATCCCACCACCGGGGTGATGTACGCCTTGTGGCAGCGATGCCTGGCCAACTGCTTTGGCGGGACCCCGTCGCCGACGATCAGCTACATGCTGAATCGGTCGACCGACGGCGGCCACACCTGGTCGTTGAACGGTGACCCGGCGGGGGTCTCCATCGCGACCGGCGTCAGCCAGCAACCCACCCCGAAGTTCGGGACGGTGAACGCGCTCCTGGGCGGCGTCGATCACGCCGCGGTCGACCCGCGGAACGGGGCCCTTTATTACGCGTACGGCACGCAGGCCAGCGGCGTCGATCGGATGGCCATCCGCCGGCTGACGTTCGCGAACGGGAACGTGACGGTCGGCAACGAGATGATCGTGACCAACCTGGAGTCCGCCATTCCGCAGGTCGCCGTCGACACCAACGGCACTGTCGCCGTCTTCTTCTACAGCTTCGACGGCGTGGGGACCGACGGGCTGCCGGACTTCACGGCGCACCTGTCGCTGAGCGCCGACCAGGGCGCCACCTTCTCGGACCGGACGCTGCTGGCCTTCGAGTCGCCCGACCCGAACGACGGCACGCTGTTCGACTCGCAGCGCGTGCTGGGCGATTACCAGCAGATGAAGTCGCTGGGGACCTGCTTTTACGGCGCCTTCACCGCTAACGGCGCGCCGCTGGGCCGGCCGTTCAACAACACCGACCCGATCTACTTTCAGGTCTGCCAGCAGGCCGCGCCCGCCAACCCCTGCGTGCTGGCCACGGACACGATGAACCTGGGGCTCAACGCCGGCGACCGCACGCAGATCACCGGGGACGTCGACTCGGGCGGGCTGCTGCAGATCGGCTCGTTCGCCACCATCACGGGCAACGTGCTGGTGAACGCGAACGCGTTCATGCAGGACAACGCCAAGGTGGCGGGCAACCTGACCCTGGCCGGCGTGCTGCAGCACCAGAACATCTTCACCATCACCGGCACGCTGACCCAGCACGCGGCGGTCACCATTCCGACGCTGGCGACGCGGGTGGTGACGGCGGGCACCGGAAACCAGAGCATCGCCGGGAACGCGACGGTGACGCTCAACCCGGGGCAGTACGGCAACATGACCATCAACGCGGGCGCGCGGGTGACGCTGCTGGCCGGGACGTACAACTTCCTGTCGTTGAACGTGCAGCCGGACGTCATCTTCACCGACAACGCCGCGACGGCGGTCAACGTGGCGGGCGCGCTGACCTGGTCGGATCGGGTCAAGGTGCAGAGCACGCTGGCGCAGCCGCTGACCCTCTACACGAACGCCTCCTCCATCCGGATCGGGACCGACGGGATCTTCAAAGGCTTCCTAATCGCGCCCAACGCGGCGCTGGACATCGCCTCGCGCACCAGCTTCGCGGGGTGCGTGGGCGCGCATGGCCTCACGTTCGAGCCCGACGTGACGTTGAACGGCGGCGGCGCCACGCTGCCGGCGTCGGCGACGCAGTAAGCCTCAGGCCGCGCGGCCGAATCTGGACTCGAAGGCGGCGACGACCTGGTTCGTCGCCCCTTCGAGGCCCAGCGTGCCGGAGTTCACGATCAGATCGTAGTTGGCGGAGTCGGTCAGGTCGGCGCCGTAGTGACGCCGGTTGAAGGCGACCCGCTCGGCGTCGATGCGCCGGATGCGGGCGCGCGCCTCGGCGGCCGAGAGGCCGTCGCGCTCGGCGATACGGGCGGCGCGCGTCTCGAGGGGCGCCACCACGCGCACCCGCAGCGTCGATTTGCGCTCGAGGATGAAGTGCGCGCCGCGCCCCACCACCACGCCGCGGCCGTGCCGCGCCAGCGTCAGCACCACCTTCGACAGGTTGCGGAGGTAATCGCTGGGCGAGAACCCGTCCCGTTTCATGAGGCCGGCCACCCATTCAGAGACGCTGTCTTGCAGCCGCTCGTCCAGCGACGCCACCAGCTGCTGGCGCACCTGCGCCACCTCGGCGATCTCGTGGATCAGCTCCTGCGAGTAAAAATGGAAGCCCAGGCGTTCGGCCACCCTTCGGGCCATGGCAGCCCCGCGCGCGCCGTACTCGCGCGACACGCAGATCATCGGGCGAAGACCCTGCGGGCGCTTGCGGGCAGCGATGCGCCGCTCTTCTTCCCACAGCAGGATCTTCTGGTTCACGAGCTGATCGATGCTTCCGATCATCGCCGGCCTCCTTCTGCCTCGGGCTCGCGGATCCGCGCGCGCGAAAAATCAACCCTATTCCCCCGCCGCGGGCCGGTCAACAGGGCCGTCACGGAAGGTTGCGGAAGCGGGCCACCGTTTTTCCGGGCGGAAAATTCGACGTAAGGAGGGCGGTCAGGGGCAGGTCGGCAAGAGGCTGCCCGGGACCGCCTGAGGTCCCGCGCACAGGGTCACCAGCGCCTGGGCGTTGGCCGGCGAGTCGGCGGTGAAGGGGTACTGGGTGTGCGGGTCGAGGGTGCCGAGCTGCGCGGCCGGCACGACGTCCTTGCCGTCGGTCGCGTCTTCGTCGTTGCCGACCGGATTGACGAACCCGGGATCGGAGCTGGGCAGCATCGTCGTGATCGGCCCGTAGTCGGCGTCTCCGCCCGGCGCCGTCACCGACCGGAAGATGCTGTTTTCGACCCGAACCTCGGCGCCCATGGTCGACGCCACGCCGTAAAAGGTGACGTGGTCGAAAAATGTGTTCAGCACGTGCACGGTGCCGAACCGCACGCGCGGGCCGGCGTCCACGTTGCGGAACCAATCGTAATAGTAGGTCACGTGCAAAAAGCCCCGGTCCTCGGCGCCGTTCGTGTCGGAGTGGCCGACGATTCCGGTGTCCTTGTGATCGTGAAACCGCGTCCACGAGACGGTGATCCAGTCCGCGGCGTGCGTGATGTCCGCCAGCCCGTCGTAGGACGCGCCGTCGGGGTGCAGCTCGCTCGACAGGTCGCAGTGGTCGATCCAGATGTTCGTCGAATCCGGTCCCTGCACGGTGATGGCGTCCGTTCCGACGGGCTTGGCGATGGTGAGGTTCTTGATGATGACGTTGCTGCTGCCGTTCAGGTCCAGCCCGCCGCCCGTGAACCCCGACTGCCGGTCCAGGCCCACGACGGTGGTGTTCGAGGCGACGCGCACCTGGCTGCCGTCGAACCCGGCAAAGTCGATCATTCCCTGGACCTGGATGACGGCGGCGCCCGACTTCCGGTCGGCGGCGGCCTTGAACTGCGTCAGCGCGTCGCTGTCGCCGGCG
Source organism: Myxococcota bacterium (assembly GCA_025934105.1). Lineage (GTDB taxonomy): Bacteria > Myxococcota_A > Polyangia > Fen-1088 > Fen-1088 > JADGRB01. The sequence goes on along the minus strand of JAICYS010000239.1, from coordinate 3,405 downwards.
TTGACCAGCACGGGGCCGGCCGCGCCGCCGCCGGTCGTGCTCTGGTAGGCCCCGCTGGCCGGACCGAGGCAGGCGTAGCCGATCATCCGGTCGGGGCAGACCGAGGCGGACGCGTCGGGGGCGGGCGCCGTGGCGTCGGGGGCGCCCCAGACGGGCCGCAGGCGGACGTCGCAGCCGGCCAGCGCCAGCAAGATGACGCCTCCCAGCCTGGCCAACGACCGCCCGCGCACGCCTCCATAGTATGCGGAGCGCCGGGCGGCGGCTCGTGAACCGCGCCGGGGGCCGCCGGACACTCACAGCCGGACGCGACAACCATGGCCGGGCTGACAGGACACCACCGATCGACGCGGATCTCGCGCGAGCCGCCGCTCATCCGGCCGACGCAGCGCGCGGGCCGCCGGGCGGTGGCGATCGGGAGTAACATGGCGCCCGTGGCGTCCCGCGCGCCCGCGCCCCCGTCCGAGTCGCTGAGGCCGCCCGAGCCCTACGCCGACGACCACCTGCTGGTCGCCGCCCTGCGCCGGGGCGACGGCCGCGCCCGGATGGCGCTGGTCGAGCGCTTCGAGCCGCTGGTCGAGCGGCTGGTGGCGGGCGCGCTGGGCATCGACGGCGAGATCCCCGACGTCGTGCAGGACGTGTTCGTCGCCGTGCTGGAGGGCCTCCACGGTCTCAAGGACGCCTCGGCGCTGCGGGGCTGGATCGCCACGCTGGCCGTGTTCACGGCGCGCGGCCGGATCCGCCGCCGCCGGCGCTGGCGATGGATCAGCTTCGTGGCGCCCGAGGAGGTGCCGGAGGTGCCCGTCTCCGGGCCGCAGGGCGAGACCCACGAGGCGGTCCGGGCGACCTACGCCATCCTCCAGGATTTCCCGGCCGACGAGCGGCTGGCGTTCTCGCTGCGGTTCGTCTCGGAGATGCAGCTCACCGAGGTGGCGGACGCCTGCCGGGTGTCGCTGGCCACCATCAAGCGGCGGCTGGCCCGCGCCGAGAAACGGTTCGTGCAGGCCGCCCGGCGTCATCCGGCTTTGCGCGAGCGGTTGGCGCGGGGTAACCGTTGGGGCGAGGAGGAGGAGGAACCGTGACCGGCGGCCAGAAGACCAACCCCGAGTTGGAGGCGGTGATGCGCGAGGTGGGGCGGGCGGTGGCCGGCGACGCCCAGCGCCGCAACCTGGTGCCGCAGATCCAAGCCCGGCTGGCCGAGGCGCAGGCGCGCCGGCCGCGCCGGGCGGCGCCGTGGATCTGGGCCGTGGCCGGCGCGGGCGCCTGCGCCGCGCTGGCGGCGTTCGTCTGGACCCGGCCGCAGCCGCTCTCGTTCGCCGTCGCCGGCGAGACCGCCCACGGCCAGGTCGGCGCGCCCATCGTCGCGCCGGCCGGCGCCCCGCTGGCGCTGAACTTCTCGGACGGCTCGGCGGTCACGCTGCCGGCCCGCGCCGCCGCGCACGTGGACGCGCTGGACCAGGACGGCGCGACCGTGGCCGTCGACGACGGCACCGTCGAGGTCTCGGTCATTCATCGGGCGCACACCCGCTGGCAAGTGCGCGCCGGCGGCTATCGCATCCAGGTCACCGGCACCCGGTTCGCCGCCGGCTGGGACCGGCGGGCCCAGGCGCTGACGGTGGCCATGCACGAGGGCGCCGTGCTGGTCACCGGCCCCGGCATCGCCCAGCCGGTTCGGCTGGTGACGGGCCAGCGGCTGCGGGCCAGCGCTCGCGGCGTCGACCTGGGCCTCGAGGACGCGCTGGCGCCGGCCCCGCCGTCCAGGGACGAGCCGGTCGTGACGCCGCCGCTCGGTCCGGTGCCGCCCGCTCCCGCGCTGGCGCCTCGCGCCGCGGAGCTGGCGCCGACGCCGGCGCGCACGGCGATCGGGCGCGGGCATCGGGCGGAGGCGGCGCACGGCGGGCCGTCGGGAACGCCCGACTGGCGGGTCGCCGCCGCGCACGCGAACTACCCCGAAGCGCTGGCGGCCGCCGTGCAGGCCGGCTGGCGCGGCGAGTGCGCGCGGCTCGACGCCGACGACGTGATCTTGCTGGGTGACGTGGCGCGCCTGGCCGGCGACTTGCCCCGCGCCGAGGAGGCCTACCGGGCCGCGCACCGGCGGTTCCCCGGCGCCAATCGCCCGGTGTTCGCCATGGGCCTCATCGCGTTCGAGGGGCGCCACGATTACCGCGCCGCCGCCGACTGGTTCGCCAGCTATCTGCGCTCGTTCCCGCGCGGCCCGCTGGCGCGCGAGGCGGCCGGACGCCTCATCGAGTCGCGCCTCCGGGCCGGCGACGACGCGGAGGCGCGGGCGGCGGCCGCCGCCTACTTGCGTGATTTCCCCGGCGGGCCCCACAGCGCTCTCGCCAAACGCACGGTGCAATGAGCGGGGTTGGGCGCGCCGGTCTGCGCGCCCTGCTGCTGGCTCTCGTCCTGACGATCGATTGGGCGGCGGCCGCCGCGGCGCAGGAGCGCGGACCGGTGCGCGTCGCGCTTTTGGCCACCACGCCCGACGACCCGCTGGCCGGGCGCATCGAGGCCGAGCTGCGCGCGCTGGGATTCGCCGTCGACCGCGCCGCCATCCCGCCCGACGTCCCGATCGACGAAGTGGTGCGGCGGCAGATCGCCGCCGGCGCGCGCGCGGCGGTGGTGGCCGACGGACATCGCACCGACGTCTGGATCGGCGACGGGGGCGATCGGGTCGGCCTTCGCCAGGAGCTGGAGGTCGACGAGGCATCCGGCCTGCAGTCGATCCTGGCGCTGCGCACCGTCGAGTTCCTGCGGATCAGCCTGGGACTGGCCAGCGAGCCCGCGGTCGCGCCGATCGAGAGGTCGCCGGTCGTCGCGCGGGTGGTCGCGCCACCGCCGCCCGAGCCGGCGCGCTGGCTGGCTGCCGACGTCTCCTCGGGTGTGCTGGCCAGCCTGGGAGGTCTGGGGGTCGTCGCGGTCGCCGGCATCAGCCTGCGCGCGCAGCTCGCGGGCGTGGTCGGCGCCGAAATCTGTGCCTTCTTTCCGCTCACCGATTCGGTCCTCGCGGAGAGCGGAGGGCAGGTGCGCACGTCCGTCTGGCTCGCCGGCGGGGGCGTGTTGTTCGCGCCGCGGCTCGGCCGTCGCGTGTCGGTCGACGCGGCCACGGGGGCGCTGGCGGTCTTCGTGCGCGCGACCGGTACGCCTACCCCGGCCGGTCCTGGCGTCACGGACGAACAGACCGGGGTGGCCCTCTACGCGCGCGCCGCGCTGCGCTTCCGGGTGATGCAGCGACTCGTGTTGCGGCTCGACGTGCTGGGGGGCGGCGCCGTACGGCGTCCTGTGATCTCCGTGGCCGGCCGAGACGTCGCTTCGTGGGGACCGCCCTTCGCCGCCGGGCTGGGCGGCGCCGAGCTCTGGTTCTAGTCAAGATGGCGTCGCCGTGAGGCGACGGTGAGCGCAGCG
>JAICYS010000201.1 GCA_025934105.1 Myxococcota bacterium | reverse complement strand
CTGCGGCTTCAGAAGTCGAAGCCGGCCGACATCGAGACCGACAGCTGGCTGCCGCTGGCGTCGGACGCGTCCGAGCTGCTGTCGCGTGACGTTCCCTGCTGGGTGTAGTCCACCTCGCCCGTCAGGAACAACACCGACAGTTTCAGCTTGGCCCCGAACGTCCAGCGGTAGCGGGTGATGATGCTCTGCGACGGGAAGGTGAAGTTGGCGCCCAGATCGTTCCAGGTGCCGGCATCGGCGGGGTTGCATCCGTCTACCTGAGGTCCGGTCGACCCGGCGTGCTGCGCATAGGCATCGCACGTGGGGGTTGCGTCGATGACGCCGCTGCGCGCGTCGATGAACAGCACGTTCCATCCCAGATAGGGCTCGACGCGGGCGGTGCCGCCCAGGCTGAACGCCTTGGAGGCGACCAGGTCCAGCCCGTAAATCGCCATCGTGACCTGGCTGGTGCCCAGCAGCTGCGACGCCGAGCCCCGCACCGCGAACGACGGGAGCACCCAGTCGTGGAACCCCTCCTGCAGCGCGAACTTGGCGTAGCCCTGGATCGCGTACATGCGCGAGCCGAGCAGGCTGACCGCGCCGGCGCCGAACTCCAGCGCCGGAACCGGCAGCCACATCCCTTTGCGGACGAACCCCCCGACGGTCGCCAGGGTGCCGCTGGGTCGCGTCGCGCTGGGGTTGGAGGGGTTCACCCCTTCGACGCCGTTCCAGTACGACTGACCGCCGATCTGCCGGCTCGGGTTGATGGTCGTGAAGCCCAGCTCGGCGGAGAACTGAAAGCCTGCGTAGCCGAGCGTGTCGGCTGGGGTCATCAGCCGCGGCGCCATCACGACGCCCAGCTCGGACATCAGGCTGCGGTAGCGCGACACCGCGTCCGGGTCCAGCGTCACGGACGTCGCCCCGCCGCTCCGGCTCACCCACGAGCATTGGCCGCTGGCCGACGGGGGACAGAGGTTGAGCAGGTCCAGATCGTTCTTGTCCGCGCGCGCGGCCGCCGGCCAGCCGAGCGCCAGGCCGGCCAGCAAAAGGACGAACGGACGATGAGGCTGGAACCGGCGGCGGCCTCGAGGGACCTCCCGCGACGGCTGCGCCGGGCGCAGCCCAGCTCCGTCAACGCGTCTCATCGCCGTGTACGGTACGGTTTGCCGTCGAAGAGTGTCAAGGAAGCTCACGGGGCCGGGTTCTGCTAGGTTGTTGGCCCGCATGTCGGCCCTGTGGATCGAGATTGCCGTGGCGGCCGTGCTGGCCGTCGGGCTGGGCCGCCTTTTCACGCTGGGCCTGGAGCGGTTCGTGGGCCTCCGATACCTGCATCGGGGCCGGCGTCCGTGGGCGGCGCGGGTCGGCCTGGTCGTCGGGTTGGGGCTGGTCGCCGCCGGCTTCGCCGCCTTCGGGGTGGCGCACGGGCGGGCGCGCGGGATCGAGACCGCCGCGGTGATCACCATCCTGGTGGGCGCGCTGGCGGCGGTGGTGGCGTTCTTGCTCCGCACGTTTTCGGTCTTCACGACGGTGTCGACGATGGGCGTGGTGCTGGGCGTGGGGTCGCTGGTCGTCGTCCTGGGCGTCACCAGCGGGTTCGAGCACGAATTCCAGGACAAGGTGCTGGCCTTGAACGCGCACCTGATCGTCATGCCCTACGGCGACGCCGACATCGACGGGCCCGAGATCGCGGAGATCGCGTCGCGCCTCAAGGGCATGCCCGGCGTCACCCGGATGGCCAAGTTCCTGTTCTCGGCCGGCGAGGTCATGATCGGGCGGATCGGCGCGAACCTGAAAGGGATCGATCTGAAGCAGGGTGCCGACGATCTGCGCCGATCCTTGATCGCCGGGTCGGTCGAGGCGCTGGAGCAGCCGGCCAGCTGCGTGCTGCCGACCGGCACGCCGCGCAAGACGACGGAGGACGTCGGCCGCATCGCGCTGGGCGCCGAGCTGGCGCATCACCTTCACGTGGGCGTCGGCGACTGCGTGTCGATCATGATCCCCTTCAGCTCCGGCGTCGGCGAGGCGCCGGCCGCTTACCTCTTCAAGGTCGTGGGCCTGTTTCGCATGGGGTTCAACGAGTACGACACGCGGCTCGCCTACATCAGCATCGCCGACGCGCACCGGCTGGCCAACGCGCGCCGCCTGGTCTCGGGGGTCGAGCTGCGCTTCAAGGACCCCATGATGGCGCTGTCCGCGGCGCCCGACGTGAGGCGCCGGCTGGACGGCCCGTACCGGATCATCGACTGGAAAGAATTGAACCACAACCTTTTCATGGCGCTGACCATGCAGAAGGTGATCATCTCGCTTTTGCTGGTCCTCATCATCGTGGTCGCGGCGTTCAACATCATCGCATCGCTGACCATGATCGTGCTGTCCAAGGTGCGCGAGATCGCGATCCTCAAGTCCATGGGCGCGCCGGCGGGGATGGTGGCGCGGGTGTTCCTGATTGGCGGGACGACCGTGGGGGCGGTGGGAACGGGCCTCGGAATCGCGTTCGGGCTGCTGGTGTGCCTGCTGGCTCGGCTCTACGGATACCCGCTGGACCCGAAGGTGTATCTGATCGGCTCGCTGCCGGTCCGCATCGCGGGGGGCGAGATCCTGGCCGTGGCCGCCGCCACCCTGGGCATCTGCTTTCTGGCCACGCTCTATCCCTCGCTGCGCGCCAGCCGCCTGCGCGCCGTCGACGGTCTGCGCTACACGTAGCCGGAACTCACCCGGCGGGCCGCCGGCCAACGCAGTTCGGTTAAGCGTCGTCTGCCGGCGGTCGAGCGGACCGCACAGCAACCTGGCACTGGGCTAGGCGCCTCCGGGCGGCAGGTCGTCGGGCATGGTTCGCTGCCGCTCACCGTTGCCTCACGGCAACGCCCGCACTAGAGCTTCTGGGCCACGCCCGCGGTCATCGAGGGGTCGGGCTTGACCGGCGCGTTCTTGTCGGCGTCGTACTTGGACGGGCACTTGGCCATGATGCCGTCGGGAACCACCGCCAGCTGGTTGTCGGCGGTCAGCGTCCCCTTGGCCACGACCTCGGCGCCGTCCTTGAACGTGTCCGGGACCAGCCCGTTGTACGTGGCGGTGATGACCGCCGGCGCGCGCGGCGGCCGGCTTTCGATCTTGAAACGGTAGAGCAGGGTCCCCTTGGCCTGTTCAATCGATCCGTTGACGACGTTGCCGTGCACCTGCAGCCGCTTGCCGCGCCAGGCGTCGGCGTTCGAGACCACCTCGTCGACGTGCTTGTAGTACTCGGCGCCCTGCTTCATCGAGCTGGTCAGCAGGTAGCCGATCGCGCCCGCGACCACCAGGACCGAAGCCACGATCTTGACGGCGCCGGCGCGCGTGACGGGGGCGGATGGAGCTTCGCCACTCATCCGGGCAATGGTAGCACGCCCTACCGCGCTCGGCCGACCTGGTGGAAATAGCGGCAGAACATCTCCATGCCGCCGGCTGCCTGCCCCCAATCGAAGTTCTCGTTGACGGCGTGGTAGCCGTGCTCGGGCAGCGACAGGCCCAGGAAGATGACCGGCGCCTTCAACAGGCGCTGCATGGTCAACACGGCGCCAATCGAGCCCCCCTCACGCACGAAGGCCGGCTCTTTTCCGAAGGTCTGGCGAACCGCCGCCGCGGCCGCTTCGTGATAGGGACCGCCAATCTCGGCCAGGTAAGGCTCCAGCGATGCCTCGTGCGTGACCACCGCGTCGGGCAGATGCTGCTTCACGAACCGCTTGATCAGCTGGAACACCTTGGCGGGCTTCTGGTCCGGGACCAGTCGCGTCGACAGCTTGGCCTCGGCGCGGTGGGGAACGATGGTCTTGATGCCGGGCCCGCTGTATCCGCCGGTGATGCCGTGCACCTCCAGCGTGGGCGCCGCGATCAGCGACGCCAGCGCGCTGACGTCGTCGGCCGTCTTTCGCAGGCCGTGCAGCTCGTGCGCGGCGGCGAAGCGCTTGCGCGAGAAGCCGGCCCGTCCGAACGCCTTCTTCTCGGCGGCCGAGATCCGGCGCACCCCCTCGTAGAAGCCGGGAATCTTCACCTTGCCGGTGCGCCCGTCGAACATCTCGGCGATCAAGGCCGCCAGCTCGGCGATGGGGTTGCGCGCCAGGCCTCCCGTCGTCCCCGAGTGGACGTCCTTGGCCCCCGTCTCGAGCGCGACGGTGAAGCCCATCAACCCGCGCAGCCCGTACGAGATCGACGGGTGACCAGCGGCGGTCCAGATGGTGTCCGAGACCACCACTGAATCGGTGGCCAGCGGCGCGCGCCCGCCCGACGCTTGGCCGGCCACCGCCGCTGCCAGGCCGGCCGCGAAGTGCGGACTGCCAATCTCTTCTTCCAGCTCCCACAAGAACTGGATGTTCACGGGCGCGCCGGTCTGCCGGGCCAATCGCGCGCCGAAGAGGGCGGTCAGCGCCGGGCCCTTGTCGTCCGTCGTGCCGCGCGCGAACCAGCGCAGCGGCTGGCGCCCGGAAGCCGGCTGGCGCGTGAACTGAAACGGCGGCGACCGCCACCCATCCGCCTGTTCGGCCGGCTGCACGTCCAGGTGGTTGTAAACCGTCACCGTCGGCAACCGGGGATCGACCTCGAACCGGCCCAGCACCAGCGGAAATCCGCCGGTCTCGATGAGGTCCACCCTGGCGCCTGCTTCGCGGAGATACCGCGCGGCCAGCTCGGCGCAGGCGTCCATTTGCGGCCGGCGCGCTGGGTCCATGCTGACGCTGGGGATCTCGACCAGCTCGCCCAGCTTCTCTTCGAACTCGGGCAGCAGCTCCTGGACGTGCAGCTTCAGGTCGGCGAGGTCGTTCATCCGCCGATCTGTACCATCGCCTTGCGCGGGCCGCCGAGCCCCACCAGCTGGAAGTCGTGACCGGGCCGCTTGGCCGACAGCCCGGCGCGGATGGCGCGCTCGACCCCGGTCAGGTCTCCGGCCCGCAGCGGCCCGCGCAGGTCGACGGCGTCGTCGTGCCCCAGGCAGGCGTGCAGCGCGCCGGTGGTCGACAGCCGCAGCCGATTGCAGCTGTCGCAGAAGTGCTCGGTCATCGGCGAGATGATCCCGAAGCGCCGCCGCCAGGGCGGACCGCGCCCAGGGAGCTGGGCGTCGTCCAGCGGAGCCGCCGCGGCAGCTCCGAGGCTGCCGTCCGGGGCCTCGGCCCCTCCGCCGCCCGGGATGAGCCGGAAGTAACGGGCGGGGCCGGCGCCCCGATCGGCGCCTCCGTCGTCGGGGACCACGCGCCCGGCCGGCTCGCTGGCCGCAACCAGCGCGCGGATGGCCGCCGCCGGCAGCGAGCGTCCCGGCAAGTACGTCTGCCCGCCCGCCATCGGCATCTCTTCGATGAAGCGCGGGATCCAGCCCCGCGACCAGGCGAACCGGCAAAGCGCGACCACCTCGCCGTCGTTGAACCCGTCGATGGCGACGGTGTTGATCTTGATCCCCGAAAACCCGGCGCGCGCGGCCGCATCGAGGCCTTCGAGGACGCGGGCCAGATCGCCGCCGCCCGTGATGCGCCGAAACGCCTCCGGACGCAGGGAATCGAGGCTGACGTTCAGCCGGTCGACGCCGGCCGCCCGCAGCGGCGCCGCCATCTCCGCCAGCCGATCGCCGTTGGTCGAGAGCGCGATCTCGTCGAGACCGCCAACGGCGCGCAGCAGCCGCACCAGGGCCGGCAGGTCGCGGCGCACGGTCGGCTCACCGCCGGTCAGGCGCACCCGCCGTACGCCCAGGCGCGCGAACAGACCCACCAGGGCGGCGATCTCCTCGAACGTCAGCGTCTCCTCGCGCGCACCGTGCGCGACGCCCCCGGGCGGCATGCAGTAGGTGCAGCGGTAGTTGCAACGGTCGGTCACGGAGACCCGCAGCGTGTCGATCCGGCGGAGCTGCGGATCGATGAGCGCCGGCCGCTCAGCCGGCATGGGCCGCCCGGTTCGCCGCGCGGAGCTGTCCCACCAGGTGCGCCAGCTCTGGCGCGATCAGCCGCCGCATGGCCAGCTCGATCGCCGCCGGCGAGCCGGGCAGCAGGAACACCGCCATGCCGCCGATGGCGCCGGCGTCAGCCCGCGACAGCATCGCGGCCGGCCCGATCTCCTGGAACGACAGCACGCGGAAGAGCTCGCCGAAGCCGGGCAGCCGTCGATCGAAGAGCGGCGCGATGGCTTCCGGCGTGCTGTCACGGGGCGACAGACCCGTCCCGCCGGTGACCAGCGCGGCGTCGACGCGGCCGTCCCCGTCCTTGGCCGCCCAGTCGGCGACGCATTGCCGGAGCTGCGCCGGTTCGTCCGGCAGCAGCGCTTCGACGGTCACGGTGAACCCGGCCTCCTCCGCCAGCCCGCGCAACCGGCGGCCGCCTTCGTTGGTCAGCGGCGTACGCGAATCCGAGACGGTCAGCAGCGCGACGCTCACGCGCGCAGGCGCCGTGGCTCGGTGCCGTTCCGAAGGGCCGGGGTGCGACACGGCGGGTTCTCTCCGTCAGAGCGCGAGCAGTCCGGCGACCAGGCCGCAGACGCCCAGGCCGACCAATCCCAGCGGCGTCCCCCGCCAGCCGCGCGTCGCCAGCCGGCCGACCACGCGGGCGAACCCGAACCCGACGAACGCCGGCGCCATCATCAAGCTCACGTAGCCCATCCCGCTGAACATCATCCAGCGGGGCGCGTGCGACAGCTGCCACAGCTTCAAGATGACCAGCAGGCCCAACAACCACCCGAAGGCGAAGGCCCCGATCACGTACGCCAGTTCGGCGCGGGAGGAGGACGGACGTTCCGCCTGCACGGCGGGAGCATGGCGCGGCCGGTGCGTTGACGCAAGAGAGGGCGCGTGGCACAAACGAGCGATGTCGATGTTCGGCGCCGTCAAAGATCGGGTCGTGGGCCAGGCCATGCGTCTCATGAGCGACCCGCGCGTTTCACGCATGATGGGTGACCAGCGCGTCATGAACGTGGCGATGAAGGCGGTCGGCGTCGGCGGCTCGATCAAGGCCGAGCTGGACCGCGCGACGCGGTTCGCCGCCGGCGTGCTGGGGTTCGCGACCCAGGAAGAGGTTTCGGCGTTGCGCTCGACGATCCAGGCGCTCGAGGACAACCTCGCCATCCTCGAGTCGCGGGCCACGGCGGCCCCCGGGCCATCGAGTCCGACGCACGGCGCGAATCCGGCCGCGTGACCGCGATGCCGTCCAATTGACCGGGCAGCGGCCGACGATTCCGTCGGATCGCCAGTCGGGTCGCCGTCGGATCGCCGGCCGGCGTCATTGGACGCAGCCTGAACTGCATGGCGCTTAACCGCTCTACCCGGCGCCGGGTCCACCTGGGTGAGCGTTCGATGATGCCCAGCCACCTCAAGCTCGTGATGCCGGTTCAGGACGACACGCCCGAGGCGCCCGACGACGTCCTGGTGGCGCGCGCGCGGGGCGGCGATCGCGCGGCGCTCGGCCAATTGGTGCAGCGCCACCAGCGGGCGCTGTTCGCGCTGTGCATGCGCTACGTTCGCGATTCCGACCAGGCCGCCGACCTGGTGCAGCGCGCGTTCGTGCGCGCCATGACCAAGCTGGGCGAGCTGCGCGAGGCGGGTTCGTTTCGTTCGTGGATGCTGCGCATCGGCGCGCACCTCTCCCTCAACCACCTGCGCGACAACGCGCGGTTCGTGCCGGAGGACGACGGGGCCGAGCGGCCAGCGGACGGCGACGCCGCGGCCGCGCTGCCGGCGCTGGAACGGCTGGAGCTGGCCGAGCAGGCCGAGGCCCTGCGCGCCGCCGTACGCGCGCTGCCGACCAAGCAGCGCATGACGCTGGAGCTGCGCGTCTACGAAGACCTTTCGTTTCGCGAGATCGCCGCCGCGCTGGAGATCAGCGAAGGGGCCGCCAAGGTGAATTTCCACTACGCGGTCCGCAAGCTGCGGGCGCTGCTGGGGCCCAGTCCCGGCGGGGCGGCCCGCCGCGGGAGGGGGACATGAGCCAACAGCAAACCGGGCCGACGGTCACCTGCCGCGCCGTCGTCGAGCGGCTGGTCGAAGCGGGGGCGGGTCCGCTGGACGCCGCCGCCGAGGACCACGTCGGATCGTGCATCGCCTGCTTTCGCGCGATGACCGAACTGCGCGACCTGCCCCGGATCGAGGAGGCGTTGCGTGCCGCCACGCCCGAGCTTCCCGCCGGCGATCGGTTCTGGGAGGCGCTGGCGGCGCGGGCGACGGACGCGGCGGCCGCCGCGCTGGCCGGTGAAACGAGCGTACCGGCGCAGCCCGCCGTGGCACCGGCGCGGCCTCGCCGGGCCGTGCGGATGCGGCTGGTCTCGTTCGGGGCGCTGGCCGTGGCCGCCGCCGCCGGCTGGCTGGTGATGGTCCGTCATCAGCCCGGGCCGCAGCAGGCGATCGCGCCGGCGGCCGTGGCGATGGGCGCGGCCCGCCTGGCCGGCGACGAGGCCGGCGGCGAAGCGCTGAACGAGGTCGCCGACCTGGACGCCGCCGGGCTGCGGCGCCTTTTGGTCCGGTTGGGCGCTCACGCGCCGGCGGCGCTGGCCGGCGGCGAGACGGACGGGTCCGACGGCGCGGACGTCCCGTCCGACGACGAGCCGCGCGTCAGCGACGAGGTGGCCGCGCTGGATGGGGACGGTCTGCGGCGCGTGGCCAGCTCGCTGGAGAAGGCGGCGCTGTGAGGCGGGTGGCGGTCCTCGGCCTGGCCCTGTCGGCGATGGGCGCGCCCGCTTACGCGCAGCCGCGCCCGCCGGCCCCCCTGCCGCCGATTCAGCGCGCCGCCGACGATCACCGCTCGCCCGACCAGCTGCGGCAAGAGGTGCTGGAACGCATGCGCGCGTTGCGCGCCTTCCGGATCGTCGACGCGCTGAAGCTGGACGAGGCCACCTCGGGCCGGCTGTTTCCGATCCTGGCGCGCTACGACGAGCGGGAGGTGCAGATCGCCAGCGACCGCCACCAGGCGATGCGGGACCTGCGCGCCGACACCGAGTCCGCGCGCCCCGACGACGCCCGCCTGAACACCGACCTGGCCCGGCTGCTGGCGATCCGGAACAAACAGCGCGCGCTCGAGGACGATCGCATCCGGGACGTGCGCAAGGTGCTGACGCCGGTCCAACAGGCCAAGCTGGTCCTGTTGCTCCCGCGGCTCGAGCGCGATTTCGCGCACTGGATCCACGAAGTCGCGAATCGGGGCGACGACGGTCCGTAGCCGGGGATAGCCGGACGGTCCGCGGCGGTCAGAGCCGCTCGACGCGCACCTGGCGGACGCGGTCGCCGATGCCCCGCAGCGCATCGGCCAGATCGTGGCTCTCGAGGCGCGCGACGGTCCGGACCTCCAGCGTCAGGACCACGCGATCGCCTTGCCGCTCGTAACCCTCTTCGGTCGCCTTGGCGCCCGATCGCGAAAGCGCGTCCATCACCGCCGAGGGCGACAGCGAATCCTCGAGCACGACCGTCAGCCGCTGCCGGCCGACCGGCTCTCCGCGATCCTCGAATCGGCGCAGCAACGTGAGCGTCACGAGGCCGACCAGCGTGGTGAACACCGCCACCGCGTACATCCCGCCGCCGGCCGCCATCCCGATCGCCGCCACCAGCCACAGGGCGGCGGCGGTGGTGAGCCCGCGGATGGTGATGCCGGTGCGGAGGATGGCGCCGGCTCCGAGAAACCCGATGCCGGACACGACGGAGGCGGCGATGCGCGAGGGGTCGACCTCGACGAGATCGCCCGCCACGTAGTGCTGGAAGAACACGAAGCGCGTCGAAACAACCATGAACGTCGTGGCGGCCAGCGCGACGATGGCGTGGGTGCGGAGGCCCGCGGGACGGCCGTGCAGGTCCCGCTCGAAGCCGATGGCGGCGCCCAACGCCGTCCCCAGCAGGATGCGCAGTAGCGGTTCGAGCTCCAGGGACACGCCGCCCAGCGACACGCATCCAGTATAGGCGTGGTGGCTCCTCGATCGCGATGCTTGTCACGTCTTCGGAAGACCTTGGCGCCGCGATGTCACCTAACCGTTGCAACCGAGTGCGCGAACATGCGGCTGGGCGTCGGCAGGAGTTTTGCTTTTCGTCGCGCCCATGCGTGAAAGCCTGCGGCAGCGGTCGATCCTGTTCGGGTTCTCTCTGGCGGGTGCCTTGGTTTGGTCGGCGTGTGGGAGCTCGGGATCGACCTCCGGAGCCGGCGGGATGGCGGGCGGCGGAACGGGGGGGGGGGGCGGGCTGGTGGTCGGGTCGGGTGGCGGCGGGGCCATGGCCGGCCACGGCGGGGCGCTGGGCGGAAACAGCGGTGGAGCGGGAGCGGCGGGTGCTCTGGGCGCGGGTGGCAGCGCGGGCGCGCCGGGCGCAACGGGTGGTCACGGCGGGATGGCCGGGGGCGCAGGGGGCAACGGCGGGGTGACGGCGGGCGCGGGCGGCAACGGTCTGGCGGGGAGCGCGGGGGCCGGCGGGGCAGCGGGCG
>JAICYS010000232.1 GCA_025934105.1 Myxococcota bacterium | reverse complement strand
GGGATGCTGAACATCATGGAGGACGTCGTGCAGTCGGGTCAGCCGCAGTACCTCGGAACGACGTTGTTCTTCAATAACTGCGTCGACGCGAGCGCGTTCACCGGCGTGCAGTTTACGATTAGCGGTTCGATTTCCGCGGCGTGTCATTTGATTTTCGGCGCCAATGACGTAGCGCATGACGACAAGACGAGCGATCCGAAGGGTACATGCGACGCAGGGACGTCGTGCTACGCGCCCAACATGATGGTCGCCGGAACGGTCGATAGCACACCAAGAACCGTCCAGATCCCCTGGATTGGCGGCAGCTCTGTCCCGATGGTGGACCTCGATCCGTCCCACCTTGTCTGTGTCCAATGGCAGTTCACCGTGGATCCGACGGCCGACGGCGGAACGCCGCAGAACTGCACGGCCGAGCTGCACATCGACGACCTGAAGTTCTACTAGCGGCTTCGGCGCAGCCGCGCTTGCGCTCGCCGCGCCGAACCTTCAAGATGCGCGGCCTGCGGGGCCGGATGTGACGTCCAGCCCCGTGCGACATCGTAAGGCGCATCAGTTCGGGGAGAACACCGGCATCATGAGCTTTGGGAACCTGTTGAAGGACGTGAAGGCGCGGATCCGCGAGACCGACATCGAGACGCTGCGCAAGGAGATCGACGCCCAGAAGGGCAAGGGCGGAAACGGGAACGGCGCCGGGCCGATCCTGGTCGACGTCCGCGAGAAGGACGAATGGACCGAGGGGTTCATCCCCGGCGCCCGCTGGATCCCGCGCGGCTTCCTCGAGCTGCGCATCGAGGACCAGGTGCCGGAGCGCTCGGCGGAGATCGTGCTCTATTGCGCCGGCGGCACCCGCTCGGCGCTGGCGGCGCGCGCGCTGGGCGAGCTGGGCTACACCAACGTCAAGTCGCTGGCGGGCGGGTTCTCGGCCTGGAAGCGCGCCGGCCTGCCGTTCGATCGCCCGTACGTGATGACCCAGGAGCAGAGCCTTCGCTACGCGCGGCACACGATGCTGCCGGAGCTCGGTGAGGCGGGCCAGGTCAAGCTGCTCAAGTCCAAGGTCTTGTGCCTGGGGGCGGGCGGCCTGGGCTCGCCGGCGGGGCTCTACCTCGCGGCGGCCGGCGTCGGCACGGTGGGCTTCGTCGACGATGACGTCGTGGACGCGTCGAACCTGCAGCGGCAGATCCTGCACGCCACCGATCGCATCGGCATGCCCAAGGTCGACTCGGCGGCGGCGGCCATCGCCAAGTTGAACCCGGACGTGAAGGTGGTGGCGCACCAGACGCGCCTGTCGTCGGACAACGTCCTCGACATCATCAAGGACTACGACCTCATCATCGACGGTGCGGACAACTTCCCGACGCGCTACCTCATCAACGACGCGGCGCTGAAGTTGATGAAGCCGGTGGTCGACGGCAGCATCTACCGCTTCGACGGGACCGTGACGACGTTCCTGCCGTTCAAGGGCCCGTGCTACCGGTGCTTTTACCCGGAGCCGCCGCCGCCGGACATGGCGCCCTCCTGCCAGGAAGCGGGCGTGCTGGGCGTCCTCTGCGGCGTGATCGGGTCGATCCAGACGGTGGAGGCCATCAAGGTCCTGCTGGGGATCGGCAAGACGCTGTCGGGGCGGCAGCTGGTGTTCGACGCGCTGGCCATGAAGTTCCGCGAGTTCAAGCGGCCCCACGACCCGACCTGCCCGGTCTGCGGCGAGGGGAAGAAGCCCGAGGACATCGAGCTCATCGACTACCAGCAATTCTGCAACATAAGGGCCTGATCCCCTGAAGCACCAAGGATTTGCGTTCGCGAGCGGCGCCGGAAGCGCGCCGCGCGACCCGGCGCGTGACTTCGCGCTGGGGATCGAGGGCTTCCGCTTTGGCGATCTGTTCGAGCCGCTCCGGTTGCAGGCGCTGGATGGGCTGTTCCGCGCCGAGCTGGCGTCGGCCAGCGCGGACCTGTCGGCGCGGTTCGAGGCCTACCGGAACGGCGAGCCGATCACGCCGCCCCAGGAATCGGCGCTGTTGATCGATGTGGCGCGGCCGCTGGCGGCGTTCCTGGCCCGGCTGTTCCAGGTCGAGCCGGCCCGGCAGGCGTTCCTGGACACGGCCGCGCGCGAGGCGGCCATCTTCCGGCTGAAGACCTTCATCGGGCGGCGCGCGATGAAGAAGTACCCGGCCGACAAACTGCCGGCGGCCGATCCGGCACAGCTGCGCGCCGGCTTGCGCGAGATCTGCGCGCGGTTCCCCGAGCTGCAGGCTGCCGGCGACGAAGAGCTGACCACCGCCCGCGTGCTGGACGCGCTCTTGGCGCAGGAGAAGTCGGGCGCGGTGGCGTCCGAGCTGGATCTGTTCGAGCGCTGGGCGGCCGTGCACCGGTTCGACCCGCGCGCCGACGGCGCGATGGCGGGATGGGTCGCCTTCCGGCACCCGCACACCGTCGACTTCGAGGACCTGGTGCCGCTGCGGCGGCCCGACCCCGAGCTGGTGAACATCACCGCGGGGCCCGAGCAGCACCGCCGGCGGCGCGACGGCTTCGGCCTGACCGACGCGCGCATGACCCGGCGGGAAGTGGCCGCCGAGTCCGACTACTGCATGTACTGCCACGAGCGGGAGAAGGACTCCTGCTCGAAGGGGATGCACGACAAGAGCGGCGCGGTGAAGGCGAACCCGCTGGGCGTCGCGCTGCGCGGCTGCCCGCTGAACGAGAAGATCGGCGAGATGCACGTCCTGCGCAAGGACGGCGACTCGATCGCGGCGCTGGCGATGATCTGCGTGGACAACCCGATGCTGCCGGGGACGGGCCACCGGATCTGCAATGACTGCATGAAGGCCTGCATCTTCCAGAAGCAGGAGCCGGTCAACATCCCGCAGGCCGAGACCGGCGTGCTCACCGACGTGCTCGACATGCGGTGGGGATACGAGATCTACTCGCTGCTGACGCGCTGGAACCCGCTCAACCGGGCGCGGCCGTACCCGCGCGATTACATCGGCAAGAACGTCCTGGTGGTCGGGATGGGGCCGGCCGGCTCGACGCTGGCGCAGCACCTGCTGAACGCCGGTTTCGGCGTGGTCGGCGTCGACGGGCTGAAGATCGAGCCCTTGCCGTCGGACCTGCTGGGCGCCGACGTCTGGCCGCCGCGCGCCGTCGAGAGCTGGCAAGAGCTGGCCGCGCCGCTGGACGAGCGGCGGCTGTCCGGGTTCGGCGGCGTGGCCGAGTACGGCATCACCGTCCGCTGGGACAAGAGCTTTCTGACCGCGCTTTATCTGAACCTGGCGCGCCGGCCGACCTTCCGCGTTTACGGCGGCGTGCGGTTCGGCGGGACGCTGAACGCCGAAGAGGCGTTCGCGATGGGCTTCGACCACATCGGGATCGCCGCCGGCGCCGGCAAGCCGACCATCATCGACGTCAAGAACAACCTGATCCGCGGCGTGCGGAAGGCGTCCGACTTCCTGATGGCGCTGCAGCTCTCGGGCGCGTTCAAGAAACAGTCGCTGGCCAGCCTGCAGGTGCGGCTCCCGGCCATCGTCATCGGCGGCGGACTGACCGGCATCGACACCACGACCGAGGTGGCGGCCTACTATCCCATCCAGGTCGAAAAGTTCCTCGAGCGCTGGGAGGCGCTGGGCGGCGCCGGCAACGAAGCCGAGCTGGCCAAGCTGTATGATCTCGAGGAGGCGGAGATCGCGCGCGACTTCCTGGAGCACGGCCGCGCGGTGCAGGCCGAGCGGGCGCGCGCGGCGGCCGCCGGTGAGAAGCCGGATTTCGCGCCGCTCATCACGAAGTGGGGCGGCGTCTCGCTGGTGTACCGCAAGTCGGTGGCCGACAGCCCGGCCTACCGGCTGAATCACGAGGAGATCACCAAGTTCTTCGAGGAAGGCGTGCGCTTCGTCGAGAAGCTCTCGCCCGTCGCCTGCATCCCCGACGAGCACGGCGCGCTGAAGGCGGTCGAGTTCGAGCGGAGCGACGGCCAGAAGGTCACGCTGCCGGCCCGCAGCCTGTTCGTCGCGGCCGGCACCTCGCCCAACGTCACCTACGAGCGCGAGCGCCCCGGCTCGTTCCAGATCGATCCCAAGGCCAAGGCGTTCACCAGCCACCGGGCGGTCCTGCAGAACGACGGGAGCGTGGCGTTGCAGCCGGTGGAGCGCGGCGAGGTCGGCTTCTTCACCAGCTACCTGCGTGACGGGCGGACCGTCAGCTATTACGGCGACAATCACCCGATCTACGCGGGCTCGGTGGTGCGCGCGATGGCGTCGGCCAAGGACGGCGCGCCCCACGTCGAGGCGCTGTTCGCCCACGACATCGCCGGGCTGGACGCGGCGGCACAGCCGGCGCGCGACGGCGCCTGGCGCGCCTTCGCCGCCCGACTGGACGAGGATTGGCGGGCGCACGTGGTGCGGGTCGAGCGGCTGACGCCGACCATCGTCGAGGTCGTGGTGCGCGCTCCCGCGGCCGCGGGCCACTTCGAGCCCGGACAGTTCTTCCGGCTGCAGAACTTCGAAGCGCTGGCGCGGCAGGTGGGCGCGAAGGGGCCCCGCCTGGTCATGGAGGGCCTGGCGCTGACGGGCGCCTGGGTCGACAAGCCGGCCGGCCTGTTGTCGCTGATCGTGCTGGAGATGGGCGGCAGCTCGCGCCTCGTGACCGGGCTTCAGCCGGGCGAGCCGGTGGTGGTCATGGGCCCGACCGGCACGCCGACCGAGACGCCGGCCGGCGAATCGGTGCTGCTGGCCGGCGGCGGCCTGGGCAACGCCGTGCTGTTCTCGATCGGACGCGCGCTGCGGGCCCAGGGGAGCCGCGTGCTCTACTTCGCCGGCTACCGGCGGCGCGACGACATCTACAAGGTCGACGACATCGAGGCGGCCGCCGACCAGATCATCTGGAGCGTCGACGGGGGTGAGCCGTTCGCGCCGCGCCGGCCGCAGGACCGCGCCTTCGTCGGCAACATCGTGCAGGCCATGGGCACCTACGCGCGCGGCGACCTGGGCGAGCAGATGGTCCCGCTGCCCAGCTGCGACCGGGTGATCGCGATCGGCAGCGACCGCATGATGGCGGCCGTCAAGCAAGCCCGCCACGGCGCGCTGGCGCAGTACTTCCGCAAGGGGCACGTCGCCATCGCGTCGATCAACTCGCCCATGCAGTGCATGATGAAAGAGATCTGCGCGCAGTGCCTGCAGCGCCACGTCGATCCGGTCACGGGCAAGGAGACCATGGTCTTCTCCTGCTCGAACCAGGATCAGCCGCAGGACACGGTCGACTGGAAGCACCTGGCCGATCGTCTTCGCCAGAACACCGTGCAAGAGAAGCTGACCGACCTGTGGGTCCGGCGGCTGCTGGCGGGGCGGTCGGAGGTCTGACCGCGGCCGGCGTCCGGACGCGGTACACTCGCGCCCGGTGAACCCCGCCGAGCTGTTGCTGCTGGGCCTGGCCGCGGTGGGCAGCGTGTGGGCGCTGGCCGGGTACCTGCGCGCCTCGCGCGCCCGGCGCCGGGCGCGCCGCCGGGAACAGCAGGGGGCCGAGACCGCGCGCGAGACGTGCGCGGTCTGCCATTTGCCGGTCGACCCGCGCGTCGACCTGTTCGACGAAAACAGCCGGGGCTGGTGGCATCGTGACTGTTGGCGTGAGGCGATGCTCTGAGCACATGAACTGGATGCGGCCGGTCTCGACCTGCGCCGCGTGCGTCGGGTAGAGCACGCCCCCCTGCAGGTCGGTGGCCGCCTCGGTCAGCCCGGCCGGGTCGCGTCGGCGCTGCCCTGGACGCGCCGCAGGCCCACCGCGTTGTAGACGCGCAGGACGTCGGCCTTGCCCTTCACGCGCACGGGCGGCAGGGGCGCCGCCGCCACGTCGCCGTGCACCTTGCGGTACGTCGCCTCCGACAAGATCACCTGGCCGGCCTGCGCCACGCTGCACAGGCGCGAGGCGGTGTTCACCGCGTCGCCGATGGCCGTGTACTGCAGCGCGCGCGAGCTCCCGATGGCGCCGGTGACGACCATCCCCGTGTTGATGCCGATGCCGACGTGAATCTCGTTCTGGCCCTCGGCGGCGCGGGTCCGGTTGAACTCGGCCAGGACGCGCTGCATGTCCAGCGCGCACTGAACCGCCTTGAGCTCGGCGTTCTGCATCGGCACCGGCGCGCCGAAGAGAGCGATCACCTCGTCGCCCACGAACTTGTCCAGGGTCCCCTCGTACTTGAAGATCACGTCCACCATCAGCTCGAAGTACTCGTTCAGCATGCGGACGATCTCTTCGGGCGCGCGCGACTCGCTCATCGAGGTGAAGCCGCGGATGTCCGAGAACAGCAGCGTGATCTCGGACAGCGCCCCGCCTTTTTCCAGCTGCAGCTTCCCCTGCACGACCTGATCGACCAGGTTGGGCGACAGCAGCCGCTGGAACTGGGCGCGGGTCTTGGCCTCTTGCTCGATCTTGCGGGCCAGCTGCGAGTTGTGGATGGCGATGGCGGCCTGATTGGCGATGCCGCCGAAGATCTGCAGGTCCTTTTCGGTGAAGGCGTTGGTGGCGATCATCGAGTCGAGGTGCATGATCCCGAGCAGCGCGTCGTGATGCAGGAGCGGCACGGTCATGGTCGACCGGATCCCCTGCATGATCACCGAGTGCGCCGCCGAGAAGCGGCTGTCCATGGTGGCGTCCGACGACAGCACCGACGCCTTGTTGTTGACCACCTCGGCCAGGATCGACTTCGACAGCACGATTTGCTCGTTCTTGCCGTCGCGGGTCTTGGCGATCTTCGGCAGCGGGACGCCGTCCTCCATCAGCAGGATCACGCCCCGGTCGGCCGGGATCAGCTCGAACGCCTTCATGATGATCTTCTCGAGCAAGATCTCCAGGTTCACCTCGAGGCCGATCGAGCGCCCCAGCTCGTGGGCCAGGCGCAGCTTCTCGTAGTCGCGGCGCAGCACCTCGAGGTCGAAGATCTCGCGCTCGGGCAGGAACTCGTGCGTGGTGGGCGGCGTCTGGATCTTCTGTCGGATGAGCGCCTCGGTGGCGGCCGGCGCGATGGTGACTTTCTGCAGCAGCGAGTCCTGCGCCGACCGCTCCTCGAAGGTGAGCGTGGTCGACCCCAGCACGATCTCGTCCCCTTCGCGCAGGAGGTGCTCGTGGACGCGCTCGCCGCGCAGGAACGAGCCGTTGAGGCTCCCCAGGTCGCGAAACAGATAGGTGCCGTCCGGCTGGCGCAGCACCTGGGCGTGCTCTTTCGAAATGATGCGGTCCAGGATCTGCAACGTGTTGTCGGGATGCCGCCCGATCGTGTTGACGGCGCCGAGCTCGTACTCGCGGCGCAGGTCGTTGCCGGTGACGATGATCTTGGCCATGCCCGCGCGGGTCTAGCTGGCGCACCGCCGTCGAAACAGCGCCGATGGCCAGGCCGACGAGCCGCGGCGGCCACCAGGCGCGACGACGAGGAATGCGCGAAGGTTCTGCGAGGAGCAGCGACGCCGCGGCCGGCGAGGATCGTCGCCGAACCTGACGCTATTTCGACGGCGGTGCACGAGAACCGGCATCATAACCTGCCCGCCGCCTCCATCCGAAGGAAACGGTGTCGGGGCCCGGGCGGCTCCCGAACGGCTTTCTGGCGCGCGATCGCTTGGTGCCGGATCGCCGGCCAATCGGTGTAAAGTGGCGGTCCGTTCGCCATGTCGGCTTTGACGCCCACGCCGCTGCCGCACCCCCGCCCGGACGAGGTGACCCAGCCCAGCGTCCCGATGGCCATGGTGGGAGACGAGCCCCGTCGCGCCGTGGGGCGCTCGCCCGCGCAGTGGGAGGCCGAGGCGCTGGCGCTGGTCGACGAAGCGGACGCCCGCGAGGGCGCGGCCGCCGGCGCGCTGCGCTACGCCGCCGCCTGCCTGCTGGAAGAAGAAGTGGGCGACGTGGCGGCGGCCATGGACCACTTGCGGCTGGCGCTGGAGGAGCCGCCCGAGCTGACCTTCCGGCCCGTGCTGCGCGCCTTGCGGCTGCACGCGGTCGAGACCGGCAGCTTCTGGACGGCCATCGACCTTCTGGAGATCGAGCGCAAGGCGGCGGCCGACCCGGTCGAGCGGACCGACCTGGCGGTCGAGAAGGCCTATCTGCTGGCCCACCCGCTGGACGCGCCGGCGCGCGCCCGCGAGGTGCTGGAAGAGGCGCTGGCGCAGCAGCCCGGCCACGCGGCGGCGCTGCTGGCGCTGGAAGAGAACACGCTGGGCGCGCTGGGCCGCGGCGGCGGCGCGGCCGACGGGGCGCTGCTGCAGTCGGTGCTGGAACGCCGCCTGGCCGGTGCCCGGTCGTCCGGCGAGCGAGGCCGGCTGCTGTGCCGGCTGGCCCTGCTGGCCGCCTCCGACCCGAGCCGGGTGGCCGAGGGGCTGGCGCTTTGGCTGCGGGCGCTGGAAGAAGACGCCGGCCTGGGCGCGGCGG
>JAICYS010000064.1 GCA_025934105.1 Myxococcota bacterium | reverse complement strand
GGCGCCGGGCGCGTCGGGGACGAAGGCCGCGCGCCAGCGGTCGTTATCCAGCGGCTCGAGCGGCGTCTCGCGCCAGGCCGCCTCGCCGCGGCGCCGGACCAGCAGCGCCCCGGCCAGCCTGTCGTGACCGTCGACCAGCAGGTCCGCCTCGACGGCCACCTGCTCGCCGGCGATGCGCTTGGCCGGGTATCGGCCCCCCTCCACCGAGGGGCGGACGTCGCTCACCACCACCCGCCGCCGGCCGTCCAGCCCTGGCGGAAACGCCTGCGTCGTCGCCGCGCCCTCGGACACGGCCACAACGTAGGTTCTGCCGCCCGGTTTTCAACCGCGGGCGTTAAAGTGAATTCATCGAGCCGACGACCGCCGCCACGATCCGGCAAGGACTGACCGCGTTGGGGATCCAGCGGCTGGTGCTGGCCATTCACGACCAGAGCTTTCCCAGCGATCCCGACGAGGACCTGGGCCGCGGATCTCCTTACGGCCGCGGGGCGCGCCGCCTGCTGGCGTTCATCCGGGAACTTGGATTCAACGGCATCCAGCTGGGACCACAAGGGGACACGACCCTGGTCGATCCGTCGCCCTATGACGGCGCGCTGGGGACGCGGAACCCGGGCTCGCTCGCGGCCGGCACGCTGCTGGACGGCGCCGATCCCGATTGGCGCGCGCTGGCCGCCGGTGTGCTGGAGGGGGCCGTGGCGGCGCGGTCGCCGGGCGCCCCGGACCGCGTCCAGTACGCGCATGCCTGGCACGCGACGCGCGACCTGCTGGCGCGCATCCACGCGCGCTTCGCGGCCGACCCGGCGCGCGTGCCGACGCTGGCGGCGCGGTTCGCTTCGTACCGGCACGCTCACGGCGCCTCCCTGGCAGCGGACGGCGAGTTCGAGGCGCTCAGGGCCGTGCACGCCACCGACGACTGGCGCCGCTGGCCGGCGCTGGACCGCGACCTGTGGAGCGCGCCTCCCGGCGCCGAAGCCGCGATCGCCGCGCGCCGGGAGGTGCTGCACGCCACGCGCGCCGCCGAGATCGAGCGCCATCTGTTCGGCCAGTTCCTGCTGGCCGAGCAGCACCGGGCGCTGCGCGACGCGGCGGCGGCTGCTCCGTCCGTCGCGCTCTTCGGCGACCTGCAGATCGGCTTTTCTCACCGCGACGTCTGGAGCCGGCGGCCGCTGTTCCGGACGGACTATCTGATGGGCGCGCCGCCCAGCCGCACCAACCCCGCCGGTCAGGCCTGGGGCTACCCCGTGCTGGACCCGGCGCTCTACCGCCGGCCGGACGGCGCCGCCGGCCCGGTGCTGGCTCTGGTGATCGGCCGCCTGGGGCGCATGCTGCAGGATTTCGACGGGATCCGGATCGACCACCCGCACGGGCTGGTCTGCCCGTGGGTCTACCACGCCGCCGATCCCGAACCGGCGGCGGCCGTGGGCCGTGGCGCGCGGCTGTTCGAGTCGCCCGACCTGCCCGACCATCCCCGGCTGGCGCCGCTGGCCATTGCCACGCGCGCGCAACTCTCGGTCGACCCGGGAATTCCGCGCTACGCCGACGACTGGGTGCGCGCTCTGACCGAGGAGCAGGTCGATCGCTACGGCGTGCTGTTCGACGCGATGATGGCCGCGGTGCGCGCGGCCGGGCGCAGCGTGGGCGACGTCGTCTGCGAGGTGCTCTCGACCTGGCCCTACCCGTTGCGGCGCGTGATGCAGCGGTACGCGCTCGGGCGTTTCCGCGTCATTCAGAAGGCCGATCTGACGCGGGCCGATGACGTCTACCGCAGCGAGAACGCCGCGCCGAACGACTGGATCATGGTCGGCAATCACGACACGCCGCCGGTCTGGGCGCTGGCGCGGCAGTGGAGCGGCACGGCCACCGGAGCGGCGTGGACCGCGCACCTGACCGGCCGGCTCATGCCCGACGAGGCGCTGCGCCCGCGGTTCGCGCGCTGGCTGAGCGCGGACCCGCGGCACCTCTGCCAGGGGCTGTTCGCCGAGCTCTTCGCCAGCCGCGCCCAGCGCGTGTCGGTGTTCTTCGCCGACCTGTTCGGCCTCCACGAGATCTACAACCGGCCGGGCGTGGTGAGCGATCAGAACTGGTCGCTGCGCCTGCCCGCCGACTTCGCCGCTCTTTACCGAGAGCGGCTGGCGGGTGGCGGCGCGTTCGACGTGGCGCTGGCTCTGGCGATGGCCTGCGCCGCGCGCGCGCCCGCAGAGCCGGCGTTACGCGGCGCGGGCCGGCGCCTGTTGGACGTGGTGGCGCTTGGCGAGCCCGCCCGCGGCGCGATCGTGCCGATCCTGCGGGACGCGCTCTGAAATCGCGGTGCACGTCCTCGAAGGCGGGCGCTACTTGGGCTCCGCCAGCATGTCGGCGTGGCGGTGGACCATCACCCAGCCTTCGGGGCCGCGGCTAAAGATCTCCGTCACGCGCAACCGCATCGGGACCGGGTCGGGCTTGCCGCGCAGGCGCACGCGCGCGCGCTGGAACCCGGTCCAAAAGCCGACCTCGCCGTCGGCGCCGGACTGGATGACGTCCAGCTCGTTGGTGCCGCCGTCCTCGAAGTTGCGCGCGTCGGCCTGGTAGCGGGTCGCGACCGCCTCGGCGCCGCGCACGCTGCCGCCACCCGGGCCGAAGAAGCTGGCCTGACCCTGGCGAGGGACCAGGGCCCCCAGCGGCTCGAAGTCGCCGTTCACGTAGGCCAGCGCCGCCTGCGCGCGGCGCCGCATGAATTCTTCAAAGGACTCGGGCTCGGGCATGCCGCGATCTTGAGACCAGCCCGCCGGACAGACAAGAGGCCCCGCCGTACACTTCGGCGATGGGCGACTCCGCAGCGGCGACCCGACCCCTGGCGCGGGCGACCGCGTTCTGCGCGCGTTTCGGGCTGCGCGCGCCGATCTTGCTGGCGCCGATGGCCGGCGCTTGCCCGCCCGCGCTGTCGATCGCGGTGGCCAACGCCGGCGGGATGGGCGCCGGCGGGATGCTGTTGCACGCGCCGGACGCGGTCGCCGCCTGGATGCGCGACGTGCGCGCCGGCACGCCCGGGCCGGTGCAACTGAATCTCTGGGTGCCCGATCCGAAGGCGCCCCGCGATCCGGAACACGAAGCGCGCCTGCGGGCGTTTCTGGCCCACTGGGGCCCGGCGGTGCCTCCGGACGCGGGCGACGTTGCGCCGCCGGACTTCAGCGCGCAGTGCCAGGCGGTCCTGGAGGCGGCGCCCGCCGTCGTCTCGTCGATCATGGGCCTCTACCCGCCGGCGTTCGTCCAGGCGCTGAGGGCGCGCGGGAGCGCCTGGTTCGCCGTCGCCACCACGGTAGCCGAGGCGGTGGCGGCCGAGGCCGCCGGGGCCGACGCCGTCGTCGCGCAAGGCGCTGAAGCAGGCGGACACCGCGGCGCGTTCGACCCGTCGCGGGCCGAGCGCCAGGCGGTCGGAACCTTCGCGCTGATCCCGGCGGTCGCCGACGCGGTGGGGATTCCGGTGGTCGCCACCGGCGGGATCGGCGACGGGCGTGGCGTCGCGGCCGCCCTGGCGCTGGGGGCCAGCGCCGTCCAGGTGGGGACCGCGTTCTTGCGCTGCCCCGAGGCGCAGCTTCACCCGGCGTGGGCGGCGGCGCTGGAGCGGGCTCGTCCCGAGGACACGCTGCTCACGCGTGCGTTCAGCGGCCGGCCGGGCCGGGCGCTGGCCACCCGCTACACGCTGGCGGCAGCCGCGCCGGACGCGCCGGCGCCGGCCCCGTATCCCGTCCAGCGCGGCCTCACCGCCGGCATGCGCGCCCTGGCCCAAAAGCAGGGCGACGTCCAGCGGATGCAGGCCTGGGCCGGACAGTCGGCGGCGCTGGGGCGCGCGGAGCCGGCCGGCCCGATGGTCGACCGGCTCTGGACGGAGGCGCGACAGCTGCTGAAGTGACCGCGGAGGGCCCCCGGGCGGCCCGCCGCCGTTCAGGCGGCGATGCCCGGCAGCGGCTGCTTGGTCGGCAGCGCCGGATCGCCGAAGCTGCTGTAGTCCGTGATGCCGAACGCCTCGCAGACGTTCAGCAGGATCCGCTCGTGGCGCTCGGACGACTTGACGTAGCGCCCGCCGGACGCCGTCTTCAGGTAGCCGCCGCTGCCGCCGGCCAGCACGAACCGCATCGACTGCTGGTTGTGGTTCTGCGCGTCGCCCATGTCGCGCGCCCAGATCATCAACGTGTTGTCGAACAGCGTCTGACCGCCGCTGCCCAGCGGATCGGGGACCGCCTTCAGCGCCTTGATGATGTTGGCGAACTGCGTGGCCAGGTAGGCCTCGAACTTCACCAGGTTGGCGAAGTTGGACGCCGCGCCGCTGTGGATGTAGCCGCCGTGCTGGTCGTCGTACGGGATGCCGCTGGCGTTCACCATCAGCTTCTGATCGTTGCCGTATTCCAGGCAGGCCACGCGCGTCATATCGCACGCGAAGGCGCTGACGATGATCTGCTGGTGAACCAGGTTGGCGGCCAGCGCGTCCATGCCGCCCATGAACTGGAACGAGCTGTCGCCGCCGGGCGCGCTGGGATTGTTGCACGACACGACCGTGCTGCCGCCGCCGCCCCCGCCGCCCGTCGACGAGCTCCCCAAGGTCGCCTGCAGCTTGTTTTCCAGCTGGCGGATCGAGTCGAGGTGCGTGTCCAGCTTGACCTTCTCGTTGCTGCCCAGCGTGTTCTCGAGCGTGTTGATCTCGCCGGTGATGGTGTCGAGGATGCTCTGCCGGCGCTGCAGCAGCGACTGCGCCGTCATGTTCGAGCCGCCCGAGCCTCCCGACCCCGACGACGAGGACGGCGGCAGCGCCGCTCCGAACACGGTGTTGTACGCCGACAGCGGCGAGCCGATCGTGGGCAGGTTGCCGCCGTTCGGACCGCCGTAGAACTGCGTCATGCCGCCCCCGTCGTTGCAGTTCGCGCCCAGCAGCAGCGAAGAGATCGACCGGTTGATCCCCTGCTTGACGAGCTGGCTGGCCACGAACTGATCGACCGAGGTCTTGATGACGCCCGGGCCGTAATACCCGAACCCCTGGCCGGTCAGGCTGTCGGACGCGCCGTGCCCGTCGTTCGGGTTGCCGCTGGGCATCCCTTCGACGAGCACGACATTGCTGGCCACCGCCGACAGCGGCTGAGTCATCGCGCTCCACGAGGAGATCGACTCGCCCGAGGTGGTGGGCGTCCAAAGCGGCGGGTAGGTGCCCATGGTGCAGAACACCAGCAGCCGCTTGGCCTTGTTGGCCGCGCGGGCCTCGCGCTGGAGGCCCATGTTGATGAACGGCGCCAGCAGGAGGCTGGCGCCGACGCTCCCGACGAACTGTCTGCGGGTAGGCATGTCTGGTCGTCTCCTCTTACTGATCCTTGACGCGGGTCGTGAAGTTGGGGGCGTGCAGGATGGCCATCAACGTGCTCTTCAGCGAGAAGTTGTTGTTCTTGGCCTCGTTGTAAATGGAATCGTAGGTGCAAGCGTCCTGCGACCAGGAGCTGGTCCCGTAGGTGTAGTACGTCCAGTAGCGCTGCATGCAGCGGGTGACGTCGTCGCTCTGGGCCAGGTAGTCGGCCAGGCTGCCGGTCCCCGACAGACCGGTCACGCTGGTGTCCTTCCCCTCGGGATCCGAGTAGATGGTCGCCGAGTCGTTCGTCGGCAAGCCGTTGTCGGTGGTCCGATAGCGACCCCAGCCGTCGTAGTTCTCGAACGCGAACCCGATCCAGTCCATCAACCGGTGACAGGTGCCGCACGAACCGGACTCGTGTTCGTTGATGAAGTGATCGCGCGTGGTCTCGGTGGCGCTGGACGGCTTGAACGTGGTGTCCAGGCCGGGCGGCGGCGGGCTGATGTTCTGGCAGAGCAGCCGCGATCGAATCATGTGCCCGCGCTGCGTGGGCGAGTCGGTGTTGGGCCGCGCGTAGCCGTTCAACAGCGTGCCCGTCCCCAGCAAACCCGGATCGCGCGTGGTCACGCCGCTGTACTTGACGCTGGTGAACGAGGTGCCGAGCCCGCCCGCGTTGATTCCGTAGAAGCTGGCCAGCTCCTGATTCAGGAACGAGTGGTCGGCGGTCAGCGCCGAACCGAACGTGCTGTTGTTGTTGAAGGCCTCGAGGATCAGGCTCTGGGACTCGTTCCACATGTCGTTCTGCAGCGCCGGGGTGATCTGGTACACCGTCGCGTCGTGGGCGGTGGTGTAGAGGCGCGACAGGCCCAGCCAGCCGTCCATGAAGCCCATCACGGCGGCGGTGCTGGAGCTGCTGTTGCCCAGCAATCGCCCGGCCTGCTGGTCGATCATCGACGACATCGACAGGCTGCCCGAGTTGACCTGGTCGGCAGCGCTGAGCAGCGTCGCGTCCGGCGTGGTGCCGGTCAGCGTGTAGGCCAGCTCGCTGGCCACCTCGTACGGCGTCAGCTTGTAGCTGTTGCCGTTCTGGGTCCCGAGCTCGCTGCGGTACAAGAAGTAAGGCGACTGCAGCATCGCGGAGATCACGACCTCGGCTCCGTCGGAGTTCGAGCTGCCGGCCATGAACAGCTTGCTGTAGCTGCTGATGCGCGGGTCGTTCGAGGCCAGCGTGGCCCGGAAGGCCGCCTTGCCGAAGGCCTGGATGAACGACGTCGCGCAGCTGGACTGCGGCGCGCCGCTGGTCGACGATGCGCAGCTCGCGAACGACGCCAGCTTGTTCGAGGAGGCGGCCCAGGCGGCGACCGCCTCGGCGTTGTCCTCCAGCTGCGACGCGTTCAGGCCCTGGACCAGCAACGAGTTCGCGTCGACGGAGAACCCCAGGACGGAGGGATCGCTGAACACCGTGGTGATGGGCGCCGCGTTGGACGTGTCGCCGAAGATGCCGCGGATGCTGGCCGTGAACTCCGACGACGTCAGCCGCCAGAGCTTGCGCGGCCCGGGGGCGCTGCTGGTGCAGGGGCTGGGCGCCGCCAGCGCGCTGGGCAGGTTCAGCGCCGTGCCGGAGCCGCCGCTGCCGGTCGAGCCGCCGGCGCCGGTGGTATTGCCACCGCCGCTGTTGCCCGCGCCGGTGCTGTTGCCGCCGCCGGTGGTGTTGCCGGAGCCGCTGTTGTTGCCTGTACCGCTGTTGTTGCCAGTGCCAGAGCCGGTGGTGTTGCCACCGCCATTGTTACCCGATCCCGAGCCGGTGCTGTCGCCGGTTCCGGACCCTGTCGTGTTCCCACTCCCGCCGCCGCCCGAAGTTTCACCACCAATCTGGCCTTTGCACCCGACCGCCAGACAAACGGCGGGCACAGCGAGGAAGAGAGACCAACGTTGCATCGGACCTCCTGGGGACAAAAGAAACGGAGGTTGGTCAGGACAAGAGACCCAAGACTAATCTCGGCAGTTGTCAGTGGCAATCGAGGTCACGAATCATTTATTTTCCGTACATCCACCGGCACCGTCGCACATGACCGACGGTGCGCGTCGAATTCCGTCGGCCATTTTGCGATTGGCCGCCCCGCTCGCCGTGTCCCCGCGCCGTTGGTGATGCCGGTCTCCCGCCTCAACCACCGTTCCTTCTTGGGCGGAGCCGCTTTGCACTCAAAAGGCTGACCTGTTTTCGTGAGCGGCGCCGACCACCCGGAGCCGCGCGGCTGGAACAGGGGGCGCCCGCCGCAGGCGGTC
Source organism: Myxococcota bacterium (assembly GCA_025934105.1). Taxonomy (GTDB): domain Bacteria; phylum Myxococcota_A; class Polyangia; order Fen-1088; family Fen-1088; genus JADGRB01. The sequence goes on along the minus strand of JAICYS010000064.1, from coordinate 16,188 downwards.
GCCCGCGGGGCGCTTCGTGCAAAGGCCGCCGGCCCGCAGCCGCCAGACCCATGGCGCCTCCACCCTGATCGCGGTCGCCGGAGTTCGACCGTCGCCGGCGCCCGCTGACCCGCCGGCCGGGGTTGAATCCCCGCCGGCCGTCCACCGAACGCCGCCCGCGTCGAGCCGCTCAGTTCGTGATTCTGACCGTGGCGGGGGCGGTCCGCCGCGGCAGCTCGACGGTGAAGGCGGCACCTTCACCCGGCGCGCTGGTCAGAAGGACGCGGCCGCCCATGGCCTGCACCAGCCGCTCCGTCAGCCACAGACCCAGGCCCAGGCCACCGGTCACTTTCTCCGTCGACACCTGGGTGAAGCGCTCGAAAATTCGCCGGTGCTCGGCGGCCGGAATGCCGATTCCGTGATCGCGCACGGTGATGACCACCCGCTCGTCGCTCGGGTCCAGCGCCACCTCGACGGGCGCGCCCGCGCCGTACCGGACGGCGTTGGCGAGCAGGTTGCCCAGGATCTGCTCGATGCGCCGCGGATCCCAGCGGCCCTCGACGCGTTCGCCATGCGAGCCCCGGCCGCTGGCGGCCGGGTCGACGGCCCGTCCGCCGAGGGAGAGCCGGATGCTGGTCCCGGCGAGGCGCGCGTCCTCTTCGAACCCCAGCACCGACGCCGCGACGACTTCGGCCAGGTCGACGTCCTCGGGGACGATCTGCAGCTTGCCGGCCTGAATCCGGCTGGCGTCCAGCAGCGAATCGGTGAGCGTGGCCAGCCGCCGCGTCTGCCGCCCGATCACGGCGTGCTTCGCCGACACCGCTCGCCAGCGCGGGTCCTCCGGCGCGGTGCCGGCGGCGTCCATTCGGCGCAGGCTGTCGACGTGCAACAGCAGTGACGTCATCGGCGTCTTGAGCTCGTGCGAGGCGACCGACAGGAAGTCCTCGCGGGCCCGCAGCTCGCTCTGGAAGATCCGGGCGCGGTCCGACGCCTCCACCTCGGCGGTGCGCGCGGCCTGCAGGCGCAGCCGCAGGCGCCGGTACGTGACCGACGCGTAAACGGCCAGGCCGCCCATGGCGGCCGCTTGCACCAGCCAGCTGGACATCACGGCGGGGGAATGGGTGGCGAAGCCGACCATCGTCAACCCGCCCCCCAGCATGGCCAGGGCGGCGGCCAGCGTGGCGGCCGGTTGATCCTGCAGCACCACCGCCACGACCAGCGGCATCGCGACGATGAAGTGAAACAGCGGGCTCGCCATCCCGCCGGTCATGAAGGCCAGCACGCAGAAGAAGAGCGGCGTCGTGAAACCCACCGCCGCCAAGATCCGGCGCTCCCCGGTCGGGGCCAGCCGCGGCAGCCACAGCGCGGCGACGACCAGCGTCGTCCCCCACAACAGGCGCACCCCCAGCGCTTCCCAGAACAGGGCGCCGCGCAGGACCATGCGGTCGGTGAGGGCGAAGATGAAGACCAGCGGGGCGGACAGCAGCAGCACCCGGCGGCGCAGGCGGCGGAAGGGGTCGACACCGGCGGGCGTGGGCTGCGATTGAGGATCGGGCGACATGGCGGGCGGCAGGGCGCCGTGGCGTGCTGACAGTATACGTTCCGAGTTCGCGCCTTACATTCAGCCTGAACCGGCAGGAGGTCGTCCCATGGCTCAGGTATTCCTGGTCGGGCGCGTGATAGTCGGCGCCTATTACTTGATGAGCGCGTATCACCACTTCGCCGACACGCACATGCTGGCGCGGGCCACGGCCGCGCACCACGTGCCGGCGCCCGAGGCGGCGGTGCTGGTGGCGGGCCTCCTGCTGGCGATCGCGGGGGTGACGCTGCTCTTGGGCGTGTTCCCGCGCCTGGGCGTGCTGGCGGTGGTGGTGTTCTTGTTGCCGGTCAGCTTCGTCATGCACGCGTTCTGGGCCGACACCAACCCCGCGCTGCGCATGGCGAACATGATCAACTTCACCAAGAACATGGCCCTGCTCGGCTCGGCGCTGATGTTCCTGGCCATCCCGGAGCCCTGGCCCTACAGCGTGGGGCGGCGGCTGGGTCTGCACCGGCGGGTGCGCGTCGTGGCCTGAGCGCTCAGTCGGCGAGCGGGATTTCGCGCGTGAGTCCGTCCTCCGCGACGAGGAGGGTTCCACCGTAGACGGCGCGCGCCTCGGCCGCCAGGGGCTCGGGCGCGGTGTCGTGCCGGGCCGAGAGGTGCGTCAGGATCAACGTCCGGGCTCCGGCCTGCGCGGCGATCGCGGCCGCCTCGGCGGCGGTGCTGTGGCCGGTCTCGCGGGCACGCGCCTCTTCGGCGCCGGCGAAGGTGCTGTCGTGAATGACCAGGTCGGCACCCGCGGCGGCGCTGGCGAACGCGGGGCACGGGCGCGTGTCGCCCGAGAGCGCCAGCTTGCGCCCGCGGCGCGCCGGGCCGAGGACGTCGTCGGGGCGAACGGTGCGCCCGTCGGCAAGCGCGATGGGTTGCCCCGCTTGCAGGCGCCCGTAAAGGGGCCCCTCGGGGATGCCCAGCTCGCGCGCCCGGCCGACCTGGAACTGGCCGGGACGCGGGGGCTCTTCCAGGACGTAGCCGAGGGCCGGCACGCGGTGCTCGACGGCCACGGCGCGAATGCCGTAGCCGTCCCGCTCGATGCGGTCGCCGTCCTCGAGCACCCGGTATTCGACGGGGAAGCTCAGCTCGCCACCGCCCAGCGCCACCAGCCGCGGCAGGCGCTCGTCGACGAAGGGCCGCGGACCGTAGAGGACCAGCGGCGCGGTTCGGCCGCCCATCGCCATCGTGCGCAGAAATCCGATGATCCCGAGGACGTGGTCGGCGTGACCGTGCGTGAAGAGCACGAAGTCCAGATCGAACCCGGCCGCGAACCGCAAGAGCTGCCGCTGCGTCCCCTCGCCGCAGTCGACGAGGAAATGGTCCCGGTGGGCGCGGATGGAGACGGCGCTGAGGCCGCGCCTCAGCGTGGGCTGGGCGGCCGACGTCCCGAGCAGGGTGACGCGAATCAGGCTCATGGCGCGCCGGCGATCCTAGCGCGGCCCGGCACGCCGGCGACGGCCGAGCTGCCCACCGGCGGCAGGGCCGCGCTTGAATGGCGTCGATCACGCGCCAGGTTGCCGATCGATGCGGCGGCCTGTCCTGATCTACGACGCGGATTGCGGCTTTTGCCGGAGCTGGATCGCGCGCTGGCGGCGTGGCACCGGCCGGCGGGTCCGCTACCTGCCGTACCAGCAACCGGGCGTCCTGTGGAGATTCGGCGTGCGCCGCCGCGACGCGCGCCGGGCGGCGCAGCTGGTGGAGTCGGACGGCCGGCACCACGCCGGGGCGGCCGCGATGCTGGGCGCCCTGCGCCACGCGCGCGCCCCCTGGCTGCGGGCGCTGGCGCGCGTGGGGCTCTTCCCGGGCGCGCACGCCCTGGCCGAGCTGGCCTATCGCTTCATCGCCCGCCACCGGATGACCGCCAGCCGGGTCCAGCGGGCCGTGGGGCGGTTGCTCCAGGGCCGCCCTCCGCGCGGACGCGTGTGGCGGGCGCTTTCCCGCCCGGGCCTGCCGCTGCGCGGCCTCGGCCTGGTCTACGTCGTCGCGTTCTTGTCGTTGCGCCGGCAGGTGCTGGGCCTTTACGGAGCGCGCGGCATCCGGCCGGTCCAGCCGCACCTGGATCAGCTCGCGGCGCGGTTGGCGCCGCCCGCGCCGGCCAGCGCCTGGCGCGCCTGGCTGGCCCGCCTGCGCGCCGTGCCGTCGCTGCTCTGGCTGGATGCTTCGGACGCCGGGCTGGTCCGGCTCTGCCGCGCCGGCGAGCTGGCCGGCGCCGCGCTGGCGCTTGGGATCGCGCCGCGCGTGGCGGCGTTCGTGGCCTGGGCCGCGTATCTGTCGTTCGTCTCGACCGGCCGGGAATTCATTCCCTTCCAGTGGGACGTGTTGCTGCTGGAATCGGGGCTCATCGCCGCCGCCGGCGGCCGCCAGCGCCGGGGTTTGATGCGCGGACTGGCGATGCGGCTTCAACTGGAATCGGGCCTGGCCAAGTTGAAGTCGGGCGATCGCACCTGGCGCGACCTCAGCGCCTGCGCGTACCACCAGCAGACCCAGCCGCTGCCGACGCCGATCGGGTGGGCCGCGCACCACCTGCCCGGGCCCGTGCACCGGCTGGCCACGGCGTTGACGCTGGCCGTGGAATGCGGGGCGCCGGTGCTGGCGCTGGGCCCTCGCCGGGTTCGAGAGGTGGCGTTCGCGACCCTCACCGGATTCCAGGCGCTGATCGCGCTCACCGGCAATTTCGCGTTCTTCAACTGGCTGACGGTGGTCCTCGATCTGGCCATCATCGAAGAGCGGCCCACGCCGCCGGCGGACCTGCGCCCCCTCGACGTCCTCGGCGCCCTCGGTGCAGGCGGGCTGGCGATGCTGCAGGCGACGGACCTGGCCCAGCGCCTGCGCCCCGCCCTGCGGCTGCCCGGTTTCCTCGAGCGGCTGGAGGCCGCCCTGGCGCCCCTCCACGCCGTGAACTCGTACGGCCTCTTCGCCGTCATGACGACCGTCCGGCCCGAGATCGTCATCGAAGGCTCCAACGACGGTCACGATTGGCGGGAGTACGGCTTCCGCCACAAGCCCGGCGACGTCCGGCGGGCGCCGCGCTGGGTGGCTCCGCTCCAGCCGCGCCTCGACTGGCAGATGTGGTTCGCGGCGCTGGGAGCGCCACCCGCCTGGTTCCCCGGGCTGCTTCGCCGGCTGCTGGAAGGCTCGCCGGACGTGCTGGCGCTGCTGGGCGAAAACCCGTTCCCCGATCGGCCGCCCCGTTACGTGCGCGCTCTGGTCTACGATTACGCGTTCGCCGATCTGCGGGCGCACCGGCGAACAGGCGTCTGGTGGGTGCGGGGGAACCGGCGCATCTATTTTCCGCCGTGCACTCTCAAAGGCGCTTCATAGCGCCACGCCTGCGCGGCGCGCCAGCCGGCGCTCTTTCAAGAAGCCGCGGCACTTGGCATGTCCGTATTCGATCAGCTCCTCGATCAGCTCGGCACGCCGGTCCAGCTTGGTGCGGTATCCCAGCTCGCGGTCGAGCGCGATGCGCGACACGCGGATCGGCCGCAGTCCCGCCCCGGCCAGCTGGCCCTCGCGAACGGCCCGGTTGATGAAGTCGATGAAACCGAGCTCCTGCTCCATCGACAGATTGCCCGACAGCGCGTTGCGCCGGTCCATGATCTCGTGCGTCTCGGTCGGAACGCGCGTGCAGGTGCTGGCGTTGATCTGAATGACCCACAGCTCGTCGATCGCCTGCTCGATGAGGTCGTGAATGGGCGGGTTCTGCGAGAACAGGCCGTCCCAGAACACGCCGCGGCCGGCGACGTGCACGGCCCGGAAGAACTCGGGGATGCCGGCCGACGCCAGCAAGCAATCGGCGGAGAGCTCTTCGCCCGTGAACGTCTCGAAGTGGCCGGTCAGCACCTCGACGGCGCCCACCCGTAGGAGGGGGGCGCCGGGCCGCCGGGCCAGCGCGCGCAGCTCGTCGAAATCGAAGTGCTCGCCCAGGATCTCCCGGAACCGCTCCTCGCCCCAGGCGGGCAACCGATACGGGCTGACCTCCGGCAGGACCATCAGATCGCGCAGGCCCATCACGATCATCAGCGCCTGGTTCAAGATTCGATCCCAGGGCTCGCGCGCCGCCATCGCCCGCCAGAAGCTTCCCAGCTTGCGGACCGCGCGCGAGCGGTCGTCGTGCACCAGCCCGTCCCAGGCCAGCGCCGCGCAGACCGCGCCTCCCGACGTCCCGCTGAGCGCGACGATCTCGGCGTCCTCGGGAGGATTCTCCATCAGGCGTTGCAACACGCCGGCGGTGAAGGCGGTGTGACTGCCGCCCCCCTGGCAAGCGATCGCCACCCGGCTGCGCGGGATGCTGTCGGACGGCAGCGAGGCCAACGTCATGACGAAGCCCTCAGCCAGCGCGCCGCCAGCCAGCGCGGCGCGCGCCAGAGAAGCACCAGCATCGCGCCGCTCGACGCGCGGCGGAGGGCCCGCCGGTGCGGCGGCGCCGAGCGCAACCGGGCCTGGCGCGCCGCCATCTTGTCCTGCGCGGACGACAGGCGCGCCGCGACCCGACGCTTCACGCGAGACGCGGCCCGCGCCAGCGAGACCGTCATCCACGCCACGGCCGCGGTGACGGCCACGACGCCCGTCAGGATCCGGAGAACGCTGGAAGATCGGCGCGTGCTCATGGCCGTGGAACCTGCGGCGGCGCGGCGCGCGCACAAGGTTGGGCGTTTCCTGAATTCGGCTCGAAATCCGGGCGCGGATTCGGGTTCGAAACGCAGGCTCCTGGTGCGCGTCCGGATCGTGACCCGATCGGCGCGCGACCGCTGCGGGCCGGGGTCTCGCGCGGCGAAGGCGGGCGTGGCCCCGCGCGCCGGCGCCCGCGCTACTTCGGCGGCTTCGCTGTCGCGCGTTTGAGCCGAGCAGGCTCGGCTTTGATCCGCTCGACGGTGGATGGGACGTCGGCCAGCTCGATCCGCTGTTCAGTCCCGTCGGCGGCCCGGTGGACGACGGCCACCACGTTCAGGTGGTCGATGGCGACCTTCAAGTTGCGGTTCTTGCCGCGGGAGGTGGTGGTCACCTCGATCTTCGGCCGCAGGCCGGGGCGGCGCTCGCGCAACATGCGCGCCAGGAACGGGCGGACGGTGTTGCTGAACTTGAGGCCGAAGCGGCGGCGCATCTCGCCGGTCACCAGGTCGATCGAGATCAGCTCGTCGCCGCGGGCGGCCCACTCCGTGGCGACGGTCTCGGCGGCGGGGTACAGCGCCTCGAGGTCGGCCATCTTGAAGCCGTACTCGGAGAGCTTGTCGGCCACCCACTGCGCGTCGACCGAGAGCGCGCCGACGTTGCGGTCGGGCGCGCGCGCCGGCAGGTCCAGTTGATTCACGAGCGCCAGTTTACTCGCCGGCCGGCTTCCCTGGCGAGCCGGTCGATCGCGCAGACACCCCCCGGGAGGCTTCCGACGGCGTCCCGCGACGCTCCCACCGGCGAAGCCCAGCGTGGTCACCGCGCGAATCGCCGCCGGGCCAGCTCGCCCATCAGCGCGGCGGCCAGGCAGACGACGCCGCCCACGGCCAGCGGCGTGCGCCCTCCGGCCAGGTCGCCGAGCTTGCCGACCATCGGACCGCCGAGCAGCGCCGTCACGCCGATGAGAGCCGTCTGCAGCGCCAGGACGCGCCCGTGCATGTCGCGACGGGTACCGACCTGCGCGATGGTGGTGGACGCGGTCATGTAGACCACCGTCGCGCCGCCGACGAAGAAGGCCGCCGGCACGACCGCCACGATCGAAGGCATGGCGGCCAGCAGCAGCAAGGCGCCGCCCAGCACCACCGCCGCGGTGACCACGTGGCGGAGCTCGACGAGCCGCCGGTGGGCGACCAGCAGCGTGCCGACCACCGCGCCCGAGCTGGTGATCGCGTAGAGCACGGCGAACGCGACCTCGGTGGCATGCAGCGAGCGGGTGACGAAGAGGGGCAGCGCGACCCGCAGGTTGAACGAGAAGAGCCCGATGCAGGCGAACATCGCGAAGCTGATCCAGAGCCGCGGAACCGACCTGACGTAGGCCAGCCCTTCGCGCACCTCGCGCCCGGTGCGCGCCTGGCGAGGAGGCCGGAAGAGCTCGCGTTCGCGCATCATCAGCAGGCAGGCGATCACGGCCAGGTAAGTCGCCGCGTCGAGCACGAAGCACCACCCGAAGCCGACCGTGGTGACCAGCGCGCCGGCCAGCGCCGGCCCCGAGACCTGCGACAGGGCCACGATCGTGCTGTAGAGGACGACCGCGTTCGGCAGGTCGTCCTGGCTGACCATCTCGGGAACGAACGAGCGGCGCAGCGGGTTGTCGAACGCCAGCAGCACGCCGCCCGCCAGCGCCAGCCCGTACAGCAGGACCAGCGAGGGGTGAGGCAGGAACGCCAGCACCGCCAGCGACGCCGACTGAGCCATCTCGAGGCTCTGCGTGACCAGCAGCGCGCGGCGCTTGTCGGTGCGGTCGGCGACGGCGCCGGCCCAGGCCGACAGGAGCACCAGCGGCCCGAACTGGCAGGCGGTGAGCGCGCCGATGGCGAGACCGCTGCGTCCCAGCTTCAAGACGAACAGGATGAGCGCGAGGTTCGTGAGCTGATTGCCGGTGTTCGAGATGAGCTGGCCGACGAAAAACAGCCTGAAGTTGCGGGCGGCGAGCGCCTGGAACGTGCCGGCGAGCGCGGCGCGCAGGCGGCCGGGCGGCGTGGAAGAGGAACGCGAGGTGGGCATGACGAGGGGCGAACGAGCAGCTTGCCCGATTCGGCCTCGGGCCGCGGCCACTTCCTGCAAGCCACCGACGGGGCGAGGGGTCGGGCGCCTCAGCGCGACGCGCGCAGCAGGGCCAGGACGCTGGGCGTGACCTGATCCAGCGCGCCCCGGACGTCGAGCGGGTTGGCCCACCAGAACGGGTTGGCGGCGCGCGGATGAAATAGCCGCCCGTCGAGACGGCTCACCTCCACCGTGAAGGCGCGCGTGTCGAACGTGGCGTCCAGCCAATCATCCAGATTGCCGACCATCGGGTACCACGACGCCGCCTGGCGGACCTTGAACGCGGAGCGCGGATGGCCGTTCAGGAACTGGTCGCCGAGCGCGCGGTACTCGGCCTGCCGCGGGTGAGGCGCCGGGTCGGCGCCCCACGGATGAAGCAGGAGCTGCCCGAAGCTGTGAAACGCCAGCGCCAGCGACGGGCGGAGCTGGCGCGCCACGCCGGCGACGGCCTGCGACTCCGGTTCGGACAGGGCGTGTGGGCCACTGAACCAGGGCGAACGCCGCCAGCGCGACCCGGCGAGCGGGTTCCAGCGCGCGGTTCTCCGGAGCGGCCGCACCGGCGGGAAATTTCGGTTCAGGTCCACGCCGCGGGCATTGCCGCGGCGCCAGGCCGCAAGCCCGCGCCGCAGTCGGCGCATGTTGGCCGCCAAGCCGTCCGGGTTCACGACCGGCATGACCACGATGCGGCGCCGCTCCCGCGCCAGAGCGCCCGCGCCGCCAAGCTGCTCGACGACGTCGAACAGTGCCAGCGACCCCACGACCTCGTTTCCGTGAAGCAGCGCGGTCAAGAGGACGGCCGGGGCGCCGGCGTCCCGGCAACCGAGATCGAAGCGCCAGAGCGGCCGACCCTCCACCGACTGACCGGCCGCCGACTCGGTGCCGCCGGAGTTCGCGGCCAGCGCGCGCCAGCGGGCCTCCAGCTGCTCCGGGTCCGGATAGAGTTCGTGCGGCACGGACGCTCGACGGTGAGTCAGGCGATCGCGTACTCGAGCGTGTAGAAGTGGGCGCCGTTTTCGACCCGGATCGAGAGCGAGCCGGAGATGCCGGCCAGCCCACCGGTTCCCGAATCGGGGACGATGCCGATGCTCAGGCTGGCCTGGCCGCGGTTCATGAGGCCGGTGTGGTGAAGCGCGAACGTGCCCTGTTTGCCGCCCAGCCGCCCCGTGACCCGTTCCACGGCGACGTAGGCGGCCGACCCGGCCGTGGCCGTGCCCGCCGTCAGCATCTCTCCCTGGCTGGTGCCCTCGAGATCGCCGTGAAACTGCTTGTCGATCGTCATCCGCCCCAGCAACGCGTCGCCGGCGACGCCCTCCATCGGCAGCGGCTGCAACCTCACCTCGAACGTTCCCCGCGCAGCCGTCCTGGCGATCGCCTCGCTCATCGCGTTCATCCTCTCGACTTGTTGGGGCCGCGCCCGAATAGCGCCTCGGACGTGGCCGAGCCGGCCGGACCTCGCCCCGCCGCGAACCCTAGCACCCCTTGGCGAGAGTCGGACCCGGCCGAAATCGGCGACGGCGAGCCGGGTGCAAGGAGCCGCCAGGCGGACGGCCCCCCGCCCGGGCGACCCGCAAGCCCCGGCGGCTGGGCGCTATGCTCGATGCATGCCCGCCGCCGCACTGGCCGCGCAACGCCGCATTTACCAGGTGGTCGCCCGCATCCCGAAGGGGCGCGTCGCCACCTACGGCCAGGTGGCCAGCCTGGCCGGTCTGCCGCGCCGGGCGCGGCTGGTCGGGCGCGCGCTGCGCGTTTTGTCCGACCGGATCGACGTTCCCTGGCACCGAGTCGTGAACGCTCAGGGCAAGATCAGCCCGCGGGGCGACGCGCTTGGCCACGAGGACCTGCAGGCGGACCTGCTTCGCCGTGAGGGCGTCCGCTTCACCGGGGCCACGGTCCCGCTGGCGCGCTACCTCTGGCAGCCGGAGGGCAAGCGCGCGCCCGGGTCGGCAACCGAGCAGGCAATCAACTCGGCAAAAACGTCGGCCGCCGCGGACGGCTCGATTCGCGTCAAGCGGGTGTACGACGCGCCCTCGCGGAGCGACGGCGTGCGCGTGCTGGTCGACCGGTTGTGGCCGCGTGGGCTCAGCAAGGCCGCCGCGCGGATCGACGTCTGGATGAAGAACCTGGCGCCCAGCGCGGCGCTGCGCACCTGGTTCGGGCACGATCCGGCCCGCTGGGCGGAGTTCCAGCGCCGCTACCACCGCGAGTTGGACGCCAGCGACGCGCGCGACGAGCTGCTGGCTCTGACCGACCAGCGCCCGCTGACCTTGTTGTTCGGCGCCAGCGACCTCGACCACAACAACGCCGTCGCGCTGCGCGCCTATCTGGTGAGCCGCGCCCGTCGGTGATCGGGTTATGCTGCGACGATGATCCGGGCCTGTCCACCGGGCGATCTCGACGCGGCGGTCTGGATCGATCTGCTGGCGCCGACTCCCGACGAGATCGAGCAGGTCCGAACGGCCACCGGGCTGCGCGTGCCGACCGAGGCGCAAATCAGCGAAATCGAATCGACCAGCCGGCTCACCTTCGAGACCGCCGCCTACTACCTGTCGACGCCGCTGGTGGCCGCCGACGCCGACGGCAATCAGTTCTTGATGCCGGTCGGGTTCGTCTACTCGTCGCGGGTGCTGGTCACCGTGCACTTCGGCCCCATCCACGGGCTCGAGGCCGCGCACGAGGAGGCGGCGTCGCGGCCGCCCAAGACCGCCGCGGAGGCGGTGCTGCACATCTTCGACCTCATCGTCGATCGCGCCGCCGACTACCTCGAACGCGCCGGCGCCGAGTGCGACGCCCTGTCGCGGGCGGCGTTCCGGACCGATCCTGCGCGCGCCAAGCCCTCCGCCAAGCTGGGCTCGGCGCTCCGCCGGATCGGCCGCGCGGCGGACGCCATCTCGCGGCTTCGCGACGAGCTGCTGGGCCTGGGCCGCATCGCCGCCTACGTCGCCGAGAGCAACATCGACAAGGCGCCGCCGCTGGACCCGGGCCGCCTCAAGGCGCTGCGGGCGGACATCGCCTCGCTGACCGATTACGAGAGCCACCTGTCCGGCAAGATCCAGTTCCTGCTGGACGCCACGCTGGGGTTCATCAACATCGAGCAGAACGACATCGTGAAGACGCTGACGATCGCGTCGGTGGTCGGGATTCCGCCGGTGCTCATCGCCGGGATCTACGGCATGAACTTTCGCGTGATGCCCGAGCTGTCGTGGAAATTCGGGTACCCGATGGCGCTGGTGCTGATCGTGGTGAGCGGGCTGGCGCCACTCTGGTGGTTCAAGCGGCGCGGATGGATGTAGGGCCCGTCTTCGATCTGGATCGATTTCGGCGCGCCCAGGCGGGCCACCCGGGTCTGGCGGACGCGTTGCGCGAGCTCAACGCCGGGGCCAAACGCGGTCACTGGATCTGGTACGTGTTCCCGCAGCTCCGCGGCCTCGGGAGGTCGTCTCTGGCCGAGCGTTACGGCCTCGACGGCGTCGACGAAGCGGCCGCCTACCTGCGCGATCCCGAGCTGGGCCGCGCGCTGGCGGCCGCCGCGCAGAGCGCGGCCCAGCAGCTGCAGGCGGGCGTTCCGATCGACGCGCTCATGGGCAGCGACATCGACGCTCTCAAGCTAGTCTCGTCGATGACCCTCTTCGGTCCCGTGGCCCGTGCCGAGCATGCGCGCAGCGCTCTCCCGGCGCTGGGCGCGTTGTCCGGGCGCGCGGACCAGATCCTTGGGGCCGCCGCGGCGGCGGGGTATCCGCCCTGCGCGTTCACTCGGGAACGGCTCCGCGCCAGCGGCTTCGACCTGCAGCCCTGACGCGCGTTGCGGTCAGCTCGAACGGCGACTGCCGCGGTTCAGGACGCCGACGCCGGGTTCGGGCTCGGGCGGCTCCGGCTCGACGGCTGGTGATTCGGCGCCTGCGCCGTCCAGGTGCTCGTCGACGGTCGGGTCCTCGACCAACCCGGCTACCGGCCGCGGCAGGGGCTCGCGGTCGGCGTCCGGAGGGTTCGCGGGATCCACGCCGTCGGCCAGCTCCTCGGCCGCTCGAGTCTCGACGAACGGTCCGCCGATCTCCTCGGGCACCGTCGCGTCGAGCTGCTCTTCGTCACGGTCCTCGCCGGTCGTGGCGGCCTCTACGAACTCCTCCGCCAGCGTCTCCGCGAGATCCTCCGGCGCGCGCGCCGGCCCCTCGCCAGGGTCGGGGAAGAACGCGTTGCCGTCATCCGAGCGCCCCCTGTGCTTGCTGGTCTTCATTGCCCAAACGTAATCATCCGGGCGCGGGCGTTACGGCTGGAGGGCGCGGGGCGGTGGCCGGCTGCCGCCCGACGGTCGCGCCTGGACGACGGCGACGCGCCTCGACGGCTCGGTCGGTTTTGACGACGCTTGTAAGCCGGCCGACAGACGGCAAACCCGAACACCGGTATAGGATCGGGATGAAGAGTCGAGCTGACGAGCGCAAGGCCGGCATCCGCACCGCCGTCGCGCAACACGGCGCCGAAGGCGCGCTGGAGCTTCCGATCATCGACGTGACGCACCCGGCGTTCGCGCTGGCGCCCACCGCGGACGAGATGCGGGCGCGGGTGGCGGACTTCCTGGGCGCCCCCCCGCCCTTCGCCAAGCTGCCCGCGTTTCTGAGGCGCCGGTTGCTGCGCTTCTTCTTGCGCAAATCGATCCTGGGCCGCGGCCTGGGGCGCGCGCAGGGGAGCTTCCTGAGCGGCCTCGGCACCTATCTGCTGAAGCTGGGACCCGACAACCTGGGCGACGCCGTCGCGGTGCCGCGGGGCACGGCGGTCACCAGCCCGATCGATCGGCGCATCGCGGCCTCGCTGCCGGCGCTTTCGGTTCGGCTGCGGCTGCAGGACATGGCCGGGCTGCTGGCCGAGTCCCTGGCGGCCCGCTTGGCCGCGCAACCCGGCCGCCCGCTGCGCCTGGTGAACATCGCGGGCGGGCCGGCCATGGACGACCTCAACGCGCTCATCCTGCTGAGGCGCGATCACCCGGCGGCGCTGGCGGGCCGGCGCGTGCAGATCGACGTGCTCGACCTGGACAGCGACGGACCGGCGTTCGGCGCGCGCGCTGGCGGTCCTGGCCGAGCCGGGCGGCCCGCTGGGCGGCCTGGACGCGCGCTTGGTGGCGGTCCGCTCGGACTGGACCGACACCGCGGCCCTGCGCGAGGTCCTGGGCGCGATCCGGCGGGACGGGGCGGTGGCCGCCGGCTCGTCGGAGGGCGGCCTGTTCGAGTACGGAAGCGACGAGGAGATCGCGGCCAATCTGGCCTGCCTGCGCGACGAGGCGCCGGATGATTTCGTGGTGGTGGGGTCGGTGACCCGCGACGACGAGGTGACGCGCCGGCTGCGCCTGGGCGGCGGCGCCGCCACTCACCCGCGTGGGCTGGAGGTCTTCCGCGCGCTCGCCGCCCGCAGCGGCTGGCGCGTCGTCCGCGCCATCGAACGTCCGCTGAGCGATCAGGTGTTACTGGCCCGCTCTGTCTGACCGCCACCGGCCCGGTCGGCCTGACGCCGTCGACCCGAGCACCGCGGCGCCACTCGCGCGCGCCGGCGGCCCGAGCACCGGGCGGGGGCGCGTCGCGCTCAACGCCGCGCGGGGCCGGCGCGTCGCGTCGCGTTCGTCGTCGGGGACGAGACGGTGAGCCATTTGCTCCGATTGGCGGCTCTAGACAGTGGCGGCACCTTCGGCCGCTGCCACGGCGACCGTGCACGAGTGGTCGTTCCTTCCTGGGAGGTCCTGATGCGTCCGTTGAGTTCTCGCTCTTCGAGGTCGAACGCGAACCTGCGCGCGCTGGCGCTGGTTGCCACCCTTGCCGCGGGCTGTTCGGGCGCGGCGGGCGAGCCGTCGTCGACCACGTCCGCGACGCCCTCCGGCGGGATGGTCTGCGCCGGCGCGGACGGGACCGTCTCCGGCGGCGGCGGGGACGTCCAGCTCCGCATTTGTGCGACCTGGACCTGCCAGCAGATCGCCGCGCGCTCCGACGGCTCTGTGACCTGCACGACCCCGCAGCCGCCGACCACACCGATTCCGCCCGGCGGCTACGGGTGCGCGGCCAACCAGGGCGGCCTTTATTGTCCGCCCGGCGGCCAGGGCGGCGGCTGGATTTGCGTCGCCGACGAATCCCAACTGACTTGCACACCGAGCGGCTCGGGTGGTGGCGGAACGGGCCCTGGCGGCTCCGACTGCGTCCCCGGCACCGAGGGCTGCCCCGCCACAGGCTCCGGCGGCTCCGACTGCGTCCCCGGCACCGAGGGCTGCCCCGCCACAGGCTCCGGCGGCTCCGACTGCGTCCCCGGCACCGAAGGCTGCCCCGCCACAGGCTCCGGCGGCTCCGGGGGTGGGGCTGAGACCGGTACGGGTGGTCGCGGTTCGGGCACGGGTGGCGACACGGGCGCCGGCGGCTCCGGCGGCTCCGGCGGGCATTGCACGTTCACGCAGGGCTACTGGAAGAACCACCCGGACGCGTGGCCCGTCACGTCGCTGACCATCGGCGGTGTCAGCTACGCCGAGAGCGACCTGCTGGACATCTTCGGCATGGACCCGGCGGGCGACGCCAGCCTGATCCTGGCCCATCAACTGATTGCCGCCTTGCTCAACCAGGCCGCGGCGGCGAATCCGCCCGCCGCCGTGACGCAGGCGCTGGGCGCCGCGCAGGTCTGGATGGCGGCGAACAAAGACGCGGACGGACGCCTTGCGTACGGCACGCCGGCCGGCACCCCAGCGGCCGCCCAGGCCACCGCCCTCTCCTCGACGCTCGACAGCTTCAACAACGGCCTGGGCGGCGTCCCGCACTGCCCGTGACGATCGACGCGGGCCTCATAACGAGCCGCTGGTGGGGTCCGCGACCTGATCGAAGAAGTACACCCGCCCGTCGTTCGTCGACGCATTGGAACTGGTGACCATGTAGCGGTTGACCGACGGATCGTACCCGATCGACGACACGGACTGGCTCGATCCGAAGAAGTACTCCTTGAGAATGCTCACCGCCGGCGTCGTCCCGGTGTTGCGGTCGAGGAAGTACAGCTTGCCGCCCGTCGAGCCAACGTGCCCGAGCTGCTGAACACCACGTCGTCGCCCGAAGCGGAAAACGCGCCGCAGCTCCAGTTGGACGTCGCGGCGTTCCAGTTGGCGGCCGAGCTGGTCTGCCACGTGCACGTCGCTGCCAGCGCCGGCCGCGGGCTCAGGCCCGGGATGACCAGGAAGAGAACGATAGCGAGAAAGCCGGGGATGTCGCGCCGGCGTTATTCGCGCAGCGCCGAAAGGGTTTTGTGCGCCTGGATGGACAAAGTCGCAGACCCGTCCCCCCTTGGTACTTCTTGGGCGGTGGGCGCGCGTGTCTGAGACGCACCTCGCCGTCCCCGTCGGCGCGCGGCACCGTGAGCGGACGGCGTGGCTCGGACCGTTACCGGCCCGTAATGCGGATGGCCCGCGGCCTTTTTAAATCGGGCTCGACCGTGCGGCACACGGCTTGCTGTGCGCAAGCTGTCGGCGCGTTTGGCATTGCGCCGATTTGGGGGGTTGCCGTGAACAAGCTTGTCGTGATGATCGAGCTCGCGAGCGCGGTCGCATTCGCTTCGGGATGCTCCGGCGGTGCGGCATCGCCGGATTCCGCGTCGCAAGGCGGCAGCGCCGGCCTTTCAGACGCCGGCGTTCCCGCCCCGGGCAGCGACGGGGCGGCGGGCGATGGAAGCGGCGGAGGCACCTCCGGGGCAGCGGGGATGGCCGGGGCCGGCGGAGCGGCGGGTCTGGGCGGCGCCGCCGGCGCCAAGGGCGGTCCCGTCGATGCTGGTGCCGATGCATCAGCGACGGGAACGGGCGGCGCGGCCGGGTCGCCGGGACTGGCCGGCGCCGCCGGTGGCGGCGCGCCGGGCATGGGCGGGGCGGCCGCCGGCGGGCCGGGCGGCCAGCCAGGAGCCGGCGG
>JAICYS010000044.1 GCA_025934105.1 Myxococcota bacterium | reverse complement strand
GCGCCTTCCAGCAGCTTGCGGCGCGCCGCCGGGCGATGTTCCTGCGCCAGCGCTCGGTCGAACGCGGCGGCCGCGCCGGGATCGCCGGCGGCGGCCAGCGCGCGCGCACGACCGGTCAGCGCGGCGGCCGACAGCGGCGACTCGCGAAGCGCGGCCTCGAAGGCGGCGGCGGCGCCAGGGCCGTCGTTCAGCAGCAGCAGGACCTGCGCGTAGGATTCGGAGCTGCCGTAGCTGGCGCGCTCCTGCGCGTGCACGCGCAGCCGGTTCAGCAGCGCGGCGCGCCCGGTCCGGCCGGCGAGCTGCACCGCGCGGCGGGCCAGGGCCGCGTCGTCCGGCCGCTGCCACAACGCCGCCAGCGCAGCGTCGAGCAGCGGCGCGTTCGAGTTGCGGCGGACCTGCCAATCCCCGCGCGCGGGCGAGGCGCCCAACACCCACGCGGCGGCGCAGGCGAGGACAGCCGGCCGAAGTCCCACCCGAAAAGGGTAGCACCGGCGCCGTCCGTCGGTTTCGAACGGCGGCGCAAAAAAAAAACCGGCCTCCGGCGCCGCACCATTGCGACGTCCGGAGGCCGACCGAGGCGATGATCAGTTCAACGAATCAGACGAAGCGGCTCTGGATGGGCCGTGGTGTGAGCAGGCGGGCCAGACGCTCGCGGCGTTCCCGCACGTAATCGCGGATCAGCCGTTCGTGCTTGCGCGCCATGGAAACGAATCTCAGGCCGGAGACCTGCAAGCTGCGCTGGAGGGCATCGAACCGCGGCTGGGCGGTGGCCCAGATCGTCTCGTTCGTTCCCGGCAGTTCGATCTCGACGGTCACCAGCTCGACGGGATGGCGGTTGGCGCCGAACTGCTTTTGGAGGGCCAGCCCCCCTTCGCTCACGTCCCGGGCCAATGCCTGGCAGGGCTCGTCCTTGACATACTCGTGCATGGACAAGGCGAGCCGCAGGCGCGGCGCCTGCCGGCGACCCAGCGCCGCCGCGGTCAGTGAGAGGTTGTCGTACATGTAGGCCAAGATAGGCCTATTGCCGACCCTGTCAAAAAAATAGTTCAGCCGCCGGTCGTGCGAGCGGCCACGTCCACTGCCGCGGCCAGCCGACACGCGGTCAGCCAGGCCGCGCGGGCCGGCTTGCTACCCGTTGCGGCGAGCCAGCAGGAAGCTGCGGATCGATTCGCGCACCGAGCTGGGAATCTTCGTCGCGAGCGCTTCCCGCGTCAGCTCCGGCGTCTTTCGGTACGTTTCGAAGAAGCAGACGCAATCGGGACACTGTGACAGGTGCCGCCGAAAACCAACCTGTTCCGGCTCGGGGAGCGCCCCCTCGATGTAGTCGAAACAGAAGTCGATGAGCTCGTGGCAATTCATCGCGGCCCTGGTCTCGTCATGCGGCGTCCCGGCCTCTCATCTCCATTCGATGGCCACCGAGGGCGGCGGTTTCGACGAATCTTACCAAAGGAGAGGGTGCTTCGCGCAACCGGCAACGCGATTGTCCGACAATCAGGACCGTGCGGGTGCGGGATTCGACCACCTCAGCGGGGCCTGGCGCCGGCGCACCGGGCGCCGGCTCGGGCAGCGCGGCCTGGCCACGACGCCGCGGGGCCACCAACTTTCCGCGCTGGATGAACGCGACGGCCGTCACCGCGCAGACCATCGGGACGGGCACGGAGGCCGGGCCGCCCGCGGAGGCGCGCGCACCGGCGCGCCGACCACCTCCGATGGTGATGACCGTCGACCGCGTGCTGATCGGCGCGCGCGGCGACCTGTCCGAGGCGCGAATCCGGGTCACCGACGGGGCAGGGGGCGCGACGGAGATCCGGCTGGCCACCGGGCGTGATGGCCACGCGGTCGGGTGGCAGCTCTTGACAGCGACGACGGGTTCGCGCGAGACGCTCTCGGACGTCATGAGGGAGGTCCATCTCCGGCTGCGGCGTCGCGGCATCGTCCTCAGCGCCGACGACCCGGGGAGCTCGCCCCGGCAGAGCGCGCCGGGCAAGGAGGACGCACGTTGAACGTCACCGCCCTGGACCTGGCCGGCTTTCCGACGGTCGCGCGCGCGGAGGCGCTGGCGACCCAGGCCGCTGCGCGCCTGCTGGCGTTCATGCCGGCCGCTTGGCAGGTCGACCTTTCGCCGCTGGGCGGCGCACGAGTCTGGACCGGGGGTGTCGCTGCCGTTCCGGAGGACGCGCTCCCGCTGGGCATCCGGCGCGACGGTGTCGGCGGGCAGCTGTGCGTGCCGGCGGCGCTGGCGGCCCGGTGGGTCGATCGCGCGATCAGCGGGCGGGAGGTCTTCGCGCCGGCGCGCCCGCTGGGGCCGGCCGAGCGCGGTGTGTTGGTGGCGTTGCTGGCGCCGCTGCTGGATCCCCTCGGCTGGTCGTTCGCGCTGGGAACGGCGGTCCCGCTGTCCGGCCCGGCGATCGCGCTGCGGGTGGAGGCGGCGGCCGGCGCGGGGACCGTCTGGCTGCGCGCGCCGAACGGCACACCGCCCGGACCGGGGGCCTGGCCTCGGGCGGCGGCGGGGTTGCCGATCGAAGTCGGCGTGCGGGCGGCGGCGACCACCGTTCCGGCGGAGGCGCTGGTCGATCTCGAGCCGGGCGACGTCGTGCTGTTCGACGGGGTGGCGGCCGCTCCGCTCGTCGCGGTCGGCTCGGCGGAAGTCCAGCTCACCGTCGGTGGGTTCGCGGCGGCTGCGCGCGCCGGCGCGGATGGGGCGCTCGCGGTCGTGCGGGGCTGGCGGTCCGCCGCGTTGCAGACGTTCAGCCCCACCACACCCGACACCACACCAAGCAGAAAGGACCCGACCATGGACGCTGAAAAGACCGAGCCAGCCGCCGCGACGCTGGCGGCCGCGCCGATCGAGGTCGTCGCCGAGCTGGGACGGATCACCTTACGCGGCGACGAGATTCTGGGGCTGGCGCCGGGCGTGGTGCTGGGCCTGCGTGTCGATCGCGCCAGCGCGGTGTCGCTGCGGGTCGGCGGCGAGCTCTGGGCCGAGGGCGAGCTGGTGAACGTGGAGGGCGAGCTGGGCGTGCGGGTGACCCGGCTGGTTCCGCGCTGAGGCAGAATCAGCCGGGCGAGGCCAGCGTCTCTTCGACGATCTCGGCGATGGCCGTGGCCGTGGCCGACCAGCGCGGCGCCCGGTCCATCAGCTGCGTGACCAGCGGCGTCCATAGATCGCTGTCGGCGCGCAGGCTGAGCGCGCGGCGAACCGCGCTCTCGACCTCGAACGTCGAGGCGGCGCTGTAGAGGATGGCCTCGCCGGTCCTCGACGCTGGATCGTAGTCCACCAGGTAGTCGTGGTTCGCGCCGACGTCCGGGGCGATGGGCAGGGTGCCGTAGAGCAGCGCTAGCCCCGTCGAGCGTCCGATGCGATCGTGATCGTCGCCGAGCAGGATGGCGTCGGCGGCGGCGCGCGCGAAACGCGCGTCGGCGTCGCTGGCATCGGAGAGCAGCGCCACGCGCCCGGGTTGCTGCAGCGCCAGGAGCCGCGCGCGGTCGACGCCCGGGGCGCCGCTCTGACAGACGATCACGGTGACGATGTCGAAGGGGGCGAGCCGTTCGATGGCCGACAGAACGGCGGCGCCGGCGTCGTCGCCGCCCAGCGGTCCGGTGGTCAGCAGCAGCGTGCGCGGGCCCACTGCGATGGAACAGCGACGAGCGAGGGCCCGGCGGCACTCCGCCTTGCGCGACAGCGGCGTCCCTCCCGAGGTGGCCGGCAGCGCCGGATCGGTCGCGGGATCGTGCGGTGGATCGTCGCAGCCGAAGCGGACGTTCAAGAAGGGCTCGTCGGAGGCGCGCGAGGCGAGGCCCGGGTCGGACTCCATCGCGCGGGCCGCGCTGGGGCTCGGGCCGATGATGGCGTTGGCGCCCAGACAGCCGAGCGCCACCAGCGAATGCGACGCCGAGTCGTCGCCGAGCAGCAGCGGGCCCAGCAGCGCCGCCTCTTCCGCGCTGAGCGGCGCACAGGTGCGGCCCGTCGGCAGCACGAACAGCCGGGCGGCCGCGGAGGTGGCCGAGAGCGCGGCGGCGGCCGGCTCTCCCCAGCCGATGGCGACCGCGGGGGCGACCAGGCCGTCGGCCGCCAACGAACGGGTGGCGCCCTCCAAAATCGCGACCGTCTCCGCGCGCGTCGGCGGCGCGGCCGTCCCCAGGATCAAGAGCTGCGCGTCGGAACGCGCCGCTCGCCCTTCGAAGAGGACCAGCTCACGGGGCTGGCCTCCGACGGACGTGGAGACGGTGCGCAGCCTGCGGGCCAGCCCGGGCACACGCGCGGCAGCATCGACGCTGGCCAAGGCCAGCACCGTCGCGCGATGCCCGAGCGCAGCGAGAGCTCGACTGAGCCCGCTTGCCCCGACCGCCGATACCCCCTCGCCGAGCGGAGTGACCGACTCGGCTATCAGCAGAAAATCTCGTGCGGGCAAAAGCTACTCAGTCGCGCCGCGCTCGTCCTCTTCGCCCGGGAACTCATTCACGGACGGGTACTTCATGATCTCCTTGCGGGAGATCTTCCAGGCTTTCTGAACGATCCACGACAGCGAACGATCCTGCCGGGTGGCTTCGTCCTGGATCTCCTTCAGCATTTCTTCGGGAAAGTACAGGCTCTGCTTGCGCTTGTCGGAACCGCCCATGAGTGTGCGAGGCCTCCGCGTGTGGTCGAGTGTGGCAGTGTAAGTGGCCCTACCGTCGGGTGTCAAGAAAGGAATCGCCTTGACTGAGAAAGGGCTGGCATGTATTCTACCGGCCCACTTTTGTTTGTTCGCTGGTTGGCCTGCTTCAGGAGCAGGCGTTGGTTCTCCGTTCGCGGCTCGACTTGAATCAGGTGCGCCTCTCATGGGCGCGGGGAAGTTCATGGAAGGGACCGGGCTGAAGAAGAAGGACTTGAAGCGGTTTCGCGAGATCTTGCTCGCCAAAAAGAAGGAAATCCTTCGCAACGCGCAACGAACCCTGAACGAGGACATGACGCTGGATTCGGACGACCTGCCGGACGAAATGGATCTGGCGTCGTCGGAGTACCTGCATTCGTTCACGTTCCGGCTGCGCGGGCGCGAGAAGGTGTTTCTTCAAAAGATCGATCACGCGCTCGAGAAGATAGAGGCCGGCAATTTCGGCCTTTGCGAGCAATGCGACGAGCCGATCTCGATCAAGCGGCTGGAGGCGCGTCTCGAGACGACGCTTTGCATCCGCTGCAAGGAAGACCAGGAACGCATCGAAAAAGCCTATGGATGAACCGTAGGCTGCTCGCCCTGCTGCTGGCCTTGACGGGGGCCGGGTGCGCCGGACCGCTGGCGACCACCTTCAGCAGCACGTCGCTGGGGACGGCCGCCGACGGAACCTTGCGCCATCCGGCATCGCTGCCCTTCGAGGGTGAAGGGTACGCGGTGCCGGTGCCTTGGAGGACGCGGCACGCGAACTACGGGACCGAAACGCTGGTCGATCTGATCGCGCGCGTTTCCCGCGAGGTCGAGCGCGACGCGCCCGGCGGCGTGGCGGCCATCGGCGATCTGTCGCGCCGAAGAGGCGGTGGATCGGCGCAGCACAGGTCGCACCAGGACGGGCGGGACGTGGACGTCTTCTTCTATGCCACCGACGCCGGCGGGCGGCCGGTGCGCCTCAACGAGGCGATGCTGCATTTTTCGTCGGAGGGGCGGGCCGTGCGCTGGTCGCCGCCGCAGGGCACCCGCGCGCCGGCGCGCCCCGTGCCGCCGTACCGTTTCGACGCCCGGCGGAACTGGGCCTTCGTGCGCGGGCTGCTGAGCGATCCCGATGCGGAGGTGCAGTGGATCTTCGTGCAGCGCAGCCTGGGCGCGGCGCTGCTGCGCGAAGCGGCCGCCGAGGGGGACGATCCGGCGCTGCTGGCGCGCGCGGCCTTCATTCTTCACCAGCCGAGTGACTCCGAGCCTCACGACGATCACATGCACGTCCGTCTTTACTGCGGCATCGGCGAGCGATCCTTCGGCTGCGCCGACAGGGGACCGGTCCGCTGGTGGAAGAAGATGTGGAAGTACATGGAGGCTCCGTTCGGGCGCGCGCCGGCCGAGTCGGTCGGCGCCGATCGGCTGGCCGCCTTCGGCCGGCTGATCCGCGAGGAGACGCCGCCCACTCCGGCGGCCGGCAAGCTCACCAGCTAACCAGCCTCAGGGGCCGCCGTCGGGGCGCGCCCGCTGGTCGTCGGCGCGCGCCGGCGGCTGTAGATCGAGGTGGGCCGCCACCCAGTCCAGCGATCCGGCCGCGGCCGCGGCGTCGGCGGCCGGCGCCGTCAGCGTGAGGACGATGGCCTGCTTGCCCCAGGGGACGGCCCGCACCAGGTAGATCTGCCGCAGCTGCTGGCTGCGGCGGGCGGCGCGCGCGTCGACCTGCACGCCGCCCCGCGACCCGGCGGTCACGGCCGAGACCTCCAGCCCCTGGGCGGCCAGGGCGGGACGCGTCTCGGCCACCAGCGCGGCGGCGTCGGCCGCGGTGACGGCGTCGTCGACGGCCAGCGAGATCCGGCTGCCGCCCGGGTGAAGCAGCACGCAGAGGATCTTGGGGTAACCGGTCTGCAGCGACAGCGTCCAGCCGGGCGGCGCCTCGAGGCCGACGCCGGCGCGGCTGCTGAAGAACCGCCGATCGCGCGCGCCGTGCGCCGGCGGGAGCGCCGCGATCAGCGACGCGCCGAACGCCGTCGCTGCCAGCCCGAGGAGTCCGGCCCGCTTCATGCGCGGCCAGTATAGAGCCGGATCGACACTGGTCGAGACGGCGTTCGTTTGCCGACGGGCCAGTTAAGGGCAGCGTCGTCCGCGCGAATCGCGTGAACAGACGGCAGGGACCGGACTCTGCTGAACAGATTCACAGTTCTTTTTCTATTGAGGAGATTCTATTCAATAGATTACTTTGAAAATCGGATAATGAAGCGATCTCTTCCATCGGAATCCCCCGCGCCCCGGGGGCTGCTCGAAGAGAGGGAGATCGAGGAGATCGAGCGGGCCTGGCCGAACGGCCTCACCTCGCGCCAGATCGTCGACGTATTCGAGACGCGCGGGATCCGGTTCTCCGAGGCGACGCTGCGCAAGTACGTACAGCTGGGGCTGCTGCCGCGCTCGGTCCGCGTGGGCCGCAAGGGGAAGCATCGCGGGTCGTGCGGGCTCTACCCGGCGCACGTGATCCGCCGCGTGAACGTGGTGAAGGGGATGATGGCCGCCGATCGGACCATCGAAGAGATCCAGCGTTCGTTCGCGCGCTTCAAGGACGAGATCGAGACCGTCGAGAACGATCTGCGCGACCTCATCGCCGGGTTCGAGCGGGAGGCGCGCGGTCGAGCCCGCGATCCCGAGCGGCGGCGCGAGCTGGAACGCGAGATCGTCGAAGCCAAGCGCGCCGCGGGCGAGCTGGTGCGACGGATCAGCAGCCTCGAGCGACGAATTTCCGCCCAAGCCGCCGAGTCGTCCGGCCCGGCAGCGACAGGCAGCGACCTTTATTGACGGCGGCCACGCCCACCGACGGAGGAGGAGCCCATGGATGAATTGGATGAGACGTTGGATCCCAACGCGCAGAGCGCCGGGGTCTCGGAGGATGAGGATGCGCCACAGCCCGAAGTGGCCCGCATCCGCCGCAAGGTGCACTCGGCCGGACGCGACGGCCGCGTCCGCTCGAAGACCATCGCCCCCAAGCGGCTGACCCGCGACGAGCGCCGTCTCTCCGAGCTGCTGGTCTACCCGCCGGACGTCGACCGTCCGATGACGCGCGAGCAGTGCGCGTCGATGCCGCGCCCCTGCCCGTTCGTCTCCTGCTCCCACCATCTTTATCTGGACGTCAACCCGGAGACCGGCGCCATCAAGCTGAACTTTCCGCACCTCGAGGTGTGGGAGATGGCGGAGACCTGCTCGCTGGACGTCGCCGATCGGGGCGGCATCACACTGGAGGAGGTCGGCGCGATCCTGAACCTGACGCGCGAACGGATCCGTCAGGTGGAGGTGCGCGGGCTGGCCAAGATCAAGGACGACACGAACGGCGAGCTGGGCGTTCCGCCGGAACGAGCGTAACCACGACCTCGAGAAGGCCCGCGCCGCGGCCACGAGCGCCCGCGCCAGCCGCCGCTCGCTCAGGCGAGGAGGCCGCCCGCGACCCTGAGACGGCGGCGGCCCCCCGACCCCCGACCCGAGTTCGCGCGAACCATCGCTCGAGCGAACAGCAGCGCGCGCAACAAGCGCTCGCGCGAACCGGCGCTCGCGCTCCGTTCGTGCGAACCGGCCCTCGCGCTCCGCTCACGCGAACCGGCGCTCGCGCTCCGCTCGCGCGACCCGGCGCTCGCGATCCGGTCGCGCGAGACCTGGCCGTGGAACCGGCGGCGCGGGCTCGGCCGACCTCGCGTACAATGCCGTCGATGGAGCTTCGCGCGCTGACGTTCATCGACGTCCTTCAGCCTCAGCTGGCGGGATTTCTGCAGACGGTTGCGCAAGGGATGCTGCCTCTCGAGGGCCAATCGGCGCTGGTGGTCGAGATTGCGCCGGGCATCGCCGTCAACTCGCTGACGGACGTGGCGCTGAAGACGGCCCGGGTGACGCCCGGCATGCAGATCGTCGAGCGCGCGTTCGGCCTCCTCGAGTTGCACGCCTTCGACCAGGGCGAGGTGCGCGCGGCGGCGGCCGCCATCTTGAACAGGCTGGGCCTGGGCGAGGGAGATCGGCTGGCGCCACGCGTGCTGTCGCGCGAAATCATCACTGGCGTCGACGGGCACCAGTCGGCCATGATCAACCGGATGCGACACGGAGAGATGTTGCTCGACGGTCAGACGCTGTACACGCTCGAGGTGCAGCCGGCCGGCTACGCGGCCCTGGCCGCCAACGAGGCGGAGAAGCGCGCCGAGGTCGGCCTTCTGGAGGTGGTCACGTTCGGCGCGGTCGGGCGGGTCTGGCTGGGCGGCCGCGAAGAGGAGATCCGGCAGGCCGCCGGCGCCATCGATGCGTGCTTGAAGGGGCTGAACGGTCGGACCGCAGCGGGGGCCCGCTCGTGAGCGCGGCGGCCGCTGACGGGGCGCGCTCGCCCCTGGACGGCATCGACGCGGCGCTGGCCGAGCGGCTGCTGGCGGCGGCGTTGAGCTCGGGCGGCGAGTACGCCGACCTTTACTTCGAGCACCGCAGCGGCGCGGACTACGTGCTCGAGGACGGGCGCATCCGGACGGTGGGGCGCGGCGTGACGCTGGGCCTGGGCGTGCGGGTGCTGCGCGGCGACGCCACCGGGTACGCCTACACCGAGGAGCTGGCCGAGGACCGCATGCTGGAAGCGGCGCGGACCGCGGCGCAGATCGCATCCAGCGGCGCGGTTCCGGGGCCGATCGACATCCGCCCGGTGACGTTGTCGCATCGCTATCCGGTCGCCGAGCCGGCGCTGGCGCGCCCCGGTGTCGACAAGGTGGCCCTCTTGCGCCGCGCCGACGCGGCGGCGCGCGCCTACGACAACCGGATCGTCCGGGTCGAGGCGTCGCTGGCCGAGGAGCAACGCGAGGTTCTGGTGGTCACGTCCGACGGGCACATGGCCCGCGACAGCCAGCCCATGATCCGGTTCGGCGTGAGCGCGGTGGCCGAGGAGGGCGAGGGGGCGGGGCGCCAGCGGCAGGCCGGGCGCTCGGGCGGAGCCGGCCGTTTCGGGATGGAGTTCTTCGCGCGCCCCGGACAGAGCCCCGAGGACCACGGGCGCGAGGCGGCGCGGCTGGCCGTCGGCATGCTGCACGCGGTGGAGGCGCCGGCCGGCCCGATGGAGGTCGTGCTGGGCGCGG
This sequence comes from Myxococcota bacterium, assembly GCA_025934105.1. Taxonomy (GTDB): domain Bacteria; phylum Myxococcota_A; class Polyangia; order Fen-1088; family Fen-1088; genus JADGRB01. The sequence continues at coordinate 20,121 of JAICYS010000044.1, read as the reverse complement.
GCGAGTCCGGCATCCTGCTGCACGAGGCGGTCGGTCACGGCCTGGAGGCCGACTTCAACCGCAAGCGCACGTCTAACTATGCCGGCCGGATTGGCCAGAACGTGGCCTCGCCGCTCTGCACGGTCGTCGACGACGGCACCGTCGATAACGCGCGCGGCACCATCAACGTCGACGACGAGGGGAACCCGGGGCAGCGCAACGTGCTCATCGAGCAGGGCGTGCTGGTCGGCTACATGCAGGACCGGCTGTCGTCGAAACACTTCGGGACCGCGCCGTCGGGGAACGGGCGCCGCCAGAGCTTCCGGCACGAACCGCTGCCGCGCATGACCAACACGTTTCTCGCGCCCGGGCAGGACGATCCCGAGGAGATCATCAAGTCGGTCAAGCGCGGCGTGTTCGCCAAGCGGTTCGCGGGCGGACAGGTCAACATCTCGAACGGCGACTTCGTGTTCGCGCTGACCGAGAGCTATTTGATCGAGGACGGCAAGCTGACGGCGCCGCTCAAGGGGACCAACCTCATCGGCAACGGGCCGGACGTGCTGCGCAAGGTGACCATGCTGGGATCGGATTTCGAGCTGTCGCAGGGGACCTGGACCTGTGGCAAGGACGGTCAGTCGGTGCCGGTCGGCATCGGCACGCCGACCATGAAGATCGCCGAGATCACCGTGGGGGGAACCAAGACCCGATGAGCGCACCCGCGCGGGGGGGGCGGCGCCTGCCCGATCCGAAAGAATGCCAGCGGCTGGCCGAGCAGATGCTCTCGCTGGCCGTGAAGGCCGGGGCCGACGGCGCCGAGGTGCTGGTGCGCGACGGAACCGAGCTGGAGGTGAAGGTGCGGCTCGGGGAGACCGAGCTCATCAAGGAGGCCGGCAGCCGGGCGCTGGGGCTGCGCGTGCTCAAGGACGACCGCGCGGCGGTGACCTACACGTCGGACTTCGCGCCGGGCGCGCTGGAGCGGTTCGCGCGCGAGAGCGTCGAGCTGGCGGCGCTGTCCGAGCCGGATCCGGCCGGCGCGCTGCCGGCGCGCGAGGAGCTGGCGCGCGAGCTGCCCGATCTCGACCTGTGGGACGACGCCGTCCTATCGCTGGACGTGGCCGAGGGGTTGCGCCGGGCGCGGATGGGCGAGGCGGCGGCGCTGAAGATGGACAAGCGCATCACCAACTCCGACGGCGCCGTGTTCGGCCGGACCGTGGGCGCCTCCGGGTTCGCGACCTCGGCCGGGTTTTCGGGCTCGGTGCGCGGCACGCACGTCTCGTTCGCCGTGGAACCGATCTGCGACGACGCCGAAGGCAAGAAGCGCAACGGCGTCTACTGGAGCGCGTCGCGTTTCGCGAGCGGCCTGGCCGACCCCGAGCAGATCGGGCTGGAGGCCGCGCGGCGCACGGTCGCCAAGCTGGGCGCCCGCAAGATCCCGACCGGCGCGGCGCCGGTCATCTTCTCGCCCGAGGCGGGGCGCGGCCTGGTCGGGCAGCTCGCCGGCGTGCTGTCGGGCGGTGCGTTGTGGCGGCGCAGCACGTACCTGGCCGGCCGCGACGGGACGGCCGTCGCCTCGCCGTTCATCGAGCTGGTCGACGATCCGCTGCTCCCGCGCGGTCCGGGGTCGCGGCCGTACGACGGCGAGGGGCTCGCCAGCCGGCCCAACGTGCTCATCTCCGAGGGGGTGCTGCGGACGTTTCTGTGCGACACCTACGCCGCGCGCAAGCTGGGGCGGCGGTCGACGGGCTCGGCGGCGCGCGCCGTGGGCGGCAGCCCGCACGTCGGCATCTCGAACTTGATTCTCCGGCCCGGTCGGACGCCGGCGCGCGACATCGAACGCGTCGAGCGGGGGTTGTATGTGACAGAGCTGATGGGCTTCGGTTTCAACGCCGTCACCGGCGACTACTCGCAAGGCGCTGGCGGGTTCTGGATCGAGCGCGGCGAGCGGGCGTTCCCGGTCACCGAGATCACCGTGTCGCTGGGCTTCGACGATCTGTGGAAGCGAGTCGACGCGCTCGGCGACGATCTGGACACGCGCTCGTCCGTACAGTGCCCGACGTTCCGGGTGTCCGAGATGATGATCGCGGGTAGCTGACGCCGGGCGCCGGCGCCAGTCGGTGGTGCGCGGGGACGGGGGCCGATCGCGGCCCGTCGACGGCGCCGGCGTGCGCGCGTCAGCGGCACGCGCGTTCCGGGCGCGGGCGTATCAGTCCGTGGTACGCACGAACGGCGCCAGCGTCTCGATCACGTAGGGGTGCAGCGGCCCGTTCGAGGCCACGATGCCGCGCCGGTTGTAGAGATCGGGCTGGTCATAGGTCAGCGGCACGCCGTCGACGTCGGTCATGACGCCGCCGGCGCCGCGCAGGATCGCCTCGGGCGCGCAGGTGTCCCAAATCTTGGTGCGGCCGCCGGTGTAGACATACAGATCGCGCTCGGCGCGGCTGACCAGGCCGATCTTCAGGCCTACGCTGCCCACGTTGATCTCGTCCTGGATCTGCAGCGCCTGCTTGATGCGATCGATGCGGCCCGTGCGGTGGGTCTTCGAGGCGACCAGGCGAATGCCCGGGGCGCGTTGGATGGTCGAGGTGTGCAGCGGCGTGCGTGTGCCCGACGCCTCTTCTTCCCAGGCGAAGCCGCCCGCCACGCCGCCGTAGACCTTGGCCGAAAGCGGGTGCGCGACCGCGCCGGCCAGCGGACGCCCGTCGACGCACAGACCGATCATGACGACGAACCCGACGTCGCCCTGGATGAAATCGCTGGTGCCGTCGATCGGGTCGACCATCCAGACGCGCCGGCTGCCGAGGCGCGCGCCGTTGTCCGGGATCTCCTCGGACAGGATGACGTCGTCGGGGAAGGCGGCGCCCAGGCGCTTGACGATCAGATCGTTGGCGGCGCGATCGGCCTCGGTGACCGGCTCGTTGCCGGCCTTGCTGTCGACCCGCAGGGGCTTGCGGTGATAGCCGCGCACCAGCTCGGCCGCCTCGCGGGCGATGCGGGCGGCGACGTCCAGGGCGGCGGCGGGGTCGCTCACTGCGCGCCGCTCCGGGCCAGGTCGCGTGCCAGCGCCGGGCGGCCGGCCAGCAGGACCAGCCCGGCCAGCGCCGGCAGCGTCGCGGTCACCAGCACCGGCGTGGCCAGGCCCCCCAGATGGTCCGAGGCGAACCCGATGATGTAGGGCGAGATCGCGTCGCCCAGCAGGTGAAAGGCCATGGTGTTGATGGCGAATCCCCAGCCGCGCAAGTGCGCCGGCAGAACGTTGGCGATGGCCGCGTTCAGCGGACCGGTGTTGAGGAACAGAAGCGTCAAGGCCACGAACATCGACGGCCAGAAGATAGCAGGCGATTCGGCGAGCACGCCCGCCACCGAGAACGGCAGCGACGCGACCAGCGCGACGCCGCACAGCAGGAAGTGCCCGGCCGGGTACCGCTGCGCCAGGCGATCGCCCACCCGGCCGCCGATCAGGGTGCCGACCAGGCCGGCCAGCGCCAGCACGCCGCCGAAGGTGAGATCGGCCGACTTGAGCGGCAGGTGACGCACCCGCACGAAGTAGGTGGGCATCCAGGCGGCCAGGCCGCCGACCACGAACGTGTAGATGATCTGCGCGCCGGTGTTGAAGAGGAAGCTCGGATACTGGGCCAGCACTCGCAACGAGGGCCGCTGGGGCGGCGTCACCGTCGCCGCCGCCGGATCCAGGATTCCGCGCGGCGGGTCGCGCAGCAAAAGCAGCGTCAGCGCCAGCGCCACTCCGGGGAGCCCGGCCATGAAGAACGCGGAGCGCCAGCCGAACCGCTCGTTGATGGCGCCCCCCAGGACGTAGCCCAGCGCCGAACCGATGGGAATCGCCGCGTAGAAGATCGCCAGCGCCCGCCCGCGGCGCTGCGCCGGGTAAAAGTCCGAGACCAGCGACGGCGTGACCACCGTGTAACTGGCTTCGCCAACCCCGGTCAGCCCGCGGGCCATCGCCAGCGCCAGGTACGTCGCCGCCAGGCCCGAGCCGAACGTGGCCGCGCTCCAGACCAGCACCCCCAGCGCGGCCAGCCGGAAGCGGGGCCGGCGATCGCCCAGGTAACCGGCCACCGGCGAGACCAATGAATAGCTGAGGATGAAGAGCGTCGCCAGCGAGCCGGCCTGGCTGTCGGTGAGATGCAGCGCCGACGAGAGCGAGGGCAGGACCGCCGCCGGAATGTACCGGTCGACGTAGTTCAAGAAGTTCAGCCCCGTCAGGATGGCCAGCGCCGCGCGCGGAGACGGAACCTTACCGAGGGGCATCGTCGCATGCGTACCACGTCGCGCGGACGTGGTGTAGATTCGCGCCATGCCGAACTTGAACGAGATTCTGTTGGTGCCGGGGAATCGGCCGAAGGTGGTGGCCGATTGCGGAAAGCTGATCGAAGAAGAGGTCGATTCGAAGGGCGGGCTGACCGGGCTGGCCGTCAAGGCCGCCTTCGCCGTCGTCAAAGCCGTCAAGCCGGGATTCGTGAGCGAGGCTGTCGACCACATGCTGGACGACTTCGTGGCGCGGCTGGAGCCCTTCTGGGCGGAGGCGCAGGCCAAGAACGAGCCCATCGGCCCGCTGCTGAACGCCCGCGCCGGTCAGGTCGCCGACGCGCTGCTGACCATCAGCGACGACCGCGCCGCCAAGTCGACCAACGGCACGCTGAAGAAGGCCTACGAGAAGCTGCGCCCGACCGGCAAGAAGCACGTCGAGGCCGCCGTCCCGCGCATCGGCCGCCTGGTCGCCAAGTACACCGCCGCGGCGCCGACCGCCACCGCCGCCCCGATCGTCTGACCTCGAGACGCCTACTTCGCGAGTTTCCAGATCGAGAAGTAGGCCAATCCTGACAATGGCACCGAGCCGTCTGTGGTATCCGCCCAGTAAAGGGCATTTTGGTCGAGCCCGAGGTCTTCCACCTGAACTGCTGCCTGGCTCGCGATGATCTGCTCCGTCGAATTGCATTGGCTGAGCCGACAGGTGTGGATCTTTCCGCTCGACACCCAGTATGCGGTCTGGGCGTCAGCGGCAAATTTGTGGCCAGTTCCTGGAGAATAGGTCGTATCTATCAATTCCTGACCGACGAGGCCGTCGCCCGCCGGAAGCGGAGTAAACCTGATCGAGGTCCCGTCGTAGAAATATAAGTTCGTCCCATTGTCGCCAAGAATGGTGAGGTTCCCGGTTCCCGCGCCCGAGGCTACCTTGCGAAGGGCTCCTCCCGTGACGGGTAGGCGCTGAATGGTTCCGTCGCTCCCAACGATAAATAGCCCTCCGGCTGCATAGTAGAGTTGTTGCTCACTCCACGCTGAATCCATGCCGAGGATCTGTGTGCCTGTTATGGTTCCGACGGTGGAGCCCACCAAGATCCTGGTCGGAGAGTAGTCGATCCAAGCGATGCGGTGATCGACGGTGTCCACGGCAAAGTACTGCGTGCCTGTCCCTCCGACCGGCATGATTGTGGGCTCGCAAGACTGGGACGAGCAAGACGCAACCTGGTAAGCCGAGCTTCCCCACCAGACAAAGAAGACCCGATCGCCGTCTTCGACAGTGTGGGTGGCGATCCGCGCGGACGTTACGAATGAAGGCATTTGCGGTGGCTTCAGGTCGCTGCCGTCCTTTGCAGCCTTTCCGATGTATCCGAGATCGGTCGATACGTAGACGTTATCCGTCCCGATGTCGATCAGCTCGGCTTCACCGGTGTACTGAGCCAGCATGACCGGCTGACACTGGCTTCCCAGGCAGGCCCCGCCGAGGCAGCTGTGCCCGCACGGATTTGAACCGGCACCGCCGCCGGCTCCGATCGCGCCCCCTGCGCCGCCTGTCGCTCCAGCGCCTGCGAATCCTCCCACACCGGTTCCGCCGGTGCCGCCAAGGCCGCCGGTGCCGCCAAGGCCGCCGGTGCCGCCAAGGCCGCCAGCGCCGCTGGCTCCGCCGGTCAGCGCACCCGCTATACCGCCGCTCGCACCCCCGACGCCGTTATTTCCACCCGTTCCGGTCCCCACCGCACCCCCCGAACTTTGACCAGCGACGCCTCCCTGGTTCGCGTTGGTATGATCTGCGCCGGCATCGTAGTAGATCGTTCGCGTAGGGCAGCCACTACTGAAGAGCAACAGCAGTAACGCGCATGATGTGGATCTGTCCCTCATCATGCACGTTATCGGGCTCGCATCTCCTGAGTTGCTCGATATTCGGGATGCCTCATTGGCAACCGATCCGGCTCGGCGCGACGACGACGTCGTCGTACCACAGGTTTCGGTCTGGGCCGCTGTAAAGATGGAACCCGAACTCGAATGTACCGTACGTCTCCTTGGCGTATGACCAGTTCTGGGCGTCGATCATTTTTGTTCCATCGCCGTACACCTGGACGGTGCCGTTCGCGCCGTCGAAGAAGGCTTCTACGCAATGCCAGGTGTTTGCGGACAGCGTAGGTCCAGTCGTGCTGCAGCTCGACAGACCGTCCGGGTAGAGCTTGTCGTTGGCGTTGAGAAGTACTTGGCACCACTGTTCCGCAAATTGGATCTGGCCGCCGCTGTTCGGATCCGGCGTCATTTGCGCCTGGAAGAATGCGTTATGAACGGCGGTCATGTTCCCGAACGTGTCGTCGCTGCGCATGTAGGCTCGTACCCAGAAACTGCTGCCGGGGATCGGGACCGACAGCATTCTGTACGCAGACATGCTGGCACCCTTGAGGATCCTCAGCGACTGCTTGCCGGAGTGAACGACACTGGTGTCGAGAGCCATGAGATCGGTGAACGTGCCGGTGTACGCTTGGAGAGTCGCCGTTCCCACGGGCGCATTCGTCGGAGGTCCGCTCGCTTCTTCGAAGCCCGAGCAGAAGGTGGCGTTGGCCGGGCAGCCCGCGGTGCTGCCGCCGCCGCCCGTCGAGCCGCCGCTGCCGGGCGTCGCGCCGCCGGAGCCGGTGTTGGCGCCGCCGTGACCGCCGTTCGCGCCGCCGGAGCCGGTCGACCCGCCGGAACCGGTGCCGGCGCCGCCGGAGCCGGTCGTGTTCGAGCCGCCCGAACCGGTGTTGGCGCCGCCGGAACCGCTCGAACCGCCGGTGCCGGTCGTGCCGCCGGTGCCGGGCTTGGAGCCGCCGGAGCCGGGGGTCGAGCCACCCGTGCCCGGAGTGGAGCCACCGGTGCCGGGAGTGGTGCCGCCGGTGCCGGAGCCGCCGGAGCCGCCGCCGGGGCTGCTGCTGGAGCAGGCGAGGGCGAGCGCGCAGGCGGCGGTCAGGGCGAGGGCGGGGAACGAGCGCAGCTGTCCGAGGCGGGGGGAGGCCTTCATGAACAATTCTCCAGGCTAGAGGAGGGGGAAAGGCGGCATCTTACCTGACCCGACGCTTGGCGAGAACGCCGGCGGCGCCGGCGAAAGCCAGCGCCTCGCGCGCGAAGCTCGGCCATTGCCGCGCCGCGCGCACGTCAAGCGCCACCCACTCCTTCATGACGCGGCCGTCGCGACGCGGATCGAAGCGCGCGCCGGCCCCGGCGGCGATCAGCGCGTCGACGCGTTCGCGCGGGAGCTTGGCGACGAGCTCTCCGCGCACCAGCATCGCGAAGATCTTGCCGCGGCGCTTGAGCACGATGCCGCCGCGCCCCCACCCCGGACCGACGGTGACGCCTTGCTGGCCGCCGCAGGCGTCGAGCACGGCTTGGAAGATCGCCGGCACGTCGCGCTTCGCCGTCGACGGGCGCTTCACCGCCGGACCGTAATGCCATCGCCGCCGCCGGTCCAGTCACGTCACGGACGTGACCGGTGGAATCAAGGATCCCGCCCAGCCGGCGATGTAAGGCTGACGGCGTCTGCCGAATTCTCGACAGCGGCTGGCGGCGGCCGCGCGAAGTCGAGGCGCTCGCGGCTGGCCAGTGCATTGCACTGTTCGAAATGTCGGAGGCCCTCATGCGTACCTTGTCCGCTCTCGCGATCGCGATGCTGGTCTGTGGATGCGGGCCGGCGAGCCACGTCGATTCCGGCGCCACGATCACGGTCAGCGGCGTGGCGCAGCGACAGACCGGCGACGGCGACGCCGCCGCCAGCGTCCAGCTGATTCGCCATCCCGACGCCCTGCAAGCCGTCGGCGACTTCATCAGCGTGGTCGGGACACTGGGTCTGGCATGCCTGACGGGCAACGACAGCCTCTGCCACCCCTACGCGGCGGCGACCGCCGACGGCGACGGCAACTATGCGTTCGGGCCGCTGCGCGGGGCCGACACCCAGGGCTCGACGGGCGAGGCGCTGCTCTTCTCCGCCTGGCTGCGCGGACCGGCCCCCGGCGGGCAGGCGACCGGGCCGGCCGGCGTCGACGCGGACTTCTACATCCAGAAGACGGAGGTCGCGCTTCCGCCGTTGCGGCTGTGGGAGAGCATCGGGACCGAGGACGACACCAGCAGCACCCCGACGTTTTCTTGGCCGTCGCTCGCCAGCTCGATCGGAACCGCCGCCGACGACTACCGGCTGCAGATCACGACGGCGCAGGGGCAGACCGTCTGGTCGGCGGCCGCGTCGGGGTCGGCGGCCCAGATTCGAATCGACCCGCGCGTCACCCAGGACTTCGGCGGAAACTGGGCGATCTGGGCGCATCGCAAGCTCCCGGGCGACGGGACCGACTTCGACGTCACCTGGTATTCGCCGTCAAGCGCGTACGCGAGCCGGGGCAGCATCCCGCTGTCGCGCGGCAAGGACTGCTGGCTGCAAGGACCGAGCGGTCCGGTCGACCAGAGTCCCTGTCCGCTGACCGACGGCGATCTGGCGACCAGCCTGCGGCCGTTGCCGCCCTCGGCGTGTCCGCCGGGGCAGCCGTGCACGCCCGCGCCCCAAAATAACTGGGTCTACGTCGACCTGGGGGCGGCCGCGCCGCTGAGCGCCCTGGTGCTGTATGACGTCGCGCTCGGCTCGTCGACGCAGTTGGCGGTGGAAGGTTCGCTGGACGCGGCGACCTGGACCTCGCTGGCGGCGGCGGTTTCGGGCCAGCCGTATCAGCTGGTGACACTGTCGGCGACCGCCCGCTACGTGCGGCTCCGTCTGATCGACCCCGCCGCGCAGTGGGCGACCTCCGGCAACAGCGAGCTCGCGATCTTCTGAGGAGGCCCGCAGCGGGCGTCCGCTTCGTCGCTTCCTCTCGAAAACCTGGCCCCGGCCACGAGGACGTCCGGATCGCACTTGACGCGCGCACCACGATCGGGCAACTTTCCCCCCGCTTCGGCGGCTCCGGTGTAAGCGGGTCTGTCGGAGGCTGACAACTTGATGCGGGGTGGAGCAGCCTGGTAGCTCGTCGGGCTCATAACCCGAAGGTCGCGTGTTCAAATCACGCCCCCGCTACAAACTGGTTCGGACACTCGAGGTTGAGGGCGCCAAGCATCTGGTAGCCCTCAACCTCAGGAACCACCCGGAACGGCGCCAGCGCAGCCCGCAGCACCTCGCCGGTCGCGCCCATGTCGCCGCTGGTGAGCACGTCGGCCAGCTGGTTGACGTACCGGGCGATGGCGGCAGGGTGCGGCAGCACCTTCGGCCGCGCCGTCGTGATGACCTGGAGCTGACCTTCCAGTTCGGCCAGACGGTTCTCTTCGGTGCGGAGCTTGTCTGCCGGGGCCTTCGATCCTGGCGCCGGGATCATGGCCTGGGTGATGTTGCCCAGGAGCTGCTGCTGGCGCTCGACGTGCTCCTCCAGTGCCTTGGCGGGGCTGCCCGCGGCTTCCATCTCGGCGAACTGCTGCTGCGGATACCGGCCCGTACCGGCGCCGCTCGCCCCAGGGTGGCTGAGCGCGGCGCAGGAATAAACCCGGGCCGCGGTCGTTCGGGCTCTGTTAGCCTCGAGTAAACGATCGGCGACCGACGCGATGGCGGGGGCCTTGCCGCCCGAACACGGCTGGAGCTGGGTGACACACACACGCTCGAGGTGCAGCCGCGCCCGCAGGCAGCGCTGGTGACGTTGCGCAACGCGCAGGACGACGTCCTCTTGTCGTTCGAAATCGAGATTACTCCGGCGGGGGCCGTGGTCCGAGGCCGGGCGGCCGCGCTGGAGATCGACGCATCGACGGTGGCCACCCGTTGCGACGAGTTCCGGGTCGAGGCGCGCGATCGCATCGAGCTGCGCTCCGGCGGCGTCATCAACCAGGAGGCGCAGGCCGGCATCCGGGTGGCCGGGGGCGACGTCGAGGTCCAGGCCAGTCCGGGGGCGGTCCGGGTTCGCGCCAACGACGACGTCCAGTTGCTGGGCGAGCAGGTGCTGCTCAATTGCGACCGCCAGCCGCCTTTGCCGGCCTGGACGGGCGCGCCAGCCGCGCTTCCGGCACCGGTGCCACGCGCGGGCCATGCGGGTGACGCCGAGCTGGTGGACGCTCTGGGCGTGCGAACGAGCAGCGATGCAGCTCCATAATCAAACGCCCTGGCACGCGATGCTGCAGATCGCGGACCTGGGTGAGCCTCCGGTCGCGGCGGCGGTCATCGCCAAGGCCACCTACGATCTGGCCGCCGGCGGGACGCTGGCGCCGGCTGCCGAGCCGATGCCCCTCTCGCCCGATCCTCTCGAGACGCCGTTCGGGATGCTGCACGGCGAGCTCTACTTCAAGAAGTCGGGCGCGGACGTCTGCGTGCTCGGCACCATTCGCCGCCAGAGGCCCGTGCGCGAGGCGCTCCTCACGCTGAAGGTGGGCGCGCTGGTGCACAGGCTGGCGGTCACCGGCGACAGGTTCTGGATTCCGACCGGCGACAAGCGCCAGCCGCTGACGCCGTCGCGCGCGCAGCCCTTCACGGAAATGCCGCTGGCCTACGATCGGGCGTTCGGCGGGACGGCGGACTACGAAGGCTACCCGGCGCCCTGGGCCGACAACCCGAACGGCCGCGGCTATTACCTGACCGCCGACCAGGCACGCGACAAGCCGCTGCCGAACATCGAGGCGGCCGACGGGCCGCGCATCCGCGCCTGGGACGACCGGCCGCGGGCGGCGGGGTGGGGACCGTATCCGATGAACTGGGGGTTGCGCGCCTCGACGGCCGTGCAGGTCGACGACCAGAAGATGACGGTCAAGCACGTCGACCCGTCGCTGTTCAACCACGCGCACCCGGACCTGGTCGTTCCGGCGCTGGCGCCGGGCGAGGCGATCGAGATCGACGGTTTGTCCGAACGGCCGCTGACCCTCACGCTCCCGCGCAATTTGCTGCGCCTGCAGATCCAGGTGGGCGCGGAGACCTTCGAAGCGACGTCGCGCATCGACGGCGCGTTCGTCTGGGTCGACGCCGGGAAATTGGTGGTCACGCACCGGGCGACGTTCTCGTACGTCTTTCGCCCGCGAGAGGTGCGCCACGTGACCGTCACGGCGGTCGAGGCCTGAGGCTTCCAAGGAGATCCGATGCCCGGCGTTCCGATGCACTGCCTGAATACAATCCAGCCGATCGTCGGCTGCGACGCGCACAAGGCGATCCCGCCGCCCCCGCCGGCGCCGCCGCCATTCACCCCCCACGTGGTGGTCTGGGGCGAGGGGTGGAGCCAGAAGATGAACTTCTTGGGGATGGCCGTCGCCACCAGCAAGGCGACGTCGCCCGAGAGCCTGCAAGCGAAGCCGGTGGCCTGCGGATGGGGTTACGCGGTCGCGCGAACTCACGACGCCGGCCCGCACCCGGGTCACATCTGGCCGAATGTCCTTCTGCCCGTGATCATGCTGGGCGCTGGCTCCAAGTCCGAATTTGCGTCGGGGACGGTCAAGCTGAAGACCGGCGACATGGCCGTTGCCGTGCTGTATGCGGCCAACCTGAACCTGGACTGCTTCGATTTTCCGTTGCCGCCTGCGCCGTCGGGCACCGTGATCGCGGCGGCCAATCCGGTCTTCGCCGGCTTCACCTGGGCGGATCTGGCGCGGGGACTGGTCGGGATGGTCGTCGACATGGCCATCACCTGGATGGTGGGCGCCGTGTGCGCCGTCGCGACGGGAGCCCTCAGCGGGTTGTTGAACCGGGCGGCGGGCGGCAGCGTGCTGTCGCGCATGGGGCAAGGAATCGCGTCGAACTTCGCCGGTCCCTGGTCCAACTCGATATTTGCGGAGGGCGCGCCGAATTTCTTCGCGCGAAACGGGCAGCTGTTTCTGGATTCGGCCGGCGCGTTCTTCCAGGCCGCCAAGAACATCCCCGCCCGGGACCTCCTGACGACGGCGGTCGGGTACGGGTTGGGGACGTGGGGCTTGGGAACTCCGGTCGGGTACTCACCCGTGTACACACCAGTTGGTGGCGGCGCCAAGGGCGATCCAGCTGCTGGCGGGCCGAAGTCCTACAACAGCGTATCGGCCACGGCGACCGATTGGGTCAACGGTCTCTTCCGGTGAGCGGGCGCGTCTCCGCAGTCCGGTTCGCCGGCGATCCGACGGGCGCCTGGATCATCGGCGTCGTGGCCAAGCGGACGTATCGGGTGACCCGCGGTGCCCTGGTCGAATCCGACCAGCAGATTCCGCTGGTCGAGGAGCCGGTGTTCGGCCCCGACGAGGCGGTGCTGCTGCACGACACCGACCTGCTGTTGAACCGGTCCGCGACCGACGTCATCGTGCAGGGACACGCCTATGCGCACGGCGGCAAGCCGGTGTTCGACGCGGGCGTCGGGATCGGCAACTTCGCCCGCGTGGTGCGGGCGTTCGGCGATCGATCGGTCGAGTGGTCTCCGGACCGGCTGCGGTTCTCCAGCCCGCGCCCGGTCGAGAAGATTCCCCTCGGATGGGAGCGCGCCTACGGCGGCATCGATCAGGTCGCGCGCAAGACCATGGGCGATCCCATCGAAGCCGAGCAAGCGGCCACCGGGATGCCCGCCGATCCGCTGTTCGGCCTTTACGCGTATCCGCGCAATCCCTCCGGCCGCGGCTACTTGTTGCAGCCCACGCGCGAAGCCGTCGAGGCCTGCGCCTTGCCGAACTTCGAGGACCCGTCGGCGCTGCTGACGCCGGAGACGCTGGCGCAGCAGGATTTCGTGCGCTGGCCCGAGGGGCCGCCGGTGGCCAGCCTGGGCTGGTTGTCTTACGCGTACTTCCCGCGGAGCGCCCAGGCTGGCATCCCCGCCAAGATGTACGAGCTGGATCGGATCAAGGCCGAACACTTCCCCGAGGTGAGGGCGGGAATCCTGCGGCCGCCGAGCGTACGGCCCGAGGCGCCCGTCGAGCAACGGCTGGACGTCGGGGTGGGGCAGTGCTCTGCTGTCGGCATGCGTGTGCCGGAGGTCGCCTGGCGAGCGCCCGTCGAGCTCTTGAACTTGCACCCGGACGCCTCCAGCTGGCGGTTCGCGCTGCCGGCGCGCGCGCCGACCATGGCGCTCAGATTCGAGGGGCAACAACCCCAGCAGCTGAGCCCGATCATCCGCACCGTGCTGATCGAACCGGACGCAAACCGCGTCTGCCTGGTGTTCGTCGCTCAGACGAAGAGCACCGTCCCGGTCTCGCCCGCGCGCGCCGCCGGGCTTCAACACGCGGTGATCTGGAGCTGACATGACGCCACCGCCGATCACCCCCGACGATCCGGCTGCCTGGTCGCGCGCGCTGGGGTTCTCCCTGGACGCGCTCGCGCTCAATCGAAAGGGGCTCGTCAGCCCGGAACAATTGGGTGGTTTCGGCGGCGACATGTTTCGGTCGATCGGATTGTCCCTTGTCTTCATCGGCGCCGCGGTGGCCATCGCCTGCCTCGCGAAACCGTGGTGGCGGTGGCTCGCAGTCCTCGGGCAGCTTGGCTTCGCGACATTCTTCATCGTCCAAGGAGCGCAATCGTATTTGGACCACACCCGGAAGCAGGTTCTCTCGGTCCAAGGCAAGCCGCAGTTCTTCGGCGGATATCGTCACTCGATGATCGTGAAAGTTGGCGACGGGAAGACCTTCACGTTCCCGGAACGGACGAACGGGCAAGACACGGAGAGCCTTTTTCCGCCGGATCGCCGATACCGCTTTTACTATCTCCGATACAGCGGGTCCGCCCTCAGCGTCGAACCCGTTCGCGAGAGCCCGTAGGTGGGCTCAGTAGCCGATGGGCGCGCCGTCGTTGAACAGCTTGCCGGTCGTCGTGAACGCTGCAGCACCATGGTGAGGGCGGCGCGCGCGCGGGCACGCCGGGCGCGCGCGGTCCGCCGACGCGGCCGAGGACGTCGGCGAGGTAGGCGATGGGCTCGACGCGGTTGGCTTCGCAGGTGGCGGCTGCTCGAGAAGACGTACGCGATTGAGGGTTAAAGGCGTGGATGCGGTACCTGCCGGCGATGTGGTCGAGCCCGACCCGGCATGGCGTGAGACGCTCTCGATCACAAAGTAGAATATTGAATATCGCGGGCGGTCTCGGTCAGTGATCGGGAGCGCCTCCAACGTGGAGCAGGGAACGATGAACTTTCGGGTCGGACACACCGCCTCGCTCGCCTTCTCCGGCGTCGTCGTCATCGCGCTTGGGTGCGCCAAGAATGAGCCAAAGCCGGCCATGGTGCCGTCCGACGCCGCGAGCGCGAGTCGCGCGGATGGTGCAGGCGTCTCGGACTGGGCAGGGGCCATGGCCCGCTGGAGCGGCTCTCCCGACCATTCGGTCTATTCGATCAACTTTTATGCGCCCCCGCCGGACGGGCTCATGCTTCGCGCAATCAGCTATGCGTCCGAACCCAGCGACACGTGCCTGGAGTATTCCCAAAGACAGCACATACCGCCCGACGATTGGATGCTCCAGGTGTTGTTTAGCCGCGATGAGACCGGAACGTTCCAAGTGCGCCCGACAAATCAGGCAGGGGGCGACCCGGTCGCTCACGTATTGGTCATTCGCACCGGCGGGGGCCTGGAGATCGAGCGCCATACCGGGCTAACGGGGACGCTGCAGGTGGACAACGTGGCATTGACCGCCGAAGAGCAGCTCGCCGGTGCATCTTTCGTCGTGCACGGCGATGTTGAATTTTCGACCAATGAAGCAGACAGCCGTGATGGTTGCGCCATCCGTGGTGGCGACGACGTCATGTCCGTCACGTGCTATTGCCGGTCGAACGACGGTGGCGCATTCACATGCGACAGCGATCAGGTGGAGCCAAGTTGTTGCATTGATATGGGCGCGCCCCGCGCCACTTTTCACATCGCGCTGCGCGCCACTCCGTGTCCGGCCCTGTGTGCGACGACTGATGTGGCGCTGGAGAGCTATTGCGCCGAGCTCGGTCCGGACGGGGCGGACGGCGGCACCGATGCGGGAATCCGAATCTGAAATGCTACGTCGCGCCAACGTCGGTGTCCCGGTTCGTGTGCAAATCGACGATGGCGCATTCGCCGCCAAGCGCGTGAACCAAGGGAACCGACATCACGAGTGTTTCGGCGCGACGCCCGTGGACGTGAGGAGGTGCTCCTTGGTAGCCGTACCGGGCGGGCCTTCGCGTCCGCAGGGGCGCCGTTCGATGATCGTTTCCCCGGATCATCCCGAAAAGGACGCCTCATCTTGCCCGCCAGCGGGACCGGTTCGAGCCCAGTCGGCTGACCTCCTTCACGATGACGATTGGTGTACGTGCCATCGGGATGCGGCGGATCTGCCGGTTCCGAATCGACCGGTACGGGGGCGAGTCTTGGGTGCTTCGGCGGCCGGCGGGACTGCGGCCGTCCGATCATCGAAGAGGTCGACAGCCTTCGGACGTGTTCTTCGCATCGGGCTGCCCGTGTGCGTCACGCATTGACATGGAAAGTCTTGATCCGCGCGAGGCGCTTCTCGGGCAGAATCGCATCCACTGTGGCTTCCTATTTGCGCAAGCGGGTTCTGGCCGTTCAACTTCGGCGCTCGAATGTCGTCCCCCTGGCCGCCGTGTTGCTGCTGCTGGGCGGGTGCACGGCCGGCACGGCGAGCGGAGCGCATGCTCCCGGCGGCTCCGGAGGTGCTGGGGCCGGCCTGACCGGCGGCGCCGCCACGGGCGGCACGACGGCCACCGGCGGGAACCACGGCTCGGGCGGTGTCGGTTCGACGGCGACGGGCGGTTCGCCCGCGAACACCGGCGGCGCGACCGGCTCGCGCGACGCGGGTTCCGGCGACGCGTCTTGTTCGCACCTCAATATCGGCATCCTCGGTAACCCGGGTCTGAACGGCTCCTCGAATTTCCAGGCCTGGCTGGAGACGAAGGGAACGACCGTTCAGCGCCTTCAGACCACCGCGGACGTTCCGCTGACGGCAGACCTCCTGCGGCCGTTCGACGTGGTCATTCTGGATTGGCTGGTCCGCGACTACACCGCCGACGAGGCCGCGACGTTCGCAGCCTGGGTCTCGGCGGGAGGAGGCGTGGCCTCGATGTCCGGATACAACGACGACACGACGATGGATTGGCACGCGAACTCGCTGCTGGCGCCGCTGGGCGTCGCCTACGCCTTGCCGCGGAGCTGGGGACCCGTGACTCAGTTCGCCACCCACCCGATCACTGCCGGTCTGACGTCGGTGACGTTCACGGGCGGCTACCCCGTTTCCGACCTGGGCGGCGACGCCAGCACTCGCACGCCGATCGCTTTTTTGCCGTCGAACCCCGCTCCGCTGCCGGTCGCTTACGCCATTCAGATGGGCGCCGGGCGCGCCTTCGTCTGGGGCGACGAGTGGATCGAGTTCGACTCGGAATGGTCGTCGATGCCGCAAATTCCAACGCTCTGGTTGCAGGTGTTCAACTGGATCTCGCCCCCGAACCGCTGCATGTTGACCGGCATCGGTCCCATCAGCTGACCTGTCGACGCGCCCGCTTTCCTTCGGCCGAAGGCGCGCGCCCGCCCGCGCCGCCAGGACGGTCTGCCGAATCGAGCGGGTCTGGCGTGCCGTGATACCGTCAAAATGCGATGGTCGCGGGCCGCTGGGCGTCCGGGGGAACGAGAGTGCTCGCCTTGTGGGCGGTCGCCGCCGCGGGCGCTTGCGGTTCGGGCAGCCAGCGCGGTTCGGACGCTGCGGCGGCCAGCCCGTGGTCGATCAAGGACCTCCCGGCGACACACAACGCATTGGCCGTCCATGGGGTGGGCAGCGATCTCTACGTTGCCGGCGAGAGCGGCATGGTCCTGCGGACCGGCGACGGCGCCCGGACCTGGGTCGACGTCAGCGTCCCGCCGGGCAGCGTCCGGGCCACCCTCTCGACGTATCCCGTCTTCGAGTTCATCGCGGCGAGCGCCGCGGATGACGTCTGGCTGGCCGGCGCGGCGCAGCCGGAGTCGGGCGTTCTCATGCACACGACCGACGCGGGGCAGTCATGGCAGGCGAGCGACGTCGGCGCGGTGGGCC
Source organism: Myxococcota bacterium (assembly GCA_025934105.1). GTDB lineage: Bacteria > Myxococcota_A > Polyangia > Fen-1088 > Fen-1088 > JADGRB01. The sequence goes on along the minus strand of JAICYS010000044.1, from coordinate 2,948 downwards.
CCTTCTTCGGGGTCTGGTCCGTCGATCGCGCTCACGTGGTTGCCGTGACGGGAAAGGGACAGATCCTGGTCACCGGCGACGGCGGCACCAGCTGGGCGATGACTTTCTCGGACCCGACCATGTGGCTGTGGGGGGTCTGGGGCTCCGGCAACGGTGAGCTCTATGCGGTGGGCGGCGTTTCGCTCACCTCGGCTGACGGCGGCGCGGGGGGGACCGGCGGCGGCGCGCTCGTGGACGGCGGGGCCGTCACCGCGGCGGGATACCGCGGCGTGATGTTGCATTCGACCGACGGCGGCACGACCTGGCAGAACGTCGCCGACGCCGGCACGGCGTGCATCCTGTGGCGGGTCTCCGGAACGGTGGATGGCGCGACGGTTAACGCCGTCGGCAATTGCGGTTCGGCGGCCAGCACCACCGATCACGGCTCGACGTGGTCGAGGTCCGGCGCGGTCAGCGCAGACCGAGACTATGCCGTCAACGACGTCTGGGTCTCGCCCACCGGGACCAGCTACCTGCTCGAGGGCGGCCGCGGGTTCTCGGGCCCAGCCACGCCGCAAAATCAGTTTGTGTGCCGTGCCGTCGAGGTCGCCGACAACGGCGGCGCCCTGGTCGTCGTGAGCAGCGGGTGCGAGCTCCTGCCGCTGAAGAACGGAGGCATCTCTTCACCGATCGCCATCTGGGGAACGACGGACGAGGACGTGTGGGTGTTGGGCGGTGACGGCCTCCTTTGGCACCGTCCTTGACCGGGCACGAGGACCGTCCCGCCGGAAGATGGCCTGTGGGGCGGTCCGCAGACGTCTACCGGCGGCGCGTGACGGCGCAATCGGGCCACCGCGCGGCCCGCGGTCCGCGCGGCGCGGGGCCGCCACGCCGGTCATGGGAATGCGTCCCGTTGCGATCGGTCCGACCCGAGCGGGTGGCCGCGCGGCCTGCCTCAGCGCCCGTCCCACTCGGGGACGGGAAGCGGTCGGATGAGGGCCGCGTGTGACAGCCAGGCGAACAGCGTCTCGAGGTCCTCGCGGTCGCAGTCCTCGAATGCACGACAGGCGTCGTTGACCGAGAAGGCGGCGCGCGTCTGAAGGACCCAGTCGACGACCGGTCGAACCTCGGGGCTGATGGCCAGCACCGTCTCGGCCTGCGGGCGATCGGTCCGGCCGCTGCGCACGATGCACGTGGTGAGGTCGGACGCGCCCGCAGGTTGGTAATGAACGGACGAATTGGGCAAACGGATGTAGCGGTCGAAACGCGCGGCCATCGGATAGTGCCCCTGCGTGCCGGTCGTGAACCCTTCGCTCAACCAGGCCCCATAGGCATCGCCCGCCGGCAGCGCGCGCACGCGTTCCGCCAGGTCAGCCAGGAGCGCGCCCAACTTCTGTCGTTCCTGGGTCATCGCCGGCCCCGGCGCGGCCCAGCCCCCGTAGCTGCGGGCGCGCCACTCCGGAGACTGGCCGGCGTAGTGCCGAAGAAGGTTGAGGACGATCGCCAGCCGAGAGGGGGCGCGCACCGCCACGACGATCGAGAGCGCTTCCTCGTTCTGGCCGGCGGTGGTGTGCCACGTCCCGGCCGGCATGAAGAAGGCCGAGCCCGGCTTCAAGACCGCCGTCGTCAGGCCCTCCGCCAGAAGCTCGTCGCCGGTCAGCGGGAACCCGTGCCGGTAGGCCTGCGCCCAATCGGGTGGCGCGGCGCTGCAGGGGCTGAACTGCACGTCGGGATTCTCGAGGAACCGGTTCGGGGCGTAATGAAACTTCTTCTCGCCTTTGATCTGGAAAAACAGCTGATCGAACCGATCGTGATGCACGCTGAGCCCGGAGCCGGCGGCGTTCGCGAAGGCAGAGAGGCCGGCGCATTGCGGAAGCCCCAGCGCGCCTTCCAGGCCGCGAAGCCAGGCCGTGGATTCGGGGAGAGCCCCTTCGAGCTGGGTGAAGTAGACGGTCAGTCCCAGCCGAAGCAGCGCGGAGGCGTGCGCGCCGGCCACGTCGATCTGGACGCCGTCGGTGGCGGTTCCGTTCGACACCTGCAGAGCGCCCGCATATCCACGGCAAAGGCGCTCGACGTTGTCCATCAATCCCGTGCGCATGAACGCGGGAAACCGTTCCAGCGCGCCGTGTTGGACGACCAGCTCCTTGCTTGCAAAGAGCTCCATCGCCGGAACGCCAAAAAGGTCCTGGATCGGATCCGCCACCTCTCGGGTCATAGCAGATTGATGGCCCATTCTGTCGGATTCGGATAACATGGGTTTCCTTATTAGAGGAGGTCATATGAAAGCTTATGGTCGTTCCGGAAAGCGATTTTTGATCCTCGGCCTCGGGGCGATGGGCGCCGCATTGATTGGGCCCTCGTGCAGCTCCTCGACTTCGATGCCCGACCCGTCCAGCATGGAGGGCGGCAGCGGCGGCAACGCCGGGAGCGGCGCCGAAGGGGGCAGCTACGGGACCGGCGGCGCGAACTTCGCGACGGGCGGATCCGCGGGCGGGGGAGCTTCGGGCAGCGGCGGCACCCATGGCGGCATGGGCGCGGGAACCAGTGGTTCCTCGACGGGCGGCACGCAGGGCGGCGCGGGAGCCGGTGGCCCGGGCAGCAGCGGAAGCGGAGGCGGCTTCATCGGCGTCGTCATCGCACCGGGCGGCGCCGGGGGCAGCAGCGGCGCCAGCGGCAGCGGCGGCGTTTGATTCCGCGCCCGTACCGGGCGAATCGAAGAAGGCGATCTGCGCCCGCTTCGACAAAGGTCGACGAGGCGCCGGGCGGTCTGCGCGACGACCTTCGTTTCTCGAGCGGATCGGGAATCGCGGCAACAGCCCCCGGCGCCAGCGCCATCATCCAAGACCTGGTCTTCGACCGGGCGTGCGTCTGGACCGACGGAGCTTCGCGAGGGCCCCGGGCGCAAGCGAGGCCGCGTCATTGCCGCTGTGTCATTGCGACGGCGCACAGAACGCAATGGTGGGCGATCG
>JAICYS010000187.1 GCA_025934105.1 Myxococcota bacterium | reverse complement strand
GGCCGCGCCCGCATCGCCGCCGGGGGCACCCGCGTCGCCAGAGCCGGCGGCGGCTGCGTGGACGGCGCCGGCGGCCGCCGCAGCGCCATTCGCCCCCCCATCGACGGCATCACCGAGCGCCGCGGCGCCATCCGCGCTGGCGTCGCCGGCCTGGTCTTCCCCGCCGCCGACGGACGTGGCGCCGATTCCGGCGTCCGCCGCCAGCAGCGCCAACAGCAGTGCGCCCGAGGCCGTCACGGCGCCGTCGTCAGCCAGATGCCGTCGTATGGCGACGGAAAGCGCGCCTCGAAACGAAAGGCGACGCCGGCCCCCGGCGCCACGGCATCCCCTCCCGTCGCTTCGACCACGGCGGCGACGGCGAACTCTGGCGCGAGCACCGTCGCGCGCGCCGTCGCCAGGTCGAACACGGTGAGGTCGCCCGCGTGCTCGACCAGGTGCTGGTTCACCAGCGATCGGCTCTCGCCGACCGCCAGCACTTGTCCCTGCTCGCCGAGCGCGCTCCGGTCACCGGTCGTCGGATCGACGGCGGAGATGTCGGCGATCTCGGACACGACGGTCCCGCTGGATACCAGGAGCCGCCCGTCAGCCAGCCGCCAGTAGCCGAAGACCGCGCTTCCGGCGGGCGCCAAATCGAATCTGGGCGCGCTTGGATCGTCCGCGGACCCGACCTGGATCGCCGGCGCTCCAGCAGGGGGCTCCGGCGCGACCGAGAACACGTACGTGCCGTCGGCGGTGAAGATCGAGCCGGTCTGGGTGTCCAATTGGTTCTCCTGGACGGGCCAAAGCACGGCGTCGAACGCGCCGCCGTCGGGCGTCCGAACCGAGGTGGTGGCTCCCCCGGGCTCGATCGCGGTGAACCAGACCTCGTCGCGTCCGGGCCGCCAGGACGGGTTGCCCGAGCCCGCTTCCGCGGTGATGTCGATGGGCCTCTGCTCGCCGGTCCTCCAGTCGAGGAACGTCGACGCGCTGGTCTGCCAATCGCTCACAAAGAACCATCGCCCGTCGGGCGACAGGCTGACTGACGCGTTTTGCGGGAACGAGAGCGGCGTCTCCGTTTCCGTGCTCACGTCCAGCATCGAGTCGCTCGTGGTCGCGCCGCTGGTCGTCGACCCGTCCGAAGTGGAGCGGCGCAGCAGGATGGCCGGCCCTGAGTCGGTCGATTCGACGGTGAAAGATTGGACGTCGTCGGCCAGCATGCTGGCGGCACCGTCCGCCGACCGGCGCATCAGCTGGTGCTGGCTGCTTACATAGTAGAGGTCCTCGCCGATGAAGCTGTTCTGCCTGGCGTCCAGTGAAGTCACCTGGTCGTTCGCGTCGTAAAGGGTGGCGGTGTCCCGGTCGCGCACCAGAAGCTGGCGGCGGCTGGCCGAGAGATCGCACGCGAGCGCCGGGCCCAGGTCCTGCCGCTCGCCGGTGACGGCATCGATCCGCGACAGATCGAACGACGGGTTCGCGCTGTCGTCGGTGAGGACCAGCAGCCGCCCTCGATCATCCGTGTCGGCGCAGTTCCCTCCGAGGGCCCCGTTGGCCCGGTTCGCAAAATTGATGAAGTTGGACGCCAGCAGCCGCTCGACAGGCGCGCTGCCGGTGTCGTCCAGGGTGATGACGGACAGGTCGGCGGACCCGTCCTGGGTGACGCGCATGACCAGCACGCGCGTGCTGCCGTCACCGGTCGACGGTACGAACCCGACCGGCGTGCTGCTCCGATCGGCGACGATCTGACGCCCGGCCGGCGGCTCCCCGCGCGGGACGCACGCGACGAGGGTGCCGACAGCGATCAGTGCCAGGGCCGTCGGGCGCGGGCTGGACCGTCTCACGCGACGGATATTCAGCCCATGCCGGCAGAACGCAAAACGATCCGCTAATTTTTCCGCGGAGACGTCGCGCGAGCGGCCGCTGAACACAAAAAGGCGAGGTCGCCAGCACATCCGGGGGGAGTTGGACGGGCTGGCGACCCCTGTTTTGTTTGTTCCCTTTGAATGCAGCGCCCGTGCCACGCGCAAGGCCGCGCGCGCCGCGGGTTTTCGGGACCGCTCGACGGAAAACCGACGGTCCAGCAGGTCACCTGCCGTCGAGAGGCCGTCGGCAGGTGCCATCAGGTCGACACCGTATCGGGTCTGTTGACTAACCTCGCGTAACTACGTTGTTTTCAGCACAGCCCCCGGTGTTGTGCGGGCGGCAACGAAGCGGGGAGCGTGGACCCCTAAGTGCCCATTGTGCGTGATAATTTCGTTGGCCTAATTACTGCTTTAGCATCGTCGAAAATGCCACCTGCGAAAACCGCAAACCCCGAGCGATCGGGCGACGCAAAGCCCACGGAACTCTCCGAGTTGGCCGGGCTGCCTCAGGAGGGAAAGAAATGAATGAACTCGCAAGACGAACACTCCAGATTGGGATCGGCCTCGGCGCCATCGTCGGCCTGGTCGGCTGCGGCGAGCACTCCGGCGCGCTCGACTCCTCGGCCGTCCACGAGGACTACGCTCTGTCGTCCGTGAACGGGCTGGCGGCCATCAACGGGCTGTCGTCGGTGAACGGCTTGTCGTCGGTGAACGGACTGTCGTCGGTGAACGGCTTGTCGTCGGTGAACGGCTTGTCGTCGGTGAACGGGCTCTCGTCGGTGAACGGCCTGATGACGACGTCGGCCGGCCGCAAGACCGTCTCTTACCTGGTGCGCTGCGCGCTGTCCGCCGGCGACACGCTGGTCAAACAGGACCAGAACGGCGCGACCTACACGTTCCCCGGCGCGATTGGCCTCTGCCCCGAGTGGAAAAACGGCGCCGTGCAAAACAACGCGCGCTGCCTGGAGGGCGTCTCGGCCTGCATGATGGCCCACGTGAACACCGCCGGGATCCACGTCCCTCTCTGGCTGGACAACGGATCGTCGGTGAACGGTCAGACGCCGGTGGGTTGGGGCGTCGACCGGATGCACTACCCGATGCAAGAGGGGACGTTCTTCGGCGACATCATCGACACGGGCGCGCTGAACGCCATCGGCAAGCCCAGCGCGCACGGACCGATCGCCTACTACTGTGACGGCGCGGGCTATCCGACCGGCGCTGGCGGCGTGGTGGCCGGACGGCTGGGCACGCGCCAGGCCGGCATGCCGTACCTGAACCCGTACGGCGACGGTGTCATGTGCCAGAACGCTTCGGGCGCGGTCGGCCACTGGAGCATGGGTGTGACCGGGAGCTGCCCGCCCGGATCCAACGCCAACCCCGCCAACGGCTGCCCTGACGGCTACCAGGCGCTGAACGGCGCCGGAACGGTCTGGCAAAACGGCATCACCGTGTGGCGCAACAACAACTTCACGCCCGTGTTCGACGCCGCCTACATCTATCGGATCGCTCCGTACGTGACGAATCTGGGGCAGTCGCTGGACGTCTGCAACGGCTCGACGGCCATCGGCACCTGCGTGCAGCAGTACTATTCGTGGGACGGCGTCCCGCAGAAGTTCACGCTGGTCGCCGACGGCAGCAGCTGGCGCATCGCGATGACCTCCGACCGCAGCAAGTGCATCGACCTGCGGAACAACGGGACCACGAACGGCACCCGCATGATCGTCAACAGCTGCGTGGCGGGGCGCTCCAGCCAGCAGTGGACGATCGCCGCCGACGCCAAGACGGGCGCCTTCGTGTTCAAGAACGTGCTGGCCAAGCGCTGCCTGGACGAGCCGGGCGGCAACACGGCGGCCGGCCTGCAGCTTCAGATCTGGGACTGCACCGGCGGCAACCCGCAGAAGTGGAACATTCAAGCTTACCCGAACTGAACGCTCCGACGTCAGGGTTCGCGCCACGCCGGGCAGCCCTGCTGCTCGGCGTTTTGCGTTGTCAGAGGACACGCGCGGGATCTTGGGGCAGAGTGGGGCAGACGCGGCGGATGCGCTGGGCCCCATCGGCGCGGGCCCTAGCGCAAGCCGGTCACGCGACTTAGGAGACACTTTCTATGGAGTCGGCGGACGACCTCACGACGTCGGCAATTCCGGTGCTGGCCGTCGACGACTACCCGATCAACTTGTCGGCGCTGTCGGTGATCTTGGAGCCGCTCGGAGTCACGATGGAGACGGCGGCGTCCGGGCCCGAGGCGCTGGAGAAGGCCGGCCGGCGCGAGTTCGCGGCGATCCTGCTGGACGTGCGGATGCCCGGAATGGACGGGCTCGAGACCCTGCGCCGACTGCGCGCGCTGCCGTCGTCGCGGCAGACGCCGGTGACGCTGCTGACCGCGCACGAGCTGGAGGCGGACGCGCTGGCGCAGCTGCAAGGGATGGGGATGGTCGACTACATCCTGAAGCCGATCGCGCCGGTCATCCTGCGCAGCAAGATCGCGGCGCTGGTCGAGTTGCACCGCCATCGCGCCGCGCTGGCCACCAAAGATCGGCACATCGCGATGCTGGCGCACGACCTGCAAAGCCCGCTGGCGGCGATCTCCCTGGCGGGAACGATCCTGAGCGGCGTTCCCCTGGAGGCGCGGCCTCGTGCGGCCGTCGACCGCATCGCGAAGAGCGCGCGCCGCATGTCCGAGATGGTGCGGAACCTGACCGACTTCGCGCGGGCCGGACAGGGCGGCATTTCGATCACGCGGCGGCCGGTCGACCTGCGGGCGCTGTGCGAGGAGGCCGCCGACGAGCTGCAGGGGGTGGACACCGGCCGCGTCGAGCTGAGGTTCGAAGGCGAGGTCGCGGGCGAGTGGGATCGCAACCGGCTGCAGCAAGCGATCGGCAACCTGCTGGGCAACGCCATCCGATACGGAGAGGGCGTGGTGACCGTCGCCGGGCGCGTCGAGGGCGGGGCCGTCGAACTACGGGTCCACAACCGGGGCGCGCCGATCCCGCCCGACTTCCTGCCGATCATGTTCCACCCCTTCCAGCGGGGCGCCAACGATCGCGGCGGGTTGGGCCTGGGGCTGTTCATCGTGCGCGAGATCGTTCGCGCTCACGGCGGAGACATCTCGGTCGCGTCCACCGCCGAGGCGGGCACCACCTTCACGCTCCAGCTCCCGGTTCGCTGACGCCTCGGGGTTCCAGGATCTGCGTCGGAGGCGACGCTACCGGAAACGGCGAACCAAGGGTTGACAGATGGCGCGGCTGCGATGAACTTGTACAAGTCACATGGCTGTTCCGCGCGCGCCGCTCGAGACCTCGACCACCGGCGGCGCGCGTGAGCGGGCCCGCGAAGACGCTTCGGGCGCCCGCCGGGCGCCGAGCGGCGGGCCCACCTTCTTCGCCGCGCGCCAGCGGCTGATGCTGGTCGAGGACGACTTCATGCTGCGCGCGCACATGTCCGAGCTGCTGGCTGCCGAAGGCTACCTGGTGAGCTGTGCCGCCGACGGCGTCGAAGCCTTGGAACGTCTCGATCGCGAGCCGCCGCCGGCCGCCATCGTGCTGGACATCGTCATGCCGAAGATGAACGGCCTGTCGTTCCGGGAGGTGCAGCTGCAATCGCCCACGCTGCGCGAGATCCCGACCATCGCCGTCACGGCGTTGGCGGGCGCGCCCGACGTGCGGGGTCTCGGCTTCGAAGAGATCTTGCAGAAGCCGGTGCACTTCGATCGCTTGGTCGAGGCGCTGGCCAAGCTCTGCCCGTCGAGCTGAGCGCACCCGCTCTAGGTGCGACGCTGTTCATTGGGCGGGTCCGCTCGACCGCCGGCCGGCGATTCAGCGGGCTGGCGGCGTCGGGCCCCATCGGCCCGGCCTTCGCATCCGGCGGGCCGGCCGGTCGAACGGCATGGGCTGTAGGTGGCGATGCGCGCGGGGCGTACGCCGGCGACCGCCGTCTCACTGAAATTTCGTGCATCTCTTGGCAGACGCCACCGACGGAGGCAAAGTCGGATGGTGGGTGGCGCGCTGACGATCGTGGTGGCCGAGGACGACGACGAACTGCGCGACGTCATCGCCGATCTGCTGGAGGCCGCCGGGTACGACGTGATCCCGGCGCGCAACGGCAAGCAGGTCGCCGATTACCTGAGCTCCGTCGAGCAGCCGCCGGCGGCGATCCTGCTGGACCTGCTCATGCCCCTGGTCAGCGGCTGGGAGCTGCTGCGCTTGCTGCGCGGTCACCCGCGCTGGAGCGCGATCCCGGTGGTGATCATGACCGGCGTCTCGCGCGATCGGCCGGCGGGCGTGGCCGGGGTGCTCAAAAAGCCGTTCCGCGTGAACGACCTGCTGGCCACGGTGCTGGCCGCCTCATGCGGGCAGGCGGCGCCCCTTCCAGACCATGTAGACGGCGGGGTAGACCAGCAGCTCGAGAATCGCGGAGGTGACGACGCCGCCGACCATGGGAGCCGCGATCCGCTTCATCAGGTCGGCTCCGGTCCCCTGCGAGACGAGGACGGGTAAGAGGCCGGCCAGGATCGTCGTCACCGTCATCATCTTGGGGCGGATGCGTTTGACGGCGCCGTGGAAGATGGCGTCGCGCGCCTCGGCGCGCGTGGCGGGCGCCCGTTCGTTCCAGGCCAGGTCCAGGTAGAGCAGCATCACGATCCCGGTTTCGGCGTCCAGGCCGGCCAGCGCGATGATGCCGACCCAGACCGCCACCGACAAGTTGTAGCCGAGAAAGTGCAGCAGCCAGAACGCGCCCACCAGCGAGAACGGCACCGCCAGCATCACGACCAGCGCGTGGGCCGCGCTGCCGCTGTTCACCAGCAGCAGCAAGAAGATCAACGCCAGGGTCAGCGGGACCACCAGCGCCAGCCGCGCCTTGGCGCGTTCCAGGTAGCGGAATTGCCCGGCCCACGCAAGCCGGTAACCCGCCGGCAGCTTCACCCGGGCGGCGATGGCCTGGCGGGCGTCGGCCACGTAGTCGGCGATGGGGCGGGTGGTGTCGGCGAAGACGTAGGCGTAGAGGCGCCCGCCCTCGTCGCGGAGCATGGCCGGCCCCTCGCGCGAGACCAGATGCGCCACCTGCCCGAGCGGGATCTGAGCCCCGCCGGCGGCCGCCACCAGCACCCGTTCGAGGTCGGCGGGCGTGGCGCGATCGTCTCGCGCGTAGCGGACGGTGACGCCGTAGCGCTCCCGGCCCTCGACGGTGGTGGTGACCGTCTTGCCGCCGATGGCGGTCTCGATGGCGTCCTCCACGTCCTCGACGTTCAGGCCGTAGCGCGCGGCGGCGTCGCGGTCGACGTCGAAGTCCAGGTAGTGACCGCCGCCGATTCGTTCCGCGAACGCGCTGCGCGTGCCCGGCACCTTCAGCAGCGCCGCCTCGATCTGGCGGCCGACGGCGTCGATGCCGGCCGGGTCGGGGCCCAGCACCTCGATGCCGAGCGGGCTGCGGACGCCGGTGGCCAGCATCTCGGTTCGCGTCTGGATCGGCATCCACCAGACGTTGGGCATCCCGGTGAACTGCATGGCGCCGTCCAGCTTGGCCACCAGCGACTCCCAGGTCTCGCCGGCCGGCCAGCCGCTCTCCGGCCGAAGCTGCACGATGGTCTCGAACATCTCCAGGGGCGCGGGGTCCGTGGGCGTCGAGAAGCGGCCGGCCTTGCCGAAGACGCGCTCGACTTCGGGGAACGACTTCAGCACGCGATCCATCCGCTGCAGGACGTCGCTGGCGCTGGTGTCGCTCATGCCGGGGACGGCCGTGGGCATGTAGAGCAGCGTCCCCTCGTTGAGCGGCGGCATGAACTCGCTTCCCAGGTGGCGCGCCACCGGGATGGTGGCGGCCACCAGCAGGGCGGCCCCCACGATGATCGGCCAGCGAAACCGCAGCGACAGCCGGCAGAGCGGCGCGTAGAGGCGCAGCAGGCCGCGCGCCAGCGGGTTGTCCTCTTCGCGGCGAATGCGGCCGCGGATGAATAGCGACGCGATGGCGGGCACCAGCGTCACCGACAGCAGCGCGGCCGCCGCCATCGAGAGCGTCTTGGTGTACGCCAGCGGCCGGAACAGCCGTCCTTCGGTCCCCTCCAGCGTGAACACGGGCAGGAACGCCACCGTGATCACCAGCAGCGAGAAGAAGATGGGCCGGCCGACTTCGGCCAGCGCGCCGGCCATCACCTCGCCGCGCGGCCCGGGTCGGCCGGCCAGCTCCCACTGTTCGAGACGCTTGTGGATGTTCTCGACGACGATGATGGCGGCGTCGACCATGGCGCCGACGGCGATGGCGATCCCGCCCAGGCTCATGATGTTGGCGCCCATCTTGAGGGCGGCCATCGGCACGAACGCCAGCAGGACGGCGATGGGGAGCATCAGCACCGGCACCAGCGTCGAGCGGACGTGCAGCAAGAACAGCAGGATCACCACCGCCACCACCGCCATCTCTTCCAGCAGCGTCCGTCGCAGCGTCCGGATGCTGGCCCGGATCAGCCCCGAGCGGTCGTAGGTGGGCACCACCTCGACGCCGGCGGGCAGGGTGGGGGCGATCTCGGCCAGCCGGGCCTTGACCGCGTCGATGACCTGCAGCGCGTTCTCGCCGGTCCGCATGATGACGACCGCGCCCACGGTCTCGCCCTGGCCGTCCAGGTCGGCCAGCCCGCGCCGCTGCGCGGGCCCGATCCGGGCGCGCCCCACGTCGCGGACGGTGACCGGTGTGCCGTTCTGGACGGCCAGGACGACCTTTTCGAGATCGGCCGGGCTCTTCACGTAGCCGCGCCCGCGCACGAAGTGCTCGGTGCCCGAGATCTCCAGCACGCGCGCGCCCACGTCGTTGTTCGAGCGCCGAACGGCGTCGGTCACCTGCGCCAGCGACACGTGCAGCGCTTGCAGCCGCCGCGGGTCCAGGTCGACCTGGTACTCGCGCGTGAAGCCGCCGATGCTGGCGACCTCCGCGACGCCCGGGACGCTCTGAAGGGCGTAGCGCAAGGTCCAGTCCTGCAGCGACTGGAGCTGCATCAGCGACTGATGACCCGAGCGATCGACGAGGGCGTACTCGAACACCCACCCGACGCCGGTGGCGTCCGGCCCCAGCGTGGGCGTCACGCGGTCGGGCAGGCGGGCCGCCGTGCTGGACAACAGCTCCAGCACGCGGCTGCGCGCCCAGTAGACGTCGGTCCCGTCCTCGAAGATGACGTTCACGAACGACATGCCGAACATGGACTGCCCGCGCACGGCGGTCACGCGCGGCGCGCCCACCAGCGCGGTCACGATGGGGTACGTGACCTGGTCCTCGATGAGGTCCGGCGAGCGCCCCATCCACTCGGAGTAGATCGTCACCTGGACGTCCGACAGGTCGGGGATCGCGTCCAGCGGCGTCTGGCGCAGCGCCCAGACGCCGGCGCCGGCGGCCATGGCGACCAGCACCAGCACGATCAGGCGATTGCGGGTCGACCAGGCGATGAGCCGCGCGATCATCGCGCCTCCCCGCCGTCGCCCCAGCGGGGCAGGGCGTCGCGCAGCTTGGCCTCGCTGGAGAGCAAGAACGTCGCGCCCAGCGCCACGCGATCGCCCGCCGACAAGCCGGAGCGGACTTCGACCAGCTCGCCGGCTTGCGCGCCCACCTCGACCTCGACGGGCTGCAGGCGCCCGCCGCCCCGGTCGACGAACGCGTATCGGTGTTCGCCCGTGAGCAGCAGCGCCCCGTCGGGCACGCTCAGCCGCGTGCCCAGCGGCGCCTGGATGTCGACGTCCGCGAACATCCCGGGACGCAGCGCCAGGCGCGGGTTCTTGATCTCGAGGCGGGCCTCGATGGTCCGCGTCTTCTCGTCGACCATGGGTGCCACGAACGCGACCCGCGCCTCCAGCGGCTCCGGCAGCGCCGGCAGCCGCACGCGCGCCGGCTGGCCGACCGACAGGAAGGCGGCTTCGCGCTCGGCGACGGCGGCCTGAACCCAGACCCGCCCGAGGTTGCCGATCCGGTAGAGGGGGGTGCCCGGCTCGACGCGGGTCCCCTCGACCACGTTCTTCTCGAGCACCACGCCGCCGGCCGGCGCCACGATGGTGAGCCGCCCGTCGGCCTTGCCGCGCTCGATGGCTTGCATTTGCGCGGGCGACAGATCCCAGTAGGCCAGGCGGCGCTCGAGCCCGGCGGCCAGCGGCCCGGCGGCGCCCGTTCGGCGCGCCGCCAGCAGCTCTTCTTCCGCCGACAGCAGATCGGGGCTGTAGACCACCGCCAGCGGCTGGCCGCGCCGGACCGTCCGGCCGGTCTCGGCCACGAGCAGCTTCTGCACGAAGGCCTCGTACTTCAGCGTCACCTCGGACAGGTTTCGCTCGTCCACCTCGACCCGCCCCGCGGCGCGCAGGGTCAGCGCCAGCGGGCGCATCGCGACGGTTCCGAAGGTGACCCCGATCAGCTGCTGGCGCGCCAGCGGCACCATGATGGCGCGCCCGGCCGGCGCGCCGGCCTCGTCGACGGTGAATCCCGGCCGTCCGGGCGCCACCTTCATCTTCAGCTCCTCGTGCGCCCGGCCGGGCGCGTCGATCCCGACGGACAGGAACCAGTCGCCGCTCATGGGGAGCGGGTACTGGATGGCATAGCGGCCCCCGCCCTGCAGTTTGACCTCGCCGTTGCCGCGCATCTCGGGCATGGCCCCCATGGCCGGCATGTCCCAGACGAAGGTCAGCGTCGCGCCTTCGATCGGCTGCCCGCCCGGTCCGGCCAGCGTCAAGTCGAGGCGGGTCTCGCCGCCGCGCGGCGGAGCCGGCTCCGCCGCGATCGACACGGTCAGGTCCCCGGCGCGGACGGAGCGGGGCGCGCCCGCGGCCGGCAGCGTCGCCAGCAGGATCAGCGCGGGCGCCAGGCAGGCCGCGAGACGCGTCATGGCGCCGCCTCGTGCCCGAGGCGCGTGCCCGATTCGGACGCGCGCACCAGGCCCAGATCGCCGCCGACCGCGCGTTCCAGGTCCGCCAGGTGCTGCGAGTAAGCGGCCAGGTGCATCGCCAGATCCAGCTCGTGCATCTGCAGTTCGCGCTGGGTGTCCAGCACCGACGCGAAGCTCCCGCGCCCCGAGACGTAGGCGGCCATCGCGCTGGCCAGCGCCTGGCGGGCCAGCGGGATCAGGTGGTGGTGCAGTTCGGTTTGCCGGGCCTCGGCGCGCACCTCGGCCAGCGCGTCTTCGACCTCGGCCAGCACCGCCGTCTCGACGGCGTGCGCCTGGGCCGCCGCCGACGCGCGCAGGGCCTCGGCTCCGGCCGCGCGGGCCCGGTTGCGCGCCGCGAACACCGGCAGGTTCACCTGCACGCCCAGGAACAGGAAATCCGAGGGCGAGGCGGCGCTGCGAAACATGTGCATCTCGCCGGCCGACAGGCCCAGATCCGGCACCGACGCCGCGCGCGCCGACTCGAGGCGGGCGGCGGCCGCGCCGACGGCGGCCCGGGCGCCTGCCAGCTCGGCGCGGTCTTGCAGGGCCCGCGCGCGCAACGCCTCCGCCGGCG
>JAICYS010000248.1 GCA_025934105.1 Myxococcota bacterium | reverse complement strand
TGCCGGAAGGCAACGGTGAGCGGCAGCGAACCATGCCCGACGCCGTGCCGCCCGGAGGCGGCCTAGGAGGGCGTTGCCGGAAGGCAACGGTGAGCGGCAGCGAACCATGCCCGACGCCGTGCCGCCCGGAGGCGGCCTATCCTAATGATAGAGGAAGACGATCTCGACGCGGTTGTTCTTGGCGCGGCCGGACGCCGACCGGTTGTCGACGTACGGATCCTCGCCGCCCAGTCCGCTGACCATCAGGCGCTTGGTGTCGACGCCGCGTTCGGCCAGGGCCGAATACACGGCCTGCGCGCGGGCGGCCGACAGCGCGATGAGCTCGGTCGAGCGGCCCCGGTTGTCGGTGTAGCCGATGACCTGCACCGGGTACGACGGGTACTTTTTCAGCAGGCTGGCGATGCCGTCCAGCACGGCTTCGTGGCCCGGCGCGATGTTCGGCTGGCGCTTCAAGAACAGCTCGGGGACGACGATCACCAGCCGCTGCAGGTCGCCGCGCGGGTCGATGCGGACCTTCACGCCCGGAATCAGCGGGGCGTCGCGGGCCAGGGCCTCGTTGCGCGCCTTGTTCTGGCTGGACTCTTCGGCCTGCTCGTACTGCGGCTTGGCGGTCGCGGCGGCCTGGTCGGCGCTCTTCTTGGCCTGATCGGCGGCGACCTGGGCGCTGGCGTAGTCGTTTTGCTTCATCGCCGTTTGGGCGCGCGACAAAAATTCGGAGGCGGTGGTGTAGTCCGCCTTGGCGTACTGGGGCGCGTCGACCGTGTCGGCGGTGCGCATCGAAAGCTGCGCGGCCGCGATCTTCTGCTCGGCCGCCAGCTGTTGCGAGAGGCGCTCTTGCTCGGCCTGGGCCTTTTGCTGCTCGGTCGTCATCTCCTGCGACAAGCGCTGCTTGTCGGCTTCGGCGGCCTTGCGCGCGTCGACGTATTTCTGAAGCAGCGCCAGTTTTTCCTGCTCGCTGGCCAAATCCTTGGAGAGGCCGGTCAGCTCTTCTTGCGCCTTCGACTCCTGGCCGGACAGCGACTGGATCTCCGCCTTCAACTGGTCCTGATCGTAGACCGACAGGGCGGTCTTCAGCTTGATCTGGGCGAGCAGGGCGTTGGTGCGCGACTCCTCGAGATCGTTGGACTGCCAGTCCTCTCGGGCGGCCGTGGCCCGCCGGTCGGCCTCGGCGACCAGGTCGGGCGAGCGCTTGGCCACGTCGGGCAGCCGCCCCTCGTTGATCTTGCGCAGGTTGTCGAAGGCTTCCAGCTCACGTGGCTTGGGCGGCGTCGCGCACCCCAAACCAACCAGCAGCAGCGGAAACAACCAGACGCGCGCGGACTTTGCGATCACTGGGCGGTCCTCTCGAGGGCCTTCTTCTTGTCGACGGTGTCCTGCAACGCCTTGCGCGTCTGCGCGATCCGATCCCTCAGATCCTTCAGCGTCGCTTCGTGCTTCTGTTCCTGGGCACGCAGCTTGGAGACCGTGATCTCGGAGCGGATGAGATCCTCTTCCTTGAGCGCCCGATCCAGGACCTCGCGGCACTGGTCGTACTCGTGTTTGGCCCGCAGGTTCCAGGCTTCGTCCAGCCAGGATCGCAGCACCGTGATCTCGCTGGTGACGGCCTTCAGTTCGTCGAGCCGCTCGAGATCGGCCGCGGAGGCCCGCTGCGTGTCGATCTGTCGCTGGAGGTCGTCCTCTTCGCCGGCGCGGGCTTGGCCCCCCAGCGCGGCCCAAAGGGCGACCCCCACGATTACTCCCCACCATCTGCGTGACGCGAAATTGGTCATCGAATTCCCGGATGACCTTAAGCCGCGGGTACTTCAAGTTCAAGAGGCGCGCGGTGTAGTATGGAGGCGTGGACTCCGCGATCGAGGTGCGATACGCCGGCGTGGTGGTCGGGCGCGCCACGCAAGTGAAGAATTGGACGGCCACGGGCGCGTTCGTCGGGTTTAGCGAGCCGCTCCCCACCGGGACCGCCATCGAGCTGCGCGGCGAAAACATCACGCAACCGGCGCGTGTGGATGAGGTCCTGGAGTCTTCGGATCCTTCCGTGGCCGGCATGCGCGTCTCTTTTGTTCAGCCGTCGCCCTCTGTTCAGTCGACGTCGATGGAGGCTCCGCCTTCGTCATCGTCGCCCGCGCCGTCCTCACCCGAGGCGTCGTCCGCGGCCGCGCCGCCGGCTTCGGGCTCGCCGTCGTCCTCGCCGCCGACGTCGCCGGCTCCGTCCTCGCCCGAGGGGGCGCCTCCGGCCGCCTCGCATTCCTCGGGCTCGGCGCCGGCTCCGTCGTCGCCCGAGCCCGCCGCCCCGAAACCTTCCGACGCGCAACCGGCTCATGCGGGCGGTGGCGGTAAACGCAAGCGCCGTCGGTGATCCGTCCCCCCCGCCTCGTTCCCGGCGCGCCGGTTCGCATCGTCGCGCCGTCCGGCCCCGTCCCCCCCGACGCCTTCGCCGCCGGCCTGGCGGTGCTGCGCGCCCGTTACGACGTGCGGGTCGACGAACCGGCGGTCCTGGCGCGCTCCGGTTTCCTGGCGGGCCCCGACGAGCAGCGGCTGGCGGCGCTGGCCGCCGCGCTGGACGAGCCCGACACCGCCGCCATCATCATGGCGCGCGGCGGATACGGCCTCTTGCGGCTGCTGCCGTTTCTCGATCTCGAGGCCCTGGTCCGCCGGCCGCGGCCGGTGGTCGGGTTTTCGGACGGGACGGCGTTGCTGGCGGCCGCCACCCGGGCGGGGGTGGCGGCCATCCACGGGCCGGTCGTGACCCAGCTTCCCAGCCTCTCGTCGGCCGATCAGGCGGCGCTGTTCGAGCGACTCGAACGCCCCGGGCCGGCGCTGATGCTGGACGGCCTCGACGAGATCATCCCCGGCCGCGTCCGCGGCCCGCTCGTCGGCGGCAACCTCGAGGTCTTCTCCCGCCTGCTCGGCACGCCGTATCTGCCCGACTTGGACGGCGCCATCCTGTTTTTCGAGGACCTGGGCGAGCGCCCCTACCGGATCGACCGCCTGGTCACGCACCTGGACCTGGCCGGCGTGTTCGGCGCCGCCGCCGGGGTGGTGCTGGGCGACTTTTCGAGCTGCCGCGAGCCCGAGGCGACGCGCGCCACCTCGCCGACGGTCGACGAGGTGCTGCTGGATCGCCTGGGCCGGCTGTCGATCCCGGTCGCCACCGGCGGAGCCTTCGGCCACGGCACCCGGAACCGGGCGCTGGTGACCGGCGCGCTGGCCGAGCTGGACACCCGCTCGGGCACGCTGGTCACGCTGGAGGGCGCCGTTTCTTGATCAGCTGATGAGCGTGCCGTGCGGGGCCGGCTCGGGCTCTTCGATGGGGCCGAAGCGTTCTTCATAGCGCCGCAAATTGTGCTCGAGCGCGCGCAGCAGCCGCTTGGTGTGCCGGGGCGACGAGATGATGCGGGCCCGGACGCGCGCCCGCGGGGACGCCGGTTGGATATAGGCGAAGTCGAGCACGAACTCGTTGTCGTTGTGGTTGATGAGCACCAGGTTCGAGTACGCGCCCTGCGCCACGGCGTCGTCGACGTCGATCTGGATTTGCGGGACGCCCGGCTCGCCTGGGCCCGGTTTCGTTTGGTCGGCCATGGCGCATATATAACGCCGCCGTCGAACCCGGCGCCGCGCCCGTGTAAAATGCCGGGCGTGCGCGTAATCGGGCTCGACCTCGGCTCCCGCCGGATCGGCGTGGCGGTCACGGACGAGCTTGGGCTCACCGCGCAGCCGCACGCCACGATCGAACGCCACGGCGGCCAGCGGGTTCTGGACGCCGTCCGCCAGGTGGTGCGCGCGCAGGGCGCCGCGCGGGTGGTGATCGGCTTGCCGCTGTCGCCGGAGGGCGAGCGCGGGCGGGCTGCGCTGGCCGCCGAGCGGTTCGCCGACCGGCTGCGCGCCGTGCTGGACGTCCCCGTCGACATGATCGACGAGAGCTTCACGACCGTCGAGGCAACCGACGTCCTCTTGCAGGCCGACCTGTCCCGGGCCCGCCGCAAGCAGGTCGTCGATCGGGTGGCGGCGGCGCTGATCCTCCGCCGGTGGATGGACGCCCGCGCTCGCCCCACCGAGAAGGACCGGCCGGAATGAAGCTGGAGATGAAACGCGCGCTGGCGGTGTTCGCGGTGACCAGCGTGGCCGGCCTGATCGCGCTGGCGGTCCTGGTCCGGACCGCCTGGAAGTACGGCGACCGGCCGGGCGGGACCGCGCAAGGCAAGGTCGAGATCGAGATTCCGGCCGGGGCGGGAGCGGGCGACGTCGCGGATCGACTGGCCGCGGCCGGTCTGATCGGCAACCCGGCCATTTTCCGCCTCTACGCCGGCCAGCGCGGCGTCGCCAGCCGGTTCAAGGCGGGAAAGTACGACATCGTGGCGCCCGCGACGCCTCGACAGATTCTGGACGTGCTGGTCAAAGGGGCCGCCGACGAGCTGGTCACCGTCGTCATCCCGGAGGGGAAGAACCTGCTCGACGTGGCCGACATTCTGGACGCGGCGGGGGTGGCGCCCCGGGCGGCCGTCTTGATGAAAGCCACCGATCCGGCCTTCGCCGCCGAGCTGGGCCTGCCGGGCGCCACGCTCGAGGGGTACCTGTTCCCGGACACCTACCGGCTGCGCCCCCACACGCCGGCGGCGCGCGCTCTCATCCCGATGGTGCGGCGCCACCGGCAGGTGTTCGCCGAGTTGAAAGCCGCGCACGCCAAGGACGTGGCGGAGCTGAAAAAGACGCTGGGCTTCGATGACGCCAAGATCGTCACCTTGGCCTCGATCGTCGAGAAGGAGACGGGGCGCGCCGAGGAGCGGCCCCGCATCGCCCAGGTCTTCATCAATCGGCTGCGCTCGCCGGCGTTCTCACCCAAGCTGCTGCAGACCGATCCGACCATCATCTATGGCTGCACGGTGGCGACGCCGCGCTCGGCCGCCTGCCAGAAATGGGACGGGCGCATCCGGCGCATCCAGCTCGACGACAAGGACAACCCGTACAACACCTACACGCACGAGGGCCTGCCGCCCGGGCCGATCTCGAACCCGGGGCGCCACGCGCTCGAGGCCGTGATGGCGCCCGACCACACGCCGTTCCTGTACTTCGTGGCCAAGGGCGACGGCACCCACTATTTCTCGAAGACCGTGGCCGAGCACAACGCGGCGGTCGTGAAGTATCAGCGCGGCGGCAAGCCGCTCGGGCAATGAACGCCGCGCCGGCGATCGTCGTCGAGCAGCTTGGAAAGACGTTCTATTCGCCGCCCGCAATGAAGGACCTCTTGCGGGGCCGCCTGCGGGGGCGTCCCGTCGAGGCGCTGGCCGGCGTGTCGTTCCAGGTCGCCGCCGGCGAGGTCGTCTGCGTGATGGGGCCGAACGGCGCGGGCAAGTCGACGCTGGTCCGCATCCTGGGCGGGCTGTTGCTGCCGTCGGCGGGGCGGGCCCGCGTGGCCGACATCGACGCGGGCGCCGGCACCGCCGAGTTTCGGAGCCGGGTGGCGTTCGTGGTGGGCGACGAGCGAAGCTTTCACTTCAGGGTGAGCGGCCGCGGCAACCTGCTGTACTTCGCCGCCCTGCACGGGATCGCGGGCGGGGCGGCGCGGCGCAAGGCCGAGGAGCTGCTGGCGCGCGTGGGGCTGACGGCGGCCGCCGATCGCGAATACCGCGAGTACTCGCGCGGGATGCGCCAGCGGCTGGCGGTGGCCCGGGGCCTGCTGGGCGACCCGGACGTGCTGCTGCTGGACGAGCCGACGCTGGGGCTGGATCCGAAGGGGGCGCGCGACCTGCGCGCCTTCCTGCGCGACGAGATCGTGCGGGCCGCCGGGCGGACCGCGGTGGTCTGCAGCAACGACCCCACCGAGGCACGCGCCATGGCCGACCGGGTGCTGTTTCTCACCGGCGGGCGCCTGTCGGGCGAGGCGCCGCCCGACCAGATCGAGGCGGAGCTGGGGCTGTGACGGCGGCGCGGGGGCAGCTGGTGGCGCGGCCGCTCTGGTTCGCGCGCGTGTTCGCGGCTTTCGTGCGGCGCGAGCTGTCCGCCCTCGGCGGGTACCGGACGGCCTTCTTCATCCGCCTGTTCGGGTTCGCGCTGGCGGTCGGCTCGTTGCTGTTCTTGTCGCGCTTCGTGGGGGCGGCGGTGAACCCGCACCTGGCGGCCTACCGCGGCAACTACCTGGGGTTCGCGGTGATCGGGCTCCTCGCGACCGAGTTCCAGCAGGTGGGCGTGTCGGTGCTGGCCCAGCGGATCCGGATGGCGCAGGTGATGGGGACGCTGGAGGCCGAGGTGGCCACGCCGGCCCCGCCCTGGATGGTCCTGGGCGCGCCTCCCGTCTATGAGTTCGGGATCGCGGCGCTCCGGTCGGCCGGCTATCTGCTGGGGGCGAAGCTGCTGCTGGGCTTGGAACTGCCGCGCGTGTCCTGGACGTCCCTGCTCCTGGGGCTGCCGCTCATCCTGGCGGCCTTCAGCGGCCTCGGCCTGCTGGCGGCCGCGACCACCATGCTGGTGCGGCGGATGAACCCGGTCTCGCTGGTGATCGGGTCGCTGTCGGTGTTCCTGTCGGGCGTCATGTACCCGGTCACCGTCCTGCCCCCATGGTTGCGGCAGGTCGGGACGCTGTTGCCGCTGACGCACGCGCTGGCCGTCCTGCGGGGCGCGCTGCTGGTGGGTGCGCCGCCTACCGCGCTGCGATCGCCGCTGCTGGCGTTGCTGATCTTCTCGGGCGTGCTGGCGCCCGTCGGAGTGGGGCTGTTCGCGTACGCTTTGCGGCGCGCGCGCAGCGACGGCTCGCTCTCGCACTACTAAAGTCGGTGGTGCGTCGTGCTACAATCGAGACTCGCCGCACCAGATGATGCTGGGCTGTTCGGGCCCTCGGCCGACGGTCCTGCCCACTCAAGGAGACAATCTCTATGGCCGTTTCCGAATCGACCGGCAAAGCGGGCGATACCCCGGCTCTGATCGCGAAGATCGCGTCGCTGCAGAACCTGAAGGAGTACGCCGAGCTGAACTGGTCCGGCTCTTTCGAGGATTATCTGAACCTGGTTCGAAAGAATCCCGCCGTCACGCGCTCCGCCTTCCAGCGCGTCTACGACATGATCCTTTCGTACGGCCAGGAAGAGTACATCGACAACAAGAAGCGGCTCATCCGCTACAACTTCTTCAAGGACGAGCAGCACGGCGGGCGTGACGCCATCTACGGCCTCGACATCCCGCTCATGCGGCTGGTGAGCGTCCTTCAGAGCGCCGCCCAGCGCTACGGCACCGAGCGCCGGGTGATCCTGCTGCACGGGCCGGTGGGAAGCTCGAAGTCGACCATCGCCCGCCTCATCAAGCGCGGGCTGGAAGAGTACTCGCGCACGCCGGAAGGGGCGCTCTACACGTACGAGTGGCAGCTGCCCGACCGGCTGGCCCAGATCACCGGCGGCCAGACGACGTTCAAGTGTCCGATGCACGAGGAGCCGTTGCGGTTGATGCCGCCCGACTGGCGCGACAAGGCGCTGGTCGAGTTGGCCATCAACCAGCCGGGCAAGCCGCACGTCCACATCGAGGGGGACCTCGATCCGGCCTGCCGCTTGATCTTCCGCGAGCTGATGGCCGAGCACAAGGGCGACTGGGCGCAGGTGATCAAGCACGTGCGCGTGCGGCGGCTGATCCTGTCCGAGCAGGACCGCGTCGGCATCGGCACGTTCCAGCCCAAGGACGAGAAGAATCAGGACTCGACCGAGCTGACCGGCGACATCAACTACCGGAAGATCGCGGAGTTCGGATCGGACAGCGATCCGCGGGCGTTCAACTTCGACGGCGAGTTCAACATCGCCAACCGCGGCATCATCGAGTTCATCGAGGTGCTGAAGCTGGACGTGGCGTTCC
>JAICYS010000097.1 GCA_025934105.1 Myxococcota bacterium | reverse complement strand
TAGCGGGTTACGAGTTACCGGTCACAGGATGAAATTGCTGATGTCGTCGTTGGTCGCGATCTCTTCGACGCGCTCCCGCACGTAGGCGGCGTCGATCACGACTTGATCTCCTGCCAGTTCGGGCGCATCGAACGATACGTCCTCCAGCACGCGCTCAACCAGCGTGTAGAGACGACGCGCGCCGATATCCTCAACTTCGCCGTTGATGCGCGTAGCGATAGCGGCAAGCTCTTCCACGCCATCCTTGGTGAAGGAAAGATGCACATTCTCAGTGGAGAGTAATGATGTATATTGTTTAGTGAGGCTGGACTCCGGCTCGGTAAGAATGCGCAGCATATCCTCCTCGCTGAGCGCATTGAGCTCGACGCGGATGGGCAGCCGTCCCTGCAGTTCCGGCAGCAGATCGGAGGGTTTGGCCATGTGGAATGCGCCGGAAGCGATGAACAGGATATGGTCGGTCTTCACCGGCCCGTATTTCGTGTTCACCGTAGTGCCCTCGATCAGCGGCAGCAGGTCGCGCTGCACGCCCTCGCGGCTGACATCGGCGCCGCGGAACCCGCCCTCGGAGCTGCGCGCGCAAATCTTGTCGATCTCGTCGAGGAACACGATGCCGTTGCTCTCGGCATGGAACAGCGCGTCCTTGGTCAGCCGCTCGTTGTCGAGCAGCTTGTCCGCTTCCTCGCGCTCCAGCGCGCGCCGCGCCGCCTCCACGGCGTCGAGCGGCTTGGGCGTGACCGCCTGGAAGTCGAGCCGTGCGCTGGCCAGCAGCTCGCCGACCAGCGCGTCGATCTCGATCGCCTCCCGTTCGATCTCGTCCAGCGTGCGCGGCTGCGGCCCGGCGCTCTGCCGGCCGATCTCGACCAGCAGGCGAATGCGCGACAGCGGCGTGCGCAGCTCGTGCGAGACGGCGGCCAGGAGCTCGCGCTCGTCGGCAC
Source organism: Myxococcota bacterium (assembly GCA_025934105.1). GTDB lineage: Bacteria > Myxococcota_A > Polyangia > Fen-1088 > Fen-1088 > JADGRB01. The sequence continues at coordinate 18,639 of JAICYS010000097.1, read as the reverse complement.
GCTGGCGTTCCAGGCGCCCCGCCATGTCGTTGAAGGCATGCGACAGCACGGCCAGCTCGTCGAAGCCGAAGCGCTCGGCGGCCACGCGCGCCTTGAGGTTCCCCTGGCCCAGCTCCTGGGCCGCGCGGGTCAGCTGGTAGAGCGGCCGCGCGATCCGGCGCGCCACGCGGCCCGACGCCACCCACAGGATCAACGCCGGCACGCCGAACAGGCACAGCGCGCGCAGCGGGTGCGCGGCGTGGTCCCGGTGGCCGAAATGCGACGCCGCCAGCGTGGTCACCACCGAGAGAAAGATCGCGGCGCCGAACCAGAGGAACAGCCGGCGATGGAGGTGCGCGCCGTAGTGCAGCCGCAGCTCCCAGCGGATCCGCTGGTGCCAGCCCGGCCGCCGCCCGACGAATTCGTTGAAGACGCGGTCCCAGGGGTGGCGGTCGCCGAATTTTTCGCCGTAAGCTCGGCGCGCCTCGGCCAGGATCTTCTGGCGCACCTCGGGATCCATGTGCGCCCACAGCCCCCAGGGGCCGTGCCACAGGTGCCGGTGACGATGCCTCACGGGCCGTCCCCGGCGGCTTCGGCCGACAGCACGTAGCCCACCCCGCGCACCGTCTTGATGAGGCGCGGCGTCTTCGGGTCGTCGCCCAGCTTGCGCCGCAGATGCGACACGTGAACGTCGACGGTGCGATCGCTGACGGTCACGTCCTGCCGGCCGGCCGCGCCCAACAGCGTCTCACGCGGGACCACGCGCCCCGGCCGCCGCGCCAGCGCCAGCAGGATGTCGAACTCGAGCCCGGTCAGGTCGGCCGCCGCGGCGCCCACCCGGACCTGGCGCGCCTCGACGTCGATGGCGAGGCGGCCAACGACGATCTGCTTGGCCTCGGCCGCCGGCTGCGCGCGCCGCAAGACTGCCCGCAAGCGGGCCAGCAGCTCGCGCGGCGAGAACGGCTTGGCGATGTAATCGTCGGCGCCCAGCTCCAGGCCGACCACCCGGTCGGCCTCGTCGCCTCGGGCGGTCAACATCAGGATCGGCACCTGGCTGGTCTCGCGGATCCGGCGCACCACCGTCAGGCCGTCCAGCCCCGGCATCATGACGTCCAGCAGGACCGCGTCGAACACGTCGGCGGCCAGCGCGCCCAGACCCTTGGCCCCGTCCGGCGCGTGCGCCAGCGTCACGCCGTTGGGGCCAAGGTAGGCGGCCAGCAGCTCATAGAGCCGCACGTCGTCGTCGATGCAGAGGACCCGCAGCCCCACGATTAGATGTTACCAGCCGCCGAGGCCGCCGAAGAACCGCGGACCGCGATCGATCAGCTCCGCCAGCCGGTCCCGCTGTTCCGGCTCGAGCGCGTCGTGGATCTTCGCCACCAGGCCGACGAACGCCTTGCGGGCCGATTCGATCACCGTGTCGTGGCGCGCGAACTGCTCGCCCATGACCACGCCGTCGAAGGTCGGCCGCCGGAGCGCGTCGATGATCTCCTGCCGCGTGCGCCTCCCTTCGCCGCCGCCGACCCGCTTCATCTCGTCGCGGAACTCCTCGAACGCGGCGCCGATGGCGCGTTCCTGGGCCGGCGTGGCCCGCACGTGCTCCAGGATGGCGCGCACCACGAACCGCTTCCGCATGCGCCCGCCAAAGCCGCGCCAGCCGCCGAACCCGCGGAAGCCCTCGTCGGCGTGCGGCGGCGGGAATCCGCCGAACTCGGCGCGCTCGCCGTCGTCGAACGCGCCCCAGCCGCCGTGGTGCCCCCAGCCGTGCCGCCAGCCGCCGTGGCATCCGTGGCCCCAGGCCATGCAGGCCCGGTGGTGGTGGTGATGAATGGCGCGCGCGATGCCCATCGCGGCCAACCCTCCGAAGATCAAACATCCAATCATCGTGTCTTCTCCTTGCGGCCCAGCCATCGGGCTCGCGAGAAGACTCTGCACACCGGCGGTTAAGCCCGTTGACGCGCGGGCGTGAAGAAGTGTGAAGCCGCTTAGTGCGCCGCCGACGGCGGTGTACTAAGCGTTGAAATTCCAGCGAAAATCAACGGACGTGCAGCCGCGGTCGCCGACCGGACGGATGTGCAGCACCACGTACCGCGTGCCCGCGCCGACCGAGACGGGGAAAGCGCCGTCCACCGAGGCGTCGTGGATGGTGGCGCCCAGGTGCCCGCGGCTGGTCACCTCCCGCACCGCGCCGCTGGACTGGAACGGGTAGCTGCGTCCCTGGTCGTCCACCAGCTGGAACTGGTACGTCGACGGCAGACCGCAGCGGTCGGCGTTCACCAGCCGGATGCGGAAGCCCAGCGCGGCCGGCGACCATTTTTCCAGCGTCGCCTCGTACCGGTGGTCCTGGCGGTAGGGCGGAACTTCGTAGGCCTGCATGGCACCGGCCGCGGCCCCCCCGCGGGCCGGGTTGCCGACGTCCATCGACAGGACTTCCGGCGTGCATCCGGCGCCCAGCATCCACGCGCCCGCGACGACGGCCACCACCCAGCGAACAGACGGGAACCCTGGAGGCATGCGGGTTCGCGTGGCAAACCGCGTGCCGGGGAAAACCCCCGAGCCCACGCCGGGGCCGCCGTGGCGGACGTGTAAGATCTCGCCGTTCCAGGCGAAGGTCGGGCATTTTCCGACCGGCGTCACGAATTCGCCACAGAGATGAAACCGGCCGGTGGGCGCGGTCAGGCCGCTGGCCGTCATCGGGGACGATCCCGTCGAGGTGGACGCCCAGGCCGGCCCCGGGCGGCACGTCGCCGGGCATGTTCGCTGCCGCTCACCGTTGCCTTACGGCAATGCCCTCCTTGCGCCCGTGGCAGACGTCGGACCGACCGAAATGGGCGCGGCGGGGCCGGATGCAAGGAACAGCAAAGCGCCGAATTCGAGCGAGCAGCGACGCCGCGGGCGGCCCCCCGCCCGGTTGACGGCGCGGCCGCAACGCCCACAATGAGTGGAGCCCGTCCGGGCTGTCCACCATGGCCGTCGCGCGTCTCGTTCGCGCCCTTCGCGTGGGGGCGGCGTGGCTGGCCGTGGGGGCGCTGGCCGGCGGCTTCGCCGTGGCGTTCCGGCTGGCCGATCAGGCGCTGTTCGCGCGCGCCTACCACCGGCCCGACATCGTGAGCGCCTTCGCCGCGCTGCCGGCGCTGGCCCGGCTGCTGTTGCCGGCGCTGGGCGGCGCGCTGGCCGCCGGTCTGGCGGCGCGCGTTCGCGGCGGCAGCGGAACGGGAGAGATCTTGGCGGCGGCCCGCGGCGACGGGCGCATCCCGATCGGGCCCACCTTGATCGGCGCGGCGGCCACGTTCAGCGCGATCTCGACCGGCGGGTCGCTGGGGCGCGAGGGGCCGCTGCTGCACGCGGGCGCGGCCTCCGGCTCGGCGCTGGGGGCGGGCCCGGAGGAGTCGCGCGTGCTCATCGCCGCCGGGACCGCGGCCGGATTCGCCGCCGCGTACAACACGCCCATCGCCGCCGTCCTGTTCGTGATCGAGCTGGTGGCCGGGCGCGCCTCCGCCGACGTCGTGCTGCCGTCGCTGACGGCGACCACCGTCGCGACGCTGGTCAGCCGGTGGGCGCTGGGCGGCGGGCCGCTCTACGGGTTGCGGACCTTCTCGCTGCGCTCCAGCAGCGAGCTGCTGATTTACGCGGCGCTGGGGCTGGCCGCCGGCCTGACCGGCCCTGCCTTCATGGCGCTGCTGGACGCCGGCCGTGGCGCGTTCCGGCGGGTTCCGGTGCCCGCAGCCGTGCGCGGCGGCCTGGGCGGGCTTTTGGTGGGCCTCTGCGCGATGCGGCTGCCGGAGGTCACCGGCAACGGCTACGAAGTCCTGCAACAGATGTTGAACGGCGCTTACGCGGCGCCCTTCCTGGCGCTGCTGTTCGTGGTCAAGGCACTGGGGACCACCGCATCCGTGTCGTCGGGAAGTCCGGGCGGCGTGTTCACCCCTTCGTTGTTCCTGGGTGGCGCGCTGGGCGGCGTGTTCGGCGGCGCCGTCGAGGTCCTGGGGCACGCGCCGCACGCGGCGGGGGGATTCGTGCTGGTCGGCATGGCCACCATGATCGCGGCCACCACGCACGCCCCGCTGATGGCCAGCGTGCTGGCATTCGAGCTGTCCGGCGACTACGCGATCGTGCTGCCGCTGTTCATCGCCACCGTCGCCGCCACGCTGGTCTCGCGCCGCCTGCGCGCCCGGTCGATCTATGTCATCGAGGGTGACCGCCCACCACCGGGCGCTGGAGGCGCCGGCTAATAGAATGCCACGTTCGCCACGGTGAAATCGGCGGCGCACCCGCCCGCGTCGGCGCCGCCGGCGCGGGCGCTGAGCTGCCACTGGATCGTGACCAGCGTGCGCGGATCGAAGGTGGCGATGGGCGAGCCGCCAGCCAGCTTGCTGAACGGCACCTTCACCGTCACCGCTCCGGCGTCCCCGCCGCCGGTCGCCTGTGCGGTCACGTCGGCGCTGGGGTTGTAGCAGGTGGAGTCGGTCCCCTGGCAGGCGCCGTGGCCGGGATCGTCGGCGGGCGTCAGATCGCCGCTGAAGTTGGCTCCGAACGACAGGAAGCAGCCGCCCAGCGACCCGCTGAAGTCGAATTGGACGCCGGTGTAGGCCGTCGCATCCAGGCACTCGGACGAGTTGGTCTCGTACAGGCCGAACCCAACGTAGTTGGCCGCGGCGTTGACCGGCGGCACGAAGCCGCCCTGGACGTGCAGCCCGTTGCCGTCGCTGGTGACCATCCCCGTGGGCGCCGTCTGTCCCGGGGCCGCGTAGCTGTACGAGCCCCAGCCGTTCACGCCGGAGCCATAGGTGACCCCGCCGGCCGTGTTCAGGCCGCCGGTGGTGATGGCGGCGCTGGTGACCGGCGTCTGGGGGCAGACGACGCCTCCGTCCTTGGGGCAGTTCGTGCCGACGGCCCGGCCGGCGCCGCTGTCCGAGCCGCCGTCGACCGGCGCCGCCGGCCCGGTGCCCGGCGCGACGGCGCGCGGCCCGACCGCCGCCGCGCGTTCGGGCTCGCCATACGCCCAGGCTTGGGCCGGTCCGGTGTCGGGCACCTCGATGGCGCCGACGGATTGGGCGGGCAAACGGAACCTGGCCGGGGTCGGGGCAGCCGCCAGCCCGGTCACCTCCACCTCGACGCCCACGTCGGCGCTGTTCCAGTTCGCGTAGACGATCTGGGTCCCGTCGGCGGCGGCATTGCGGCTGGCGTACACGTTCACGCCGGCCGGCGCCGAGGAGACGTCGAGCACCGTCGGTCCGAAGTGATCCGCGAAGAGCTGATACGCGTAGTACGGGGGCCGGGGCACGTGACCGGGCGGCAGGCCGATGAGGCCCAACGACCACTCGTCGGTGTCGCTGATGTCCCACACCGCCGACGTCCAGAGACCCAGCTGGATGGCCGTGCCCAGCTGGTCCAGCATCCACAGCGCCGCCCCGACGGTACCGGGCGAGGCGCCGAGAACGCAGGTGGTCGCGTCGTAGGCCACGTTCATCTCGGTCAGCGCCAGCGGCTTTCCCGCCTGCCCCGTCCGGTCCATGATGCCCCGAACCGACGCGATCACCTGACGGAAGGCCGCCGCGTCGTTCTGGGCGCCGGAAGCGGTCGACTGCTTGGCCTCGAAGGGATAGCGGTGGATCGAGACGACGTCCAGCAGGTTGCCGCAGCCCTGCAAGATGGGCGTCAGCCAGTCGTAGTTGCCGTTGTTCGCCTGGTACCGGTACGCCAGGTCGGGCCCGACGATCTTGATGCTGGGATCGACGCCCTTCATGGCGGCCACGAAGGTGGCCAGCGTCGTGCAGACGTCCGCGGCGGTATAGCCCGGGCGAGACGGCGCGCTGGCAGTGGCCTGGTCGGCGTAGACGTCGGGCTCGTTGCCGATCGCGAAGTACTTGATGCCGTACTTCTTCGTGACGTTCGTGTACGTCACCATGTCGGCCGCGGTCTGGGCCGTCGGCTGCGCGCCGGCGGTGTCGCCCAGCACCGGCACCTGCAGGATCGGCTCGGCGCCGACGGCGCGCGCGTAGGCGACCATCGCGTCGATCTGCGCTTCGTCGAAGGGGTCGGGGACGTTCGCGTCGTTGTTGTAGCCCCCCACCCGCAGATAGCTGGGCTTGAGCGCGGCCACCAGCGTCTCGGTGCCGGCCACGGCGTCACCCCAGGTGGGCGTCCACTGCCAGTAGTTGACCGACCAGGTGGTGGTGCGTGGCGCCGGCGAGGCGGCCGAGATCACCAGCGGCGTGACCGCCAGTGCGGCGCCCTGTCCGCCCGCGCCCTGCCCGGCCGTACCGCCGGTCCCCCCGATGGGGGCGGCGGCGCCGCCGCCGCAGCCGGTGCCCGCGGCGGCCGCCGCCAGGCCCAGCAGCAGACAGGCCAGGCTCAGGCCGGCGTGGCCAGCGCGCTGTCGATGGCGCGCCGCAATTCGGGGTCCTCGGGCGTCACTTTCGACTCGAAGGCGCGCAACACCTGGCCGTCCTTGCCGACCAGATACTTGTGGAAATTCCATTTCGGCTCTCCGTGATGGGCGGTGAGGAACCGGTAGACCGGCGATTGCTGGGTCCCCTTGGTGGCGACCTTGGCGAACATCGGGAACGAGACCCGGTAGCGGGTGTCGCAGAACGTCTTGATCTCCGCCTCGGACCCGGGCTCCTGGCCCCCGAACTCGTTCGAGGGGAAGCCCAGAACGGCCAAGCCGCGCCCCTCATACTCACGCCAGAGCTGCTCGAGGCCGGCGTACTGCGGGGTGTAGCCGCATTCGGAGGCGGTGTTGACCACCAGGAGGACCTTGCCGGCGTAGGCCGACAGCGGCTGGGTCTGGTGATTGATGGTTTCGGCGCTCAAATCGTGCAGGGAAGTGGTCATGGGCGGCAACGTAAGGGATGAGGTGGGGCCCGGCAAGGCGGCCGCGCTCCATCCAGCGAGTGGCGATGTCACGGAAACGCGACATCCCCCCGATCCCATGGAGTACGCTCGCCCCTTCGAAGGCCCATCCAACCAGCACCGGTCGACGAAAAACCGCCCGTCGAGGCGATCGACCGGATCGCGCGCCCGACGTCTCGGGGGGGCACGAGAGGGTGATGGCCCTGACGCCGGGCGGGCGCGGCCTTTCGGCCGGACCATCCGGCGGCCGCGCAGGTCCAGCTGCGCGGCCGCCAGGACCAGCGCGCCGAACACGCAGGTCCGCTCGCCGATCGGCGCCGACAGCCCGACCGACCGGATGCCCTGCGCCCGAAGGCCCCGCGCCGGGCCAGGTTCGCGGCCGTCAGGCCACGGCCAGGCGTTCAACCCCCGACGCTTTCACCGGTTCAAGTTGCGGCGCGCGTCAGCCGATTGCTGATCTCGAGGGAGACGACAATGGCGAACGGTTTGCTGAGCGCGCTCTTCGTGATTGCAGGCGGAGCCTGCGCCCTGACCGGTTACCTTGTCGGCTCGTGGCACCAGCGCCGCGCCTTCGAAGCCGACCTGGCTCACGACCTGTTCGGCGGCGACCACTTCGATCTGCTGGACGAGCCCCTCGCCCGCCGCCGCGACCAGCGCCCGAACTAGGCGGACCGCCGCCGAAACAACGTCATCTTCGTCCGGCGATGCGCGGCGGCGGCTTGTCGCCGTCGGCATTGGCGCAATTTCGATGCTGGTATTCAAGCGAGCAGCGACGCCGCAGACGGCCCGCCCGCCCATCCGGCGACGCGCAGACTTTTCGACGGGGGCTGCGAGCGACGATACGAGTTACCGTGGCATGAGGCCGGCATTCAAGACTTCGCCGGTCGCCTCGTCGACCATGACGGAAACGCTGCTTCCGATCCGGTTCGCCGGAGCTCGAACCCACCAGTGGCGTGGTCGTATACCCTGGGCCCCTTGTCGGGTCGCGGAGACTGGCATCTCCCAAGGCCAGCCCTGGCGGGCCGAGTGCTCGCGCGCGATTTCAATCGCGCGAAATTCCGTGACCGTGGGGCCATCGGACGCACCGACCGGAACGAAACGACTGCGCAGAATGCGGCCACTCGCTTCATCCACATGGACGCAAACATGATTGTCACTGCACCGGGCGTTCGAGACGACCTCCCAGTAGCGGGATCCGACACCCAACAGCCTTCGCCGAGTTGAAGCCCAGACTGGGTCGACCCAGGGCCAACCCCGCTCCAAAGCAACGGCCCTGGCCAGCACGATCGCCTGTTCCTCGCTCACGGGCGCTGTTCGAGGTACACGTACATGACGATCCCGCCCACCGTGATGGCGCCGACGTAGATGCCGCCCGCGATCGCCGCCTCTTTGAGGATCCCACTGATCGTTAAATTGTAGGCGCCGCTGGCGACCGGGAACCTGATGCCGGCCGGCAGCCCTTTGACCCCGTTTACACGCAGCTGCGCGTACGACTCGGCCAACGCTTCTTCCAGATACCTGAGCAATTCGGATTTCTGATACCCGGTCGCCCGGAGGTCGATTCGGTACTCCCGGAAGGCCAGCAATTTTGGTGTCAGGAACTGGTGCACTTGTTCGTGATAGAGGACCAATGCCCGGTCGGCGTCCGTCCCTGCGGTCGAATAGGTGATGTCACCCTCCCAGGTGGTCCACCCCTGGCCGGCAGGCAGCGTGGGATCTCCGACCGTGGTTGGGCTGGCGCGCCCTTTCCACGCCTTGACGGCCCGATGCGTGAGGAACGCAAGCACGACGTCGACCCCGATGATGGCCACAGCCTGGGCCAAATGCTGGCCCGCGGCGTCCAGATCAGCCTCAGTGTCAGCCGTGACACTCCGCCGCGCGAACTCGAACAGATGCTTGACGGCGTTGATGGCGTCCCAGCCGATAAACACGAAACCGGTGACGACCATCAGCAAGTCGATCGCTTCGCCAATCCCGACGGCGTGCGATCCGGCCCACAGCACCAGCGTACCGGCCAAAATAGCGAGCGTTCCGGGCTCGACCAGCGCGGCGAGCTTCGAGGCCGTCTCGCCAGGCAGCCGCGAGAACGACCGACGAATGGCGGAACCGATCTTGTCAACCGTCGACCAGCCGTGTACGGAAGAACCGTCCACGGGCGACGGCGGCGCCGCGCACATCAGGGCCGTCGTCCCTTCGTCGAGGCAAGCCAGCAGCGGTTCCTCGCAAATCGGTCCGGGGACGCTCCCGCCCATCAGCCGCAGTGTGGCACATCGGGAATTGTCGGTCGATAGTGACGTTCTGCTTGGCACAGCCAAAGTAACATCGCTGGCCACATGCCCTCGTTTCTCAACGAACGTTCCATTCGACTGAAGACCTGGCTGGACGAAGACGTCCTGCTGCTGGAACACGCCACCTTGAACGAGGAGCTGGGGCGACCCTTCGAATTCCAGCTGGACCTTCTCAGCGTCAAGAAGGACATCAAGGTGGCAGACGCCGCCTGGGAGTCGATGACCATCTCGGTCGATCTGCCCGAGGGAGGAACGCGTTACTTCAATGGGATCGTCACCCGATTTACGGTCGGTGAGTTCACGGGCGAGCAGACCCGGTACCGCGCGACGTTACGCCCGTGGCTCTGGACCCTGACGCGGGTCTCAGACTGCCGAATCTTCCAGAACATGACAGTTCCGGACATCATCAAACAGGTCTGCCGCAACCTGGGGTTCAGCGACTTCAAAGACAAGCTGACCGAGAGCTATCGGACCTGGGAGTACCTGGTCCAGTACCGCGAGACCAGCTTCAACTTCATCAGCCGTCTCATGGAGCAGGAGGGTCTCTACTACTACTTCGAGCACGCCGAGGACGGCCACACGATGGTCCTGGCCGACTCTCATGGCGGGCATGCGCCCATTCCGGACTACAAGACCATCACTTACCTCCCGCCAGAGGCGATGCAAACGGGGGTCCGCGGGGAGGTCGAGCACATCTCGCGCTGGCAGCTGTCGCGGCAAGTGCAACCGATCGCTTACACGATCGACGACTTCAACTTCGAAACGCCGCGTGCCACTTTGCTGGGCACGCTGCAGGACAGCGCGGACGGGGACGACGGCGGCGCGGCGTTCGAGATGTACGACTATCCTGGTGGCTTCAAGAACAGTGACGAAGGGGAGCAGGCGGTCAAGATCGCGATGCAAGAGCGGCGCGCCCAAGTCGAACGTGTCCACGGGGCCGGCAACGCGCGCGGGCTAGCTAGGATTTCAGGCCCGAAGTTCGTACCGGGTATCGGGGCGCCCTGGACGCCGGGGCCTTCGTTGCGCCTCGGTTACATACCTCCGGGTACGGGCGGTCGTCGCACCTCGGCCGCGACGCCGATCCCGTCGGGGAACCCGGAACGCTCTTGGGGTCTGAACGTAGCACCGCCGCCGAAACAACCGGGACGGCTCCCGCTTCAATGCAGCCGGTCCCCCCCGCTGCCCAGGCCCTCGGGTAAAGCGCGGACCATCTGAAGACAGCCGCGCGGGGACTTCTGGGTCACGATGAACACGGAGGAGTCCGCGGCTGTTCCTTCGTTGGCTTGGGCCTGACGAAGGAACATCAAGTCCTCGATGCCGTCACCGTTCAGGTCACCGCGCGCGTAAAGGACGATTCGGCCACTCCAGGCCGCTGTCTTCACATCCGCTTGGTCCGGGCCCGCCATCTGAACGTGCAGCTCGTCCTCGTATGCGCCGAGCGGCTGGCACTTTTTGGCCGCTGCCGCGATGTCGGCCCGGTCGTCGTTCGAGAACGCCAGCGTCATGGCCGGCGGAAGCTTGGCGACGGAAGCGGGCGACAGGGTGAACCACGACACGAAGCTCCGAGCAGCGGGCTTGGCCGCCTTCAACGCCTCGAGCGCGAAACAGGGCGCGGCCTCGGACTCGAACCCGCGCCACGACACGTTGTCGTCGGGCCGCAGGTGGAAACGTCGGCGACTGATCTCGATCAGGGCCGCACAATCGTGAATCGCCCGCGGGGGATCGTGGTTCACCAGGACCTCCGGCAGATCCTTGAGCGGCTCGCGGAGCCGATCGTCGATGGCCGCCAGCGAAGAAAGCGCGAGATCCTTGGACCACCAGACGCTCCGGGCACCGGCGCTGGAAGAAGCGGCCACCGACAGATACGCAACCAGCGCGGCGACCATCACCGCCCCTCCCGATGCGCGGTCACACGATCCGCAAGCTGGAATTGCCATTGCGTCCAGGCGTTCCGGCGGGCGGTGTGCGGGTTGTTCCTTCGATTGGCACGTAGGCAATGCAGGGAGGCCGTGTGCCAGTCGCCGGCCTCGGCGGCGCGCCGCAGCGCCTCGAACTTGTATAGCCCGCGCGCGCCATGATGCACGCCATGCGAGGTCCGTGCGGCGCGCCCCACTCCCATGTTGTACGCCATGTCGATGAGCGCGCGCTGGGCTGGAAACGGATACGCGTCGAAGTGCGGGAACGCTTGTCGCAGCTGCGGAATGAATTCGTTCTGGAGCCGCTCGACAGCCAGGTTTTTGGCTGCCGTCTGGTCGATCTCGATGCTGGGGGCTTGCTTGTATCTCCTCCAGGGCAAGGCCCCCGGCATCCCGGCGACGTTGTCGTAGGCCAGCGCCACCTCCTCCGCCGTCGCGGCCTGCCCGTTGGCCGTATTGACGAACGGTAAGGCCTGGGCTGCCGCGACGTCCGGCAGCATGTTGCCGACGCCGACGGTGACCCTGGGCGGCCTCGCGTTGTCCAGGTACATGAACGGGACGACCCCTTCCCAGACTTTCAGATCCGCGAAGACTTGTTGGTAATCCAGCTCATGAGGCCCGGCGTGCCATGCCGAAACGTCGGCCCAGCGCAACGCGCGAGGCGCATACGGGTCGACGCGAACACCGTGCGGGTGAGTTCGGCGGCGGAAAACCGTGCCGAGCAGACCGTGTCGGTGAGTGGAATGCCGAGCGCCAACTCTGGCCGGTAGGGACATGCCCGTTGAGGCTGGAGGAACAAACCGCCGCGTGTCAAGCACGGCATTCGCCGAAAATTCGTCCGGGAACAACGCCGACGGCTCGACGTTCCTGGGGGGTGGGGCCCCGACTGTTATAGTGGCCCCCACACGACGCGAGAGGCACATCCAGGTGAGCGCGGCATTTTTCGGCGAGCGGTTGCTGTCGATCGGCGGGGCGTTTCCACCGGAGACGTTCACCGTCGAGCGGCTGAGCGGACGTGAGTCGCTGGGGCACTGCTTCGAATACGACGCGGTGCTGCTCAGCGATTCGCCCCTGTTCGACATCGGGTCGCTGATCGGCGACACGGTCGCCATCCAGATCCACCGGGGTGAGAAGGATCCGCGCTATCTGCACGGGTATGTGACGCGGGCGGCGCTGGTCGGCACCTTCGACCGCCACGCCCGCTACACGATCCGCATGGTGCCCTGGTTCCAACTCATGTCGGGGCGGGTCAACAACCGCGTCTTCCAGAACCAGAGCGTGCCGGACATGGCCAAGGCGCTGTTCCGGGAGCACGGCTTCGTGGACTTCGAGGACCAGCTCTCGAACGACTACCCGGAGCGCGATTTCGTGGTGCAGCACCGCGAGTCGGATTTTTCGTTTGTGTCACGCCTGCTGGAAAAAGCGGGCATCTACTACTTCTTCCGGCACGAGAAGGGCCGGCACGTGCTGGTCCTGGCGGACTCGCAGAGCGCACACCAGGAGGTGCCAGGCTCGGAGGTCATCGCCTTTCACCCAGACGGCTCGGCCACGCCGATCTCCGGCGAGTCGGTCAACGGCTGGGAGTTCGCGCTGCAGTGGAGTCCCTTCACCGTGGCGAGCAGCGACTTCGACTTCGAACGGCCGCGGGCCGACCTGAGCGCGCGCGCCAAGGGGCCGGACGTGTTCAAGCAGGCCGATCTGGAGGTATTCGATTTCCCAGCCGGCTACACCGAGCAATCGGAGGTCGACACCTACGTGCGAGGCCGGCTGGTGGCCCAGCTGGGCGACGCCGAAACGTACGCCGCGTCGGGCGAGGTGCAGAGCCTGGGCGCCGGCGATCTGTTCTCGCTATCGGACTTCCCCATCGACGACCAGAACCAGCAGTACCTGATCGTGTCGGCCTCGTTCGAGGCCCTGAACAACGCGCACGAGACGGGCACGGACGACGAGGCGGGCTATTTCCGGTCGGCCTTCACCGTCATGGACGCGGTCGACTCGTATCGGCCGCCGATGTCGACGCCCATCCCGCGCGTCGACGGCCCGCAGACGGCCATCGTGGTCGGCGAGGCGGGCGAGGAGATCACGACCGACAAGTACGGGCGCGTGAAGGTGCAGTTCCACTGGGACCGGGTCGGGACCAGCGACGAGAAGAGCTCGTGCTGGGTGCGCGTCGCCCAGGTGTGGGCGGGCTCGGGATGGGGCGGCATGCACATCCCGCGCATCGGGCAGGAGGTGATCGTCGAGTTCCTGGAGGGGGACCCCGACCGGCCCATCATCACCGGGCGCGTCTACAACGCCGACAACATGCCCCCCTACGCGCTGCCCGACAACAAGACCCAGAGCGGGATCAAGTCGCGCAGCACCAAAGGGGGCGGCCCCGGCAACTTCAACGAGATCCGGTTCGAGGACAAGAAGGGGAGCGAAGAGCTCCACATCCAGGCGGAGAAAGACCAGAGCACCCACGTCAAGCACAACCAGTCGATCTCGGTGGATGGGGATCGCAGCGTCAGCGTCGGCGGCAACGAGACCATTTCCGTCACCGGCACGCGCACGTCGACCATCACCAAGAAAGAGACGCAGACCTTCAAGGCCGACCGCGAGATGCGGGTCACCGGCAACGACCTCGAGGACGTCACGGGGCACCGGACGGAGAACCACCACGCCGGGCGCGAGATCACCGTCGAGCAGGGCGACGCCCTGACCGTCGTCGGCTCGGACAAGGTCGACACTATCCACGGCAACTACGACATCACGGCGGACACGTCCTTTCAGGTCTCGCAAAAATCGAACAAGCTGCTGATCGAGGACGCCGTCACGATCGAGTCGGTGGGCGACATCGACATCAAGAACAGCGGTTGCGAGGTGTCGGCCCAGAACGCCGGCGCGCTGTTGATCGAGGCCAAGCAGAACATCCAGCTCAAGTGCGGTCCGGCCACCATCACGCTGAACATGGACGGCACCATCGAGCTGGACGGCGTGACCGGCATTTCCGCCAAGGCCGGCACCAGCACGCTGACGCTGGACCCCAGCGGGGCGTCGGTCAAGGGGACGGCCGTCGAGCTGAACGGGACCGCGGGCGTGGTGGTTCAGGCGCCGATCATCAAGGTCGGCTAATGCGGGCTGGCCTGAGCGACCGCGGTTCGGATCGCGGACAGGATGTTTGGGTAGACGTCGGCGCTCAGCTGATCGAAGCAGAGCGGATTGTCCTGGCGGGAGGCGTCCCAGCCCAACAGCTTGTGCACGGCCACGTCGACGGCGACGGTCTTGTTGCCCCGCCAGGTGTGCGGCTGGCTGCTGCCGGTGAACGCGCCGTGCAGGTCGTTCTTCCAGACGGTGCAGTCCTGCGGGCCCAGGTCGGCGCACAGGCGTTGGTCCAGGTTGCGGCAGGGGCGCAGGCCGGCGCGCCACAGCTGGGCGATCAGTCCGGGCTGCATCGCCAACGCCAGCACCGCGAACACGCCCAACGAAAGCAGCGGCGCATACCGGCGCGTCCAGGGCTGCGGCGGCTTCTCCGGGTCGGGTAGGCCTGGGCTGGACATGGACGCCATCTTAAAGCCGATCGAACGCGTCCAGGAAGCGCTCACCTGGTTCCTGGCCGCGACCGAGCAGCGCCTGCTGTACATTCAGGCATCCGAAGCCCTGCGGCTGCCCATCCTCGCCAAGCTGGCGTCGCTGGAGGGGCACCCGCGCTGCAAGCGGGCAGTCGTGGTGGTGGAAGCGGGCGTCGAACGCGACGACGACGGCTGGGAGACGCGCGTCGCCGAGCTGGAGCAGGCGTTGAAGGACGCCCGCGATCGCGCCGCGGCCGCCGAGCCGGCGCTGGAGCTCCGGGCGCTGGGGCCGCTGGTCGACGCATCGACGCCGGCGGCCGCCTTTGCGCGTTTGTTGCGGGCCGGCCTCGACGCCGTGCAACCCCCGCTGGAGGGGCTGCTGGTCGTTCTGGCGCCGGCCTGGGTGAACGACGGCGACCTGTGGCGCAGGGCGCTGGCCACGCTGATCGGCCGGCCGGAGCTGGCCCGCGCGCGATTCGTGGTGGTCGACCCCGAGGACGGCCCGGCCCGGGTGGTGGCCGAGCAGCTGGGCGCGCGCGCCGAGATCGCCGACGGACGCATCGACGGGCGCGCGGTGAAGGACGCGATGGCGGCGATGGTCGCCGCGATGGCCGCGTCGCCGCCGGGCGCGGACGCCGCCCGGGCGGCAGGCATGGCCGGACCGCGCGAGGCGCCCCCGCGCCGCTTGAAAGCGCCGCCGCCGCTCACGCCCGAGCAGCGCGAACGCGCGATGGCCGAGGTGGGACTGGCGCCCGCCTACGCCGAGCCGGACGTGATGCAGAAGATGCGCGTCGCGGTCATGCAAGCCGCGGAAGCGATGGGCGATGGGCGCGCGGCCGACGCCGTGCGCCTGCAGCGGGAGGCCCGCGACCTGGCGTTGCAGGCGCGGCTGGTGCGCGAACCGGTGCTGTTCGAGATCATGATGGGCGCCTACGCGCTGCAGGGGGGCGCCGCCGAGCACGCGGTGGGGGCGTTCGACTCGGCCGCCCGGCGCGCCGAGGAGTGGCAGCTCGCCGAGCTGGGCGCCCAGGCCTGGCTGGCCAAGGCGGGCGCGCTGCTGACGCTGAAGAACCCGGAGCAGGCGGCCGTCGCCTATGCCGAGGCGGGGCGGGTCGCGGGCGCCCAGGCGCCGCCGCTGGCCATCGAAGGATATCGCATGTCGGGGACGCTGCTGGCGTCCCTGCGGCGCGAGCAGCAGGCCATCGCCGTCTGGCAGCGCGCGCTGGAGATCGCGGGCGCGATGCCACCCAAGGACCGCCAGGCCACGACGGCGCCGGACGTGGCGCGCGCGCTCGCCGCCGTCTGCCGCAAGCATGGCCTGCGGGCCCAGGCCGACGCGCTGGAGGCGCAGGCCACGGCCATGGAAGCGCCGCCCGACGAAGCGGCGTCCGGAACCGGCTGATGCTGGCGTCGAAGTGGTTCGACCCGGTCCTGGGGGTCGACATTCACATCATCCTGGTGCCGACGCCGGCCGGGCCGGTGCCGACGCCGCTGCCGAACCCGTTCGTGGGGATGGTGTTCGACCCGGCCGGGATGGTGTTTTCGATCGGGTTCGGGGCGGCCACGGGCGGGGTCAGCTTCACGCTGGTGAACGGGCTGCCGGTCACGAACACCGGGACGGGCGCGACCAACAAGCTGACCATGCCCCACCTGCCGGTGCCGGGGCCGTTTCAAAAGCCGCCGTCGGACAGCGCCGACCTGATGTTCGGCGGCCTGCACGTGCAGTTCGGCGGCAGCCATGTGGTGCGCCTGGGGGACATCGCGCTGTCGTGCAACGACCCCGTCGAGCTGCCCACCTCGACGGTGCTGGTCATTCCGGCCGGGCCCCTGGTGATCGTCAACCGGCCGCCGTCACCGGACATCATGGGGCTGGTTTTTCTGGCCGGCGGCAAGCTGGTGGCGGGGCTCATCTCGAAGGCGGCCAAGCTGGGGAAAAAGCTCTTCGCCGCGTTCCGGGCAATGCAGAAGGAGAGCAAGTTCTTCGCGGCGATCTCCGAGAAGCTGGCGGTCAAGGCCGAGGGGAAGCTGTCGCGGACGCGGGCGGCCTGGAACCGCGCCGTCTGCTTTCTGACCGGCCACCCGGTCGACGTCGCGACGGGACGCATGGTCACCGACCACCTGGACGTCGAGCTGCCGGGGATCGTGCCGCTGCGGTTCGAGCGGTTCTACGATTCGTCGCTGGCCTGGCGTGAGACGTCCGTCGGGTTCGGCTGGTCGCACTCGCTGGACCAGGCCGTGTGGCCCGAGCGCGGGCGCGTCGTCTACCGGACCGAGGACGGGCGTGAGGTGGAGTTCGGGACGCTCGATCTGCCCGACCGCGTCTTGTCACAGGGGCAGGCGCTGTATCACAAGATCGAGCGGCTCACGCTGCGATGCCTCGGGCCGTGGCGCTACGAGGTCGAGGACGCCCAGGGGATCGTCCGCGAGTTCGCGTCGGTCCCCGGGCGCACGGGCGCCGCACGGGTCGCGGTCATCACGCGCAAGCGCACGCGCGGCGGGCACGAGATTCGATATGGCTACGACGCGCGCGGCTTGCTGGCGGACGTCGCCGACCAGGCCGGTCGCCGCCTGCTGCTGCAGCACGATCGCGCCGGGCGTCTCGTTCGCGTCGACGCGGTCGGCACCGACGGCGCGACCACCACGCCGGCGCGCTTTGCGTACGACGCGGCCGGCGACCTGATCGAGGCGGCCGACGCCGCCGGCGCCTCCTATCGTTACGAGTACGTCACGCACTTGATGGTCAAGGAGACCAACCGGGTCGGCCTGTCGTTCTACTTTCAGTACGACGGCCTGGGGTCGGCGGCGCGCTGCATCCGCACCTGGGGCGACGGCGGCATTTACGACCACGTCATCACCTACGACACGGCGAACCGGCGCACGCTGGTCGAAAACTCCCTGGGCCAGGTGACGCTCTACCAGATGGACGAGGCCAACCAGGTCATCTCCATCACCGACGCGCTGGGCGGCGAGACCAAGTACGCCTACGACGGCAAGACCGGGTTCAAGATCGGCCAGACGGACGCCGCCGGGGGCGAGACGACCTACACCTACGATGCGCGCGGCAACTGCGCGCGCGTGGTCGGGCCCGACGGCGCGATGATCGAGCTCCAGTTCGACGACCGCAACCTGCCGGTCGCCGCGCGCGACGCGCTCAAGGGCCAGTGGCAGTGGGCCCACGACGGACGCGGACGGCTGATCGGCCGCAGTGATCCGCTGGGGCGACGCACGCAGTTTCAGTGGAACGAGGGGCGTCTGGTGGGGCTCACCGATCCGGCGGGGCAGCAGACGCGCCTGGCTTACGACCGCGACGGCAACCTGAACGCCGTTCGCACGCCCGACGGCGCCGAGAGTCGCTGGTCCTACGACGGCCTGGGGCGCTGCACGGTGGTCACGGACGCCAACGGGAACGTCCAGCGCCGCGAATACGATCGGGTGGGACGGGTGACCCGCGTGCTGGAGCCAGACGGCGACGATCGCGAGCTGGAGTACGACGCCGAGGGCAATGTCGTCCACGCGCGCGACAAGCAGCACGACGTGCGTTTCACCTATCGCGGGATGGGGCGCCTGGCCTCGCGCACCGAAGCGGGCACGACGGTGGCGTTCGAATACGACACCGAGGAGCAGCTGGTCGCCCTCCGCAACGAGCACGGCCACGTCTACAAGTTCGAGCTGGGCGCGACCGGCCTCCTGTCGGTCGAGAGCGGCTTCGACGGCGTGCGCCGCCGCTACTTCCGCGACCCGGCCGGCCGCGTGACCAAGGTGCTGCGCGCGACGGGGCTGACCACCGAGTACGTCTACGACGGCGCCGGCCGCGTGGCCGAAGTGAAGCACAGCGACGGCACCGCCGATGCGTACGCCTACCGCCCCGACGGTGCGCTGATCGAGGCCAAGAACGACGGCGGCGCGCTAGCGTTCGAACGCGACGCGCTCGGGCGGGTCGTGAAGGAGATCTGCGGCGACGACTGGGTGGCGTCGGAGTACGACGCGCTCGGGATGCGGGTGCGGGTGCGCTCGTCGAAGGGCCTCGACCAGCGCATCCAGCGCAACGCG
>JAICYS010000353.1 GCA_025934105.1 Myxococcota bacterium | reverse complement strand
CGCTGCGGGTGGCGACCAAGACGATCAGCGGGCTCTACGACGGGGCCACGACGCGCGAGCTCGATCAACTGTCGATTCAGACGGCGGCAGCGCTCATCGTCGAGGAGCCGCAGTACGCCAAGCTGGCCGCGCGCCTGCTCGCCACCTATGTCGACAAGGAGGTGCGCAACCAGGAGATCCACGCTTTCTCGCAGTCGGTGCTGACCGCCGAGCGGGTCGGCCTGGGGAACGAGCGCCTGGCGCGGTTCGTGGCCGCCAACGCGCGCAAGCTGAACGACGCCGTCGTCGCGGAGCGGGATCGCGAATTCGAGTACTTCGGCCTGCGGACGCTCTACGATCGCTACCTGCTGCGCCATCCGCAGAGCCGGCTGGTGATCGAGACGCCGCAGCAGTTCTTCCTGCGGATCGCCTGCGCGCTGTCCGAGAGCGTCCCCCAGGCGCTGGAGCTCTACCGGCTGTTCTCGACGCTCGAATACCTGCCGAGCTCGCCGACGTTGTTCAACGCCGGGACCCGCCACGAGCAGCTCTCGAGCTGCTTCCTGCTCGACTCGCCCGAGGACCATCTGGCGGGGATCTACCAGCGCTACACCGACGCGGCGATGCTCTCCAAGTTCTCGGGCGGGATCGGGATGGCCTACCACCGCGTCCGCTCGCGCGGGTCGCTGATCGAGAGCACCAACGGACACTCGAACGGGATCGTGCCCTGGCTGAAGACGCTCGACGCCTCGGTGGCCGCCGTGAACCAGGGGGGCAAGCGCAAGGGGGCCTGCTGCGTCTACCTCGAGCCGTGGCACGCCGACGTCGAGGAGTTTCTCTCGCTGCGCGACAACACCGGTGACGAGGCCAGCCGCACGCACAACCTGAACCTGGCCAACTGGATCCCCGACCTGTTCATGCGGCGCGTGGAGACGGACGGCGACTGGAGCCTCTTCGATCCCAAGGTGGTCCCGGCGCTGCCCGACCTTTACGGCGAGGACTTCGAGCGCGCTTACGCGGCCGCCGAGTCCGCCGGGCTGGCCGCCAAGACCGTCAAGGCGCGCGATCTCTACGCGCGGATGATGCGGACGCTGGCCCAGACCGGCAACGGGTGGATGACCTTCAAGGACAAGTCGAACCGCGCCTGCAACCAGACCGCCCTGGCCGGCCGCACCGTCCACCTGTCGAACCTCTGCACGGAGATTCTGGAGGTGACGTCGGGCGACGAGACCGCCGTCTGCAACCTGGGCTCGATCAACCTGGCGCGCCACACGCGCCGCACGGACGACGGCGCGCTGATCTTCGACTTCGACAAGCTGGCGCGCACGGTGCGGACCGCCGTGCGCCAGCTCGATCGGGTGATCGACCTCAACTACTACCCGATCCCCAGCACGCAGGCGTCGAACCTGCGCTGGCGGCCGGTGGGTCTGGGCGTGATGGGGCTGCAGGACCTGTTCTTCCTGCTGCGGCTCCCCTTCGACGCGCCCGAGGCGCGCGCGCTGTCGCGCCGCATCGCCGAGGAGATCTACTTCCAGGCGCTGGCCACCTCGGCCGACCTGGCGGCCGACGAGGGCGCGCACCCGTCGTTCGCCGAGACGCGCGCCGCGCGGGGCGAGCTGCAGTTCGACGCTTGGGGCCTGACCCCCGACGACCGTGCCCGCTGGGATGCGCTGCGCGCCCGCGTTCAGTCCGGCGGGCTGCGCAATTCGTTGCTGATCGCCATCGCGCCCACCGCCACCATCGCGTCGATCGCCGGCTGCTCGGAGTGCATCGAGCCGCAGATCTCGAACCTGTTCAAGCGCGAGACGCTGTCGGGCGACTTCCTGCAAGTGAACCGCCACCTGGTGGCCGAGCTGAAGGCGCTGGGCCTGTGGACCGACGCGACGCGGGCGCGCCTCACGCTGGCCGAAGGCTCCGTGCAGGGGCTGCCCGAGCTGCCCGAGACGCTGCGCGCGGTGTACCGGACCGCCTGGGAGATCCCGATGCGCGCGCTCATCGACATGGCCGCTGACCGCGGCCCGTTCATCGACCAGAGCCAGTCACTGAACCTGTTCGCCGAGAGCCCCAACATCGGCCAGCTCTCGTCGATGTACTTTTACGCCTGGCAAAAGGGCCTCAAGACCACCTATTACCTGCGCTCGCGGCCGGCCACGCGGATCGCCAAGGCCACCGTCGACGCGGCGCCGGCGGAGAACCCGGACGCGGCGGCGGTGGCCTGCTCGCTCGAGAACCCCGAGAGCTGCGAGGCCTGCCAATGACCGGCCACGGACGCCCGGGCCGCCTGCTGGATCCCGGCCTCTGCCTGACGCTGCGGCCGATGGCCTACCCGGCCTTCTTCGAGATGTACCGGGCCGCCGTCAAGAACACCTGGACCGTCGAGGAGGTCGACTTCTCGACGGACGTGCGCGACCTCGGCACCAAGATGACCGAACCCGAACGCCATCTGGTTCAGCGGCTGGTGGCGTTCTTCGCGACCGGCGACTCGATCGTCGCCAACAACTTGGTGCTGAACCTTTACCGGCACGTCAACGCGCCCGAGGCCCGGATGTACCTGTCGCGCCAGCTCTACGAAGAAGCGCTGCACGTGCAGTTCTACCTGACCTTGCTGGACACCTACGTTCCGGATCCGCAGGACCGCGCCCGCGCCTTCGCCGCCGTCGACAACATCCCCTCGATCCGGGGCAAGGCGGCCTTCTGCATGCGCTGGCTGGATTCGGTCCAGTCGCTGGCGCGGCTGGAGACGCGCGACGACCGGCGCCGCTTCCTGCTGAACCTGATCGCCTTCGCCGCCTGCGTCGAGGGGCTGTTCTTCTTCGGCGCGTTCGCCTACGTCTACTTCCTGCGCTCGCGCGGGCTCCTGCACGGCCTGGCCGCCGGCACCAACTGGGTGTTCCGCGACGAGAGCGCGCACATGGCCTTCGCGTTCGACGTCATCGCCACCATTCGGCGCGAAGAGCCCGACCTGTTCGACGGCCAGCTGGCCGGCGCCGTGGCGGCGATGATCGACGAGGCCGTCGACTGCGAGACCCAGTTCGCCGAGGACCTGCTGGGCGGCGGCGTGGCCGGCCTGTCGGTGGGCGACGTCCGCCGCTACCTCGAACACTGCGCCGACCGGCGGCTGGCCACGCTGGGCCTCCCCCGCCGGTACGGCGCCGCCAACCCGCTGCCCTTCATGGACCTGCAGGACGTCCAGGAGGTCACGAACTTCTTCGAGCGGCGGGTCTCGGCCTATCAGGTCGGCGTCGCCGGCGAGGTGGTGCTGGACGCCAGCTTCTGAGCCTCCGCGCGCAGGCGGCGCGCCGCTTCGACCAGGTTGCGCAGGGCCGACTCCACCTCCGGCCAGCCGCGCGTCTTGAGCCCGCAGTCCGGGTTGACCCACAGCCGGTCGACCGGAAGCACGGCCGCCGCCCGTCGCAGGAGCTGCACCATCTCCTCGACGGGCGGCACGCGCGGCGCGTGGATGTCGTAGACGCCCGGACCGACCTCGTTTGGATAGGCGAACCGCCCGAAGTCGTCCAGCAGCTGCATCTTCGACCGGGAGGTCTCGATCGACACCACGTCGGCGTCCATCTCGGCCAGCGCCGGCAGGATGTCGCCGAACTCGGCGTAGCACATGTGCGTGTGGACCTGGGTCTCGTCGCCGACGCCCGCGGTCGCCAGCCGGAACCCGTCGACGGCCCAGCGCAGGTAGCCGTTCCAGTTGCGCCGCCGCAGCGGCAGCCCCTCGCGCAGCGCCGGCTCGTCGACCTGAATCATGCCGATGCCGGCGCGTTCGAGGTCGGTCACCTCGTCGCGCAACGCCAGCGCGACCTGCGCGCAGACGTCGGCGCGCGGGTGGTCGTCGCGCACGAACGACCACTGCAAGATCGTGACCGGCCCGGTCAGCATCCCCTTCATCGGCCGGGCGGTCAGCGAGGCCGCGAACCGCGCCCACTCGACGGTCATGGGCCGCGGGCGCGCCACGTCGCCGAACAGCACCGGCGGCTTCACGCAGCGTGACCCGTAGCTTTGCACCCAGCCGTTCTCGGTGAACGCGAACCCATCCAGCTGCTCGCCGAAGTATTCGACCATGTCCGTGCGTTCGAACTCGCCGTGCACCATCACGTCCAGGCCCAGCTCCTCCTGCTTGGCCACGCAGCGGCGGGTCTCGTCTTTCAAGAAGCGCAGGTAGTCCGATTCGCGCAGCCGGTGCGCCCGCCAGGCGGCGCGCGCCCCCCGCACCTCCGCGGTCTGCGGGAACGAGCCGATGCTGGTCGTCGGCAGCAGCGGCAGCCGGAAGCGCGCGCGCTGCCGCGCCGCCCGGGCCGGGTACGGGCTGTCCCGGCGCAACATCGCCCCGTCCACCTGGCGCGCGCGCGCCCGGACCGCCGGGTTGCGGACGCGCTCCGACGCCCGCCGCCCGTCGCGCGCCGCCCGCGAGCTCGCGAAGG
>JAICYS010000147.1 GCA_025934105.1 Myxococcota bacterium | reverse complement strand
CCGGCGGCGGCCCGGCATCGCGGGCCGCCGCAGCCGCCAGCGCGCCGGCGCCGGCGTGGTCGCCGAGCGGATCAGGAAGCCACGGGCAGCTCCGCCGCGGCCGGCTCCTCCGCGATCACCGCGTTCGCGCGGTACGACCAGCCGGTCTTGAGCCCGATGATGAACCAGGCCAGAGCCACCACGCCCGCCGCGAACAGGACGTCGCCCGGCACGCGCAGCCAGCGCAGGTGGGCAAGCAGCGGCGATTGCAGCAGCTCGGCGCTGCGCGCATACCAGGTGCCGCGTTCGATGGCGGCTTGCGCCTGAATCAGGCCGATCGGCAGGAGCGACAGCGTGACCATCGCCAGCAGGCCGACGTTCAGCGACCAGAACGCGAACTTCAACACGCCCTCCCGCCACTCGGCCCGACGGCTCAGCACGCGCAGCGAGAACAGCGCCAGACCGATGCCCAACATCCCGTACACGCCGAACAGCGCCGTGTGACCGTGCACCGGGGTCAAGTTGAGCCCCTGGACGTAATAAAGCGAGATGGGCGGGTTGATGAGGAACCCGAACAGCCCGGCGCCGATCAAGTTCCAGAACGCCACGGCCACGAAGAAGTAGATCGGCCACCGATAGCGCGCCATCCAGTCCGGCGCGTCCGGCGACCGCCGCACGATCCTGAGGTTCTGCCAGACGTCGTAGCCGATCAGCGTCAGCGGCGCGACCTCCAGCGCGCTGAACACCGCGCCCAGCGCCAGCGCCGAATTCGGCGTCCCGGTGAAATAGAGGTGGTGCAGGGTTCCGACGATCCCGCCGGCCAGGAACACCGCCGTGGCCAACAGAACCGCCGGGGTGGCCGCCGCCGTGCGCAGGACGCCCATGCGCACGAACAGGAAGGCGATGGCGGCGGTCGCGAACACCTCGAAGAACCCCTCGACCCAGAGGTGGACCACCCACCAGCGCCAGTACTCGACCGAGGCCAGGTGGCTCTGCCGCCCGTACATCAGCCCGGCGCCGTAAAACAGCGCGATCGCCGCGCTGGACAGCACGAACAGGACCAGCAGCGGCCGCTGCTCGTCGCGGCGCCGCAGCGCCGGCCACAGGGCGCGCGCCATCAGCGCCAGCCAGATGAACAGTCCGGCGAACAGGAAAATCTGCCAGAAGCGGCCCAGGTCGACGTACTCGTACCCCTGGTGACCGAACCAGTACCAGAGCTGGCCCCCCAGGCGCTGCTGCACCGACAACCACTGGCCGACCAGCGCGCCGACCACGATGATCAGCAGCGCGCCGAACAGCACGTCGACGCCCAGCTTTTGATAGCGCGGCTCGCCGCCGATCGCGGGCGCCAGGAACAGGCCCGTGCCCAGCCAGGCGGTGGCGATCCAGAAGATCCCCAGCTGGGTGTGCCAGCTCCGCGTCACGGCATAGGGCAGCCATTCGGCCAGCGGAATGCCGTAGAAGGATTGTCCTTCCACGCCGTAGTGCGCGGTGACGCCCCCCAGCGCGACCTGCGCCAGGAACAGCGCCGCCACCACGACGAAGTACTTCGTGGTCGCGCGCTGGCTGGGCGTGAGCGCGGTGCTGCGGAACGGGTCGAAGCGCGGCGGTGATGCCGCCTCCTCCTCGGGCTGGGCGGCCCGATACCAGACCAGCGCGCCGATGCCCGCCAGCAGAAGAACGATCGACGCCAGGCTCCAGAGCGTCGCGCCCGACGTGGGGACGTTCTGCACCAGCGGCTCGTGCGGCCAGTTCGACGTGTAGGTCACGCCCTCGCCGGGTCGGTTGGTCGACGCGACCCAGCTCGTCCACCAGAAGAAGGTCGCCATGTCGCGCAGGCGCGCCGGGTCCTTGAGCGCGCCCGGCGGGATGGCGTAGGCGGCGCGGCCGGCGCTGAAGACGTCGGCGTAGTAGGCGGCGTTTCGCTGGAACGCGGCCACGCGTTCGGGCGGCAAGCGCAACTGGTCCTGTTGGGCGTCGTAGCCGTTGGGGCGTATCAGCTCGACCAGCCGCGCCTGCAGCGCCGCGCGCGTCTCGGCCGGAGCCGCGTCGAACGACGCGAACCGCGCGCTTTGTGCCCAGCCGTCCAGGATGAGCACGCTCTCGCGGTGCAACCAGTCGGCGGTCCAGTCCGGCGCGACGTAGGCGCCGTGGCCCCAGATCGAGCCGACCTCTTGTCCGCCGATCGACTGCCACACGTTCTGACCGCGGCGGATGCTGGCGGCGTCGAACAGCTCGTGGCCGGTGGCGGCGTCGATGACGTGCCCCGGAATGGGCGGAAGGTGGCGCGCCAGCTTGACGCCCTCGCCGCCAAGCACGGCGAATGAACCGGCGAAAACCACCCCCAGAGCAATCCAATGTTTGCGGTAGCGCATGTGCACCGCCCAGCAGCAACGACCATGCCGCCGCCTGGCAATCTGCTGACCGCAGAACAGAAGCGGCAACGCCCGCGTTCGCCAGAGCTTTTGCCCCGCGCCACCGGCGGCGCGGTCACGCTCCCCGAAATTGTGGCGCCGGCGTCCGCGGCGGGCGCATCGTTTGCGCAGTTCGGAAATCGTCAAACGGCGCGCCCACCTGCTGCTGGATTTGGATGGGCGGACCGCTCCGGCGGGTCACGCCGCCGGCGCGCGCCGCCGGGTCAGTGGCAGGTCGCGAGGTCGATGGTCACGGTCGTCCCGCTGGCCGGCACCACGCCGATGTCGACGTTATTCGAGCAGGAGGTGGAACGGACCACGCCGTTCGTCGACGACGTGCAGTCGGTCGGCCCGCCGAACACGTTCCCCTCGGCGGACAGCGACAGGGCGCCCTGCGACCCCGCCATGGAGACACACAGGCCGGTGAGGTCGGCGTTCGATCCCAGCGCGGCCTGAATCTGGTTCAGGCCAGGGTCGCCCGCCACGCCCAGATCGATCCCGGAGAGATCGTTCGACCCGGCGCCGGAGTCCGCCGCCGTGATGAAGAGGCCGTTCAGCTTGTTGTTGAGGAGCACGCTGCGGCGCACCTTCACCTTTTCGCCGCCGAACAGCTGGATGCCCTGCTTGCTGTTCCCCCAGGCGACCAGCCCGGCGATCGAGCTCTGCGCGGCGGCGCCCGGCGTCTCGAACATCTCGAGGCCGTCGAAGGCGTTGTTGTTCGAGACGACGGTCCCCTGCCCGTTCGGCGCCGGCGACGTGACCGGAGCGCCGGTGATGTTGAGGACCGCGCTGCCGGTCACGTAGATGCCGTGCTCGGTGTTGTTGCTGAAGCTGGTGGTCGCTTGACCGGCGCCGACGCTGATGTTGACGGTGCCGCCCGAGACGTTGAGGCCGTCGTGATGCTTGGCCAGGCTGCCGGCCCCGGTGACGGTCACGCTCTGCAGGACGTTGAGCGTGCCGTTCGTGACCGCGATGCCGTTGCCGCCCGTGTTCTGGATGGTGACGTACGAGATCGACGCCGTCTTGCCGTTGCCGGGCGAGACGCCGATGCCGATGCCGGAGCTGTTCGCGTTGCCGTCGATGGTCAGCGGCGCCGACGGATCGGGCGCGATGACCGCCTGGTCGCCGACCAGCCGGAATCCACCGAACGCCGTGTCGCTGGCGGCCGGCAGGTTGACCCGGATCGGGCCGGTCTTGGTGGCGATGGCCACGTTGGCGGGCACCACGATGGGCAGCGCCTCGGAGGCGTCCAGCGTGACCGTCTGGCCGGACTCGCCGACGATTACGATCTTGGTCCCGGTCGCGCCGATACCGCTCACCACCGACAGGGCGTGCGTGACCGTCTTGAAGCTGCAGCTCGGGGTGGCCACGCCGCCGGCCACGCCGCTGCCCGTGGCGTTGGCGTCGTTGCCGTTGATGGGGTCGACGAAGTAGGTGTTCCCGGTGGCGGCCGAGCACCCGGTGCAGCTGTTGTTCACGCAGCGATAGGGCGAACCAAAGCTGGCGCAGTCCGCGTCGACGCAGCAGTTGCCCGGCGTGCAGATGTTGTTGCAGCAGAAGTCGCCGGCGTTGGCGCTGCAGGCGCCGCTGGTGGCGCAGGCGGCGTTCACGCAGGTGCCGTTGCCGGCGCCGCCGGCCGTCTGGCAGATGCGCGACGAGCCATAGAACGCGTCCGACTGGCACTGCGAATCGCTGGAGCACAGGCCGCAGTCGTTGGTGATCGTCGCGCCGCACACCTCGCCGGCCTTCGGGCCGGTGCAGTCGGCGCTGGTGCCGTGGCAGTCGCCCGGCTGGCACAGCCCCTGGTAGCAGATGTACCCGGCGCCGTAGCTCGGGTCGCCGGTGCACTGGCTGTCGCTCATGCAGCCGCCGCAGGTGTCAGCGTGCGAGATGCCGCAGAGCTGGCCGGTCGAGCACTCGGCCGAGGACGAGTGGCAATCGCCGGAGGTGCAAGCGCCCGAGACGCAGACGGTGGTCACGCCGTACGCCTGGTCGGCCTGGCAGGAGGCGTCGCTGGCACAGACGTGGCAGATGTGGGTGGGCACGTCGCACAGCCCCTGGTTCGGGCAGTCGCTGGAGGTGCGGCACTGGCCCGCGACGCAGATGTTGTTGATGCACAGATGCTGCGCGCCGTAGTCGTTCACGCAAATGCTGTCGCTGGTGCAGGCCCCGCAGGCGTGCGTGGTGGTGTCGCAGATCTCGCCGCCGCCGCAATCCGCCGTCGTGTGGCAGGTGCCCGACACGCAGGCGCCGCCGATGCAAAGGTGGTTGTTGCCGTACGCGACCAGGCATTCGGGATCGCTGGTGCAGGCGTTGCACGTGTGGTTGAGCGTGTCGCAGACCTGGCCGGTCGCGCAGTCGTTCGACGTCCGGCACTGCGCCGGGATGCAGGCGTTGCCGATGCACAGGTAGCCGCTGCCGTAGGCGCCGGTGCAGGCGCTGTCGCTGGCGCACGCGCTGCACATGTGCGTGCTCACGTCGCAGACCTGGCCCGCCGCGCAGTTGGCCGCGCTCCGGCAGTTCCCGGACACGCAGCTTCCGCTGAGGCAGAGCTGCGCGCCGCCGTAGTTCGCGACGCAGGTCGCGTCGTCGCTGCAGGGTCCGCAGGTGAGCGCGCTGGTGTCGCAGATGCGGCCGCCGCCGCAGTCCCTGGTCTGCCGGCAGTCGCCGACGACGCAGCGGTTGTTCACGCACAGGTGGTTGGCGCCGTAGGCCGACACGCATTCGCTGTCGGCCGCGCAGCCGGTGCAATCGAACGTCCCGTTGCAGATCTCGCCGCTCGTGCAGTCCAGCGCCGAACGGCAGAAGCCGGCCACGCACCCGCCGGAGACGCACAGGTGACCGTTGCCGTAGGTGGACGTGCACGCCATGTCGTTCGCGCACGGCATGCAGAAGTTGTTGACGCAGATCTGCCCGTTGCTGCAGTCCGCGAACGTCTGGCAGTCGCCCGGGATGCAGGCACCCGCGACACAAACGTGCTGCGGGCCGTAGCCGGACCGGCAGGCGCTGTCGCTGGGACAGGGGACGCACGCGTTGCTGGCGCCGTCACAAACCTGACCGTTCTGGCAGTCGCTGGCCGCCTGGCAGCCGATCGCGCCGCCCATTCCCGCCACGCCGCCCATCCCGCCGAGGCCACCCATTCCCCCGAGGTCGCCGCCCCCCTGACCAGCCGCGCCCATGCCGCCCATCCCCATGCCGCCGGTGGCCGTGCCGCCGGTGCCAGCCCCGCCCGTCCCCGCGCCGCCGGCGCCGCCCATGCTCATGCCGCCGGTGCCCATCCCGCCCGTCGCGCTGCCGCCCGTCCCGCTCACGCCGCCCATTCCACCGGTGCCGCCCGTCTCGCCGGTTCCGCCCATGCCCGCGGCGCCGCCCGCGCCGGAGTCGCTGCCGCCGGTCGCCCCCGAGCCACCACGCGTCCCGCCGGGCCCCCCGTCCGTGCCCGCGCCACCATCCGGCAGAGGGGTGCCGCCGGTGCCGCCGGTGAGGTCGCCGCCTCCACCGCCCATCGCGTGGCTCTGCGACGGAACGTTGTCGCCGCAGGATGCGGCAAAAAGCGCGAGCGCAGACAGCGCGCTCCCCCAAAAAGCAACTCGGCCGACGGAACGATACGGCATCGCGCCGGTGAAACTCGTCAGCTCGCGCCGGAAACTTGACCGCCAGCGTCAGCTCCGTGGTGCGTCAGGCAAATTACGCCCTCCGCGCGAGGCGACGCTAAGACTGCAGTTTCTTTCGCTTCCAGCCGCGGGGTGGGCGCTTCTCGGCCGCGTTGGAGTTCGGGGCTGAGGTGTCGACCCATCGGTAGCTGGGCGGAGACCGTACGTCGATGTGGACGAACTGGCTGCGCGGGTAGATGCCGATGCCCATGCCCCCGCGATCCAGCGTCTCGGCGTACGCCTCGATCTTCTTCGGGCTGACCCCGGCGATCCGTATGTCGCTGGCCCGTCCCTTGTAATGGTTGCTGGTCTGCTTCCGCTGGTTGCGGTAACCGGACACGATCTCCAGCGGACGTCCCCCGAAGTGATCGTACACGTGCGACAGCAGCGTGATGAGCTGCGGGTCGATGTCCTTCTCGTCGTCGGTCCGGCGACAGCGCAGGACGTGATTGAGGTCGGCCAAGGCGTCCAGGTTGTACGATCCGTCCGGGTTGTAGATGTTGACGCTGGCCGTGTCGCCGGGGTTGTTGACGCTGACGACCGCCAGGTTCCCGGAAGGACGCCGCAGCGGCTGGGTCCTCAGCTGATCGTCCGGCACCACCCGGCCGATGAAGTGGCCCCGCTTCTTGATCTTGCGGTGGCTTCGATGGGCCGGCGCGTGGCGAGGCGCCGCCACCGGCGCGCTGTCTTCATCCCCGTCGGACTCGCCTGGCTCGGCATGCGCCCGCGGCGCGAACCCGACGAGGAGCGCGATCGCCGCCGCTAAAAACAGCTTTCGGGGCATCGAGTTCCAGGGTGACTGGTCGCGGCGGCGGTGGTCAATCAAAAAAGTCCGTGAGGATCAACACCAATACCTACCCTTCCGACAATGTCGGATGGGCGCCGACACCACCGCTCATCGCTGGGGTGGCGGAACGTGGCTGGGCAGGTGCAGCAGATCTATCGCCAGACGCTCGGCTACGCTGAAGATCCGATCGTCCCGGTAAAACTCGCCGTAGACGACCCGCCGGATCCCGGCGTTGGCGATCTGCTTGAAGCAGTTCCAGCACGGGCTGGCCGTCACGTAAATGCTCGCCCCCTCGATCATGACGCCGTTCTTGGCGGCCTGGATGATGGCGTTCGCCTCGGCGTGAATCGTCGCCACGCAGTGGTCGTTCTCCATCATGTGCCCCGCGTCCGTGCAATGGGGCATGCCACGGATGGACCCGTTGTAGCCCGTCGACAGGATGGTCCGGTCGCGCACGATGACCGCCCCGACGAACTTGCGCGGACAGGTCGACCGCGAGGCGACCACCTGCGCGATGTTCATGAAGTACTGGTCCCACGGCACGCGCTGGTCCATGGCCGATCTCTAACACGCGTCCCCTCCGCACCGGGGCGGGACTTGTCCCCTTCCTTTGGTAGTATCCGCCGGCCCGTGGACTGGAAAACGACGCTCAATCTCCCGAAGACCGACTTTCCGATGCGCGCCGACCTCGCGCGGCGCGAGCCCGAGTGGCTGGCCCGCTGGGAACGCGACCGCCAATACCAGCGGATCCTGGACGCCCGCCAGGCGGCCGGCGCGCCTCCGTTCGTGCTGCACGACGGGCCGCCCTACGCCACGGGCAGCATTCACTACGGCACGCTGCTCAACAAGGTGCTGAAGGACCTGGTGGTTCGATCGCAGCTTCTCATGGGCAAGCGGGCCCAGTTCCGCCCCGGCTGGGACTGCCACGGCCTGCCCATCGAGCAGCAGGTCGAGCGCGAGCTGGGGCCGAAGGCGCGCGAGCTGGACGCGGTCGCGTTCCGGAAAAAGTGCGAGGAGCACGCGCTGAGGTTCGTCGACGTCATGCGCGCCGAGTTCAAGCGGCTCGGGTGCTTGGGCGAGTGGGACGACCCCTATCTGACCCTGTCGAAGGACTACGAAGCCACCATCGCCCGCCAACTGGCGGGATTCGTGCGCGGCGGCCTGGTCTACCGCGACAAGAAGCCGGTGCACTGGTGCCTCACGCACGAGACGGCGCTGGCCGAGGCCGAGGTCGAGTACGAGGACCACGCGTCGCCGTCGATCTACGTGCGCCTGCCGGTCGTCGGCGATCTCGGCCAGGCCGACCCGCGCCTGCGCGATCGAAAGGCCGCGTTCGTCATCTGGACGACCACGCCCTGGACCATGCCCGCCAACCTGGGCGTGGTCGCCAACCCCGAGCTGGACTACGTGGCCATCCCGCGCGGCGGCGAATTCTTGATCGTCGCGGCCGGCCTGGCGGAGGCGTTCCTGGCCGCCACCGGGCTCGAGGCGCCGGCCGAGAGCTGGGTCCGGATCCCGCGCGACGGCTTCCGCACCCTCGAAGGGACCCGCTACCAGCCGCCGTTTCCGCGCGCCGGCGGCGACCCCGAACGCGACTACCGGCTCTGGTTCGCGCGTCACGCCACGCTGGAGGCGGGCACGGGCTTGGTCCACACGGCGCCCGGACACGGCGCGGACGACTACAACGTCGGCCGCGAGCACGGCCTGGCCATCTTCGCGCCCGTCGACGAAAAGGGGCGATTGACGCGGCAAGCGGCGATCGACGCCAGCCTGCAGGGGCTGCGGGTGTTCGACGCCAACCCCAAGATCGTCGAGAACCTGGCGGCGCGCGGCCTGCTGCTGAACAAGCCGGGCGAGACCATCCGGCACCAGTACCCCTGCTGCTGGCGGTGCAAGAACCCGATCATTTTCCGCGCCACCGAGCAGTGGTTTGCGCGGATGGGCGACGCCGACGACCCGCGATCGCTGCGCCGCCGCGCCTTGGACGAGATCGCGCGCACGCGCTGGATTCCGGCCTGGGGCGAAAACCGGATCCGCGGCATGATCGAAGCGCGCCCGGACTGGTGCCTTTCGCGCCA
Organism: Myxococcota bacterium; assembly: GCA_025934105.1. Taxonomy (GTDB): domain Bacteria; phylum Myxococcota_A; class Polyangia; order Fen-1088; family Fen-1088; genus JADGRB01. The sequence goes on along the minus strand of JAICYS010000147.1, from coordinate 5,325 downwards.
GCGCCTCTGGGGCGTGCCCATCCCGGCCTTCCGTTGCGCCGGGTGCCGGAATGATCTGCTCGACGCCGAGGTTATCGAACACGTGGCCGACATCTTTGCCCGCGAGGGCTCGAACGCCTGGTTCTCGCGGCCGGCCACGGAGCTGCTCCCCTCCCCGCCGCCGCCCTGCCCCTGCGGGCAGCCCAAATGGGAAAAGCAGCACGACATCGTCGACGTCTGGTTCGAATCGGGTGTGTCCTGGGCGGCCGTCGCCGAGGGGAAGCTGGTGAACCCGGGCGAGAAAGTCGATCTTTACCTGGAGGGGGCGGACCAGCATCGCGGCTGGTTCCACTCGTCGCTACTGACCGCGGCGGCCACGCGCGGGCGGGCGCCCTACAAGGCCGTGCTGACGCACGGCTGGGTGCTGGACGAACGGGGCAAGGTCTACTCCAAGTCCGAGATCGCCAAGGCGCGGGCGGCCGGCGCCAAGATCGACTACGTCGACCCGGGCGCCTGGATGGAAAAGAACGGCGCCGAGCTGCTGCGGCTCTGGACCGCGGCCGGCGACTACCAGGGCGACATCGTCTTTTCGCAGACCATCCTCAATCAGCTCTCGGAGTCGTACCGGAAGATCCGCAACACCTGCCGGTACCTGCTGTCGAACCTGACCGACTTCGTGCCGTCACGCGACCGCTTGCCCGACGACGAGCTGCGCGAGCTGGACCTGCTGGCGCTGGGCGTGCTGCGCGAACGCGACCACCAGATCTTCGAGGCGTACCAGCAGTACGCCTTCCACGACGTGGTCCGGCTGCTGACCGACTACGTCATCACCGTGTCGGCCGAGTATCTGGACCCGGCCAAGGACGCGCTTTACTGCGAGGCGCCGCGCTCGCCGGTCCGGCGCAGCGTGCAGACGGCGCTGGACGAGATCACGCGAACCGTCGCGCGCTGGATGGCGCCCATCCTCTGCTTCACCGCCCAGGACGTGGCCGACCACCTGTCGCGCGCGACCGGCGAGGCGTTCGACGTGCACGGCGGCGTGCGCGAAGAGGTGATGCCGGCCGGCAAGCCCTCCGGCCAGCCGAATCGGCGCTGGACGGACGAGATCCGCCCCCGGCGCGAGGCCGTCTTGCACGCGCTGGAGGCGTTCCGCGCGGCCGGGCACAAGTCGCTGGAGGCGGCGGTGACCGTGCGCCCGGCGGCGGCCGAGCGCCCGCAATGGGAGTGGAACCGCGCGCTCCTGACCGAGCTCTGCATCGTGTCCCAGCTGAACGTCGAGGACGGCGCCGCCGCCGAGACGGAGATCGCCGTCGCCGAAGCGCCCGGGCCCAGCTGCCCGCGGTGCTGGCGCCGGACCGGCGATCCGCCGACGCCGGGCGCGCCGTCGCCCGACCTGTGCCGGCGCTGCGCGGGCGCCGTGGCCGCGGCGGGGAGCGCCTCGTGACCCCCGCCCGCCGCAAGGTCGTCCTCTTCTCGGTGTTCGCCGCGCTGAGCCTGGTGCTGGATCAGTGGACCAAGGTGCTGGCGCGCGAATACCTGCGCCCGCGCGGGCCCATGAACCCGAAGGTGATCATTCCGAACTACTTCGACCTGCGCTATGCCGAGAACCCGGGCGTCGCGTTCAGCATGTTTCAGGACCTGCCCGGGGGGCGGCTGCTGCTGACCATCCTGGCGGTGGCGGCCTTCGCGATGGTGATCGCCTACCTGCGGCGGACGCCGGAGCACGCCACCCGCTTGCACGTCGCGCTGGGCCTGATCGGCGGCGGCGCCATCGGGAACCTGGTCGACCGCGTGATGTTCGGGCGCGTGACCGACTTCATCGTCTGGAAGAAGGGGAGCCTGGAATGGCCCGCCTTCAACATCGCCGACGCGGCCCTGTGCATCGGCGTGGGGCTGATGCTGCTGGACATGTTCCTCGGTCGGAAGGAAGCGGCGTCGTCGGCCTGAGCCGCCCGCGGGAGGTCTGGCGTTGCACCCGGTGCTGTTGACGCTTCCGTTCGGGCGGCGCGAGATCGCCGTCAGCACGTACGGCGTCCTGGTCACCATCGGGCTGGGCGTCGGCATCTGGGTCTCGCAACGAGAGGGGCGGCGCCGGGGCCTCGACGGCGGCCGGGTGATGGACCTGGCGTTCTGGACCATCGTGGCCGGGTTGATCGGCGCCCGGCTGACCTACGGCCTCGTGAACGCGCGCGCGTTTTGGAGCGCCTGCGTCGACGGGCCGGGCCCGCGCTGGCACGACTGCACCAGCCTGTTCCGCCTCTGGGAGGGCGGGCTGGTGTTCTACGGCGGCGTGGCGGCCGCCGCGATCGCGGCGTTCGTGTTCGCGCGCCGGCAGAGATGGTCGTTCGGCGACGTCGGCGATCTGACCGCGCCGGCGCTGGCCATCGGGCATGCGTTCGGGCGGCTCGGCTGCTTCGCGGCCGGGTGCTGCTTCGGCAAGGAGACCGTGTGGCGGCTGGGGATGGCGTTTCCCCGGGACAGCGTCGCCTTCGACGTGATGAGGCGTTCGGGCGCCATCCCGCTGGGGGCCCGGGAGACGCCGCCGGTGCACCCGACGCAGCTCTACGAAGCGGCCGGCGAGGCGGTCATCTTCGCCGTCCTGTGCGCGGCGGCGCCTCGGTTGCGGCGCCGCCCCGGCGCGCTGCTGACGTTGTACCTGGGCTGTTACGCCGGGCTGCGTTTCGTGGTCGAGATGTTCCGCGGCGACGGCATCCGGGGAATCCTGGTCCCGCTGCGGACGCCCTGGCTGGCGGCGCGGCTGGGGCTGCCCTCGGGCGAGCCGCTGTTCCTGTCGGTCGGGCAGCTCGGGAGCCTGCTCATCGGCGCGCTGCTGGTCACGCTGGCGGCGCGCCGCGCGCGAGCGACGCGAACGCCCGCGCCTTGACCTCGGTCTCGGCCAGCTCGGCTTCGGGCCACGAATCGATCACGATGCCGCCGCCCACCGACAGCGTGAGCTGCCCCGGCGCCAGCGTGGCGGTCCGGATCGCGATGGCCAGCTCCAGATCGCCGGCGGCGCCCAGCCAGCCGGTGGCGCCCGTGTAGACGCCCCGCGGAGACGGTTCCAGCTCGTCGATGATCTGCATGGCGCGCCGCTTGGGGGCGCCGGTGATCGAGCCGCCCGGGAAGGTGGCGGCCAGCAGCTCCGCGAGTCCGACCGCCGGCCGCAGCGCGCCCCGGACGGTGCTCTCCAGGTGGTGCACCGTCGCCAGCGAGACCAGCCGCGCCAGCTCGGCCACCTGGACGCTGCCGGCGCGGCAGACGCGCCCGAGGTCGTTGCGCTCGAGATCGACGATCATGACGTGCTCGGCGCGGTCCTTGGGGGAGGCCAGCAGCTCGGCCACCGCCGCCTGATCCTGCGCGGGCGAGCCGCCCCGCGGGCGCGTTCCTTTGATCGGGCGGGTCTCCACCACCCCGTCGGGGGTGACCGACACGAAGCGCTCGGGCGAGTTGCCGACGATGCTCTGCTCGCCGCACGCGAAGAAGGCGGCGAACGGCGCCGGGGCGGCCCGGCGCAGGTCGGCGGCCAGGCGGATCGGCGCGCCCTCCCAGGCGGCGGTGAGGCGCCGGGACAGGTTCACCTGGTACGCGTCCCCCGCCTCTTCGTAGGCGCGAATTCGCCGGACGCCGTCCAGAAAACGCGCGTCCGGATCGACGGGCCGCAGCCGCTCGAGACGCGCGGGGGCAGCCGGCGGCAGCGGCCGGCAGAGCCGCGCGCGGACGGCGTCGGCGGCGCGGCGGTCGCGCGCCAGCAGCATGGCCTCCCGGGGGTCGGCGCGGACCCAGACCGCCTCGGGAAAATGGAACCGGAACAGGGGCTGGCCGGCGACGCGCGGATCCGGTGGCAGCCCCACCAGGAGGCGGCCGAGCTCGTATGAAAACCAGCCGCCGCCCACCGGAACAGCCGACGGAGCGTGCCCGCCGCCGGTCCAGGCCGCGCGCGCTTCGCGCCAGGCAGCCTCGAGGCGCGCCAGATCGCCCAGGGCCGTCCCGGTCACGACCAGGCCGGGGCGGCCGCCGACCAGCTCGCGCGTTCCGCCCGACGCGTTCGGGGAGGCGATCCAGAAGCCGCCCGAGGGGTCGTCCAGAAGCTGGCGCGCGGCATCGGCGGGCGCCAGCAGCGGCGCGGGCGCGACGATCACGCGGGCGTGCGCGGCTGCGCCAGCGCGGCCGCCAGGAAGTGGCGCATGTACTGCACGCCCGAAAACAGGGAGACGACCGTCGAAACGTAGAGGACCACCAAACCCGCCAGGTGGTAATCCACGGTCTTGCCGGTGCCCAGCATCGGGTATCGGAAGTGGACCAGCAGCATCATGATCGCCACCAGCTGGAGCGCCGTCTTGATCTTGCCGCTGTCGCTGGCGGAGATGATCATCCCCTGCGCGGCGGCGATGCTGCGCAGGCCGCTCACCGCCAGATCGCGGCCGATGGTCACCACGACCACCCAGGCCGGCGCGCGCCCCAGAGACACCAGGTACACCAGGACCGCCGTCACCAGCAGCTTGTCGGCCAGCGGGTCCAGAAACTTGCCGAGCGTGCTGATCTCGCCCCGGCTGCGGGCGAGGTATCCGTCCAGAGCGTCGCCCGCCGCCGCCAGCAGGTAGAGCAGGCTGGCGATGAAGCTGCGTAGCGGGCTGAAGTTGTCGATGAACACCAGCACGAACGGGATGAGCACCACCCGGCTCATCGTCACCAGGTTGGGGACGTTGGTGAGCTCGCGGCGCAACGACGCGGCCATGGTCAGCCCGCCGCCTCGAGCAGCACGATCCCCTCGCCTTCGCACACCAGCTGAAACGGCGTCCGGCCGCCGATGGCCGCGTGCGGGACCAGGCGGCCGACCCACCCGAAGAGGCGCGCGGCCGAGACCAGCGTGGGCGCGTCGCCGCGCACCTCGACGGCCAGCGGGTCGCGCGGGACCTCCAGGGCCAGCACCCCGCGGCCGCGGAACTGCAACATCGGGACGTCGCTGTCCTTGACCGAGCCGGATTCCCAGGAGAGCGCGCCCTCGAACGCCAGCACCCGATCCTCGCGGACGTAAAGGACGTCGTCGACCAGCCGCAGCGCCATCCAGCGGTCGGCCGGGCCGGCCACCCAGACGGCGCCCGCGCCGGTCAGGCAGAAGAACGGCACCGCCGGCGAGGCGCCCAGCGGCTCGCCCGTGAGCCGCCCCTGCGCGCGGCGAGCGCCCGGTTCCCAGCGCAGCGCGCCGGTGCCGGCCAGCACGGCGTCGGCCCGCGCGTACACCTCGTCGGACACCGGAAACCGCAGCGCGCCGCGCGTGGGCGCGGGCGCGGCGCCCTGGCCCAGCCGGCCGCGCACGTAGGAGAGGAGCGGCACCGGCTCGCCCTG
>JAICYS010000360.1 GCA_025934105.1 Myxococcota bacterium | reverse complement strand
GCTCCTCCCGCTCGTCATCCGAGATGATCAACGGGACCTTCGGCCTTCCTGTTCGCGGCATGTCGCCAGTAGATCACCGGCAGCAACTTTTGCCTAGTACTTTTGGTCCAGGGGACTAGGAGGGCGTTGCCGTAAGGCAACGGTGAGCGGCAGCGAACCATGCCCGACGACGTGCCGCCCGGAAGCGGCCTAGCGGGGGGCGCGGCGAGGCTCGGTCGAGCGGGCCTACTTCCCCTTGCCCTTCTTGCCGCCGCCGCCGCCGGTGGCCTTGGTCAGCTTGGGCGAGACGAAGACCCGATCCTTCGGGATGAAGGAGAGGGCGGCCATGTAGGTCTTGGTCTTCTGCTGCTCCTGGTCCTTCATGGCGCCCTTGTCGTCGGTCTTGTGGAGGCCCAGCTTGGCGAACGTGATCGCCGCGTAGGAGGAGATGGTCTCCTGCACCGTCGACAGATGCTGGTCGAACTCCTGGCGCGTGACGGTGATCTTCAGGACCGGCTGGTCGTCGAGGATGCCGTTGTACGTGACCTGCTGCAGCTCGGGCGCCTTGGCGAACATGCCCGTCAGGAACTCGGCCCAATAGGTCATGGCGGCGTTGAACGACAGAGACTTGACGTACTCGTCCTTGCCGGCCTCGAGATAGGGGTAGGTGACCTCGACGGCCTTCTTCGCGTCGTCGACCTTCATGGTCGGCTGGTGCTTGAAGTTGGCGTCGACGCGCGTGACCTTCTTCTTCTCGTTCAGGTGGCAGGTGTCCTCCAGGTCCTCGGGGGTGTCGCGCCCCAGGCTGTGCTGGAAGGCCTTGTCGACCTCCTCGGGGAACTCCAGCGGGATCGCGTTCTCGCACTTCGGTCCCTTGTCGCCGTGCTCGCGCCAGATCTTGGCGACCGGGTTGGCGCCGGTCTGGGCGTCGCCCTCGGTTTTGTAGAAGGCCCCCAGGAACGTCGTCGGCTCGAACGTGTTCCGGGTCATGGCGTAGCGATACAGGAACTGCAGCGCCGGGTAGATGTCGTCCCGCTTGGTCTTTTGCTTCAGGGCGACGTGCAGCTTCACGTCCTGCCCGTCGGTGGGGCCGGTCACCTCGTCGCGCACCACCGTGAAGGCCGGCACGCCGGGGGGGATCTTCGGCTGGTCGCAACAGGCCGTCGGGCCGGCCGGCTTGTTGTCGTTCTGACACGACGCGAGAGCAACGAGGGCAACCGCCAGCAGCGAGGTGGCGGAGGCGACGCCACGCAAATTTCGAGAACGCATCCGGATCCTCCTAGCGAGGGGGGGAGTTTGCGCAACCTACAACAACCTGACGCGCTCCGGGGTCTTTCTTTCCATCACCGACGGGGTAGGGTATTGTATGCCTTCGCAGCCGCTACCGGCGAAAGCGCCGGAATATTCGCCTACGGACTCATTAAGAGAGCATCGACCGATGACGCGCCTCTTTCGGCCATTCGCGACGCTGCTGTTCGCGCTCGTGGCAACCGCCGTGGCCGGGCGCTCCGCGCAGGCCCAGCTCACGCCGCAGCAAAAGCAGGAGATTCACCAGCACTACGACCGCGCGACCCGCGCCTACGACCTCGGCAAGTACCCGGAGGCGATCGACGAGTACCAGAAGGTCTACGAGATCGACGGCGACCCGGTCATGCTCTACAACATCGCCCAGGCGTACCGGCTGAACGATCAGCCGCAGGACGCGATTCACTTTTACCGCCGCTACCTGCAGCGCGCCCCGGAGGCGCGAAACCGCGACGACGTCGAACGGAAGATCACCTCGCAGGAAAAGGTGATCGAGGATAAACGGAAGGCGGCGGCCGCCGTGCAGCCGCCTCCGGTCGCGACGCCGCCGGTCAAGCCCCCGCCCAAGGTGGTCGAGCAACCCAAGCAGGTGGTGCCCTCGCCGCCGCCCCCGCCGCCGGTGGTGACCGCGCCGGTGGCGCCGCCGCCCGAGCCGCCCTCGACGGCGCTGCGGATTGTCGGCTGGTCGATGATCGGGGCCGGCGTCGCCGCCGACGTGATCGCCGTGATCGAGGGGATCCGCGCCAAGAACCGGGGCGACGAGCTGACCAAGTTGATGAACCCGGACAGCCCGCCGGTTTTCGACGCCAACGCCCAGAACATCCAGTCGGAAGGCAAGACCGCCAACATCGTGGCCATCGTTTGCGGCATCGCCGGCACGGCGGTGGCGGTGGCGGGCGCGGTCGTGCTGATCACCAACGGCTCGTCGTCCTCCGCGGCACCGGCCGAGACGCCGCCGGACTCGGGGCCGACGGTCAGCTTCACGCCGTGGCTCGGTCCGGGCCTGGCGGGCGGCGGCGTGGGGTTGAGGTTCTAGTTTGCGCGTGGCGCGCGCGGCAGCCTTGTCGGCGATGCTGGCCATCGGGCTGGCGGGCAGCGGCTGCTACAAGCCCAGCATCAACCCGCGCGGGTTCCAGTGCGGGCCGGCGCCGGGCAACGCCTGTCCCGACGGGCTCCACTGCGACACGACGCGGACGCCGCACCTGTGCGTCAACGGCAACGCCGGGGGCGCGGGCGGCGGCGGCACGGCCGGAGCCGGCGGCAAGGGCGGCGGCGGAACCGGCGGCCACCACCCCGACGGCGGCGCCGGTCAGGGCGGCCAGGGCGCCGTCGGAGGGACCGGCGGCGCCGCCTGCTTGCCCCAGATCGGCAGCTGCACGTCGAGCTACGTCGACGGCGGGGCGTGCGATCCGGTCTGCAACGTGGGCTGCCCGTCCTGCGACGAGAAGTGCTCGCTCAACATCGCCGGCGCGATGACCTGCAACGCGCCGGCGGGGACCCCCGCCGGACCGTTACAACCCTGCCAGGTCAGCCAGCCGACCGCCGAGGTAGCGACCCAGACGGACAACTGCGCGCCCGGACAGGTTTGCATCGAGCCGACCACCTGCGGCTCGCTCTGCTACCAGTTTTGCCGAACGAACGCCGATTGCCCCAGCAAGAACTGCAGCCGGAGCATCGGCAACGGGCTGAAGGTGTGCGACGTGGCGCAGACCGCTTGTGACCCGACGGACACGATGACCGTCTGTAATGCTTCGTCCAACCAGACTCGTTGCTACGTTTCGGGCACGACAGGACTGACGCTGTGCGATTGCGGCAACAAGGTGCAGGGCAGGGTCACGGATTCGTGCACCACGTCCCGCGACTGCTTCGCAGGCCTGGTTTGTTACAACCGCACCGGAAAGATCGGTGCCAGCCAGTGTCTCCGGGTCTGCCGACTTCCCACCGACGGCGGGGCGCCGGACGCCGGCGCTACCTGCCAGGGCGGCGCGGCGAATTGCCTGCCGATGCTCTTGACCGGCAACGCGATGAGCACCGTTTGGGGCTACTGCAACGAGTAGCCAGGTCATGGCGCGATCGCTAGTTGTCATCCTGGTTGCGGCGCTTGGCACGCTGTCCGGGTGTTACAAACCGACCATCGACCCCGGCGGGTTCGCCTGCGGTTCCCTGGGCCAATGCCCGGAAAACTTCCGGTGCGCCTCGGACCATCGCTGCTATCAGGGCGACGCCGGGGTCGACCGTCCCACGGCGCCCGTGTGCACGTCCGCCACGCCCGACGCCCTCTGTGAGCGTTCGGCGGGGACGGAACAATGCAACCCCACCTGCAATTCCGGCTGTACGTGCGGATGGTGCGGCATCAACGCCAGCGGCGCCATCGCCTGCCTCATGGGGACGCCCGGGACCAAGAAGGTCGGCGAGCTCTGCGACGCCACCCGCGCCTCGGACTGCGCGCCCGGGCTGCGCTGCCGGGCAGAGAGCTGCGGCGTCGCCCGTTGCTACAAATTCTGCGACAGCAGCGCCGACTGTCCAACGGCGGGAGCCACCTGCAGCATCAACGCCGGGACTCTCTGCTCGCTGCCCGACCCCGGGTGCGACGCCGTCGGCGACACGGGGTGTCCGAGCGGGCTGTCGTGCTACTCGAACGGTTCCAGCACCGAGTGCGCCTGCCCCGGCTCGGCAGCCGCCGGAGCCGATTGCCTGGGCGCCGAGGACTGCATACCCGGATATGCCTGCGTCGGAAGTTCAAATCCAGCGACCCAGAAGACCAGCTACACCTGCAAGAAGCTCTGCAACACGCAGGTCGACTGCGGTCTTTCCGGGTTGTGCTCGACCTACGGCACGTTCAGCTACTGCCTCTAGGCCGCCTCCGGGCGGCACGTCGTCGGGCATGGTTCGCTGTC
>JAICYS010000376.1 GCA_025934105.1 Myxococcota bacterium | reverse complement strand
GTTTCGCGCACGGCTTTCAGGCACTCGGTCTCCGAGGCGCGGACGAAATGGGTCACGCCGCTTTTCTCGGCGTGCGTCTCGGCGCCGCCGAGCGCTTCTTTGGTGACGTCCTCGTGGGTGACGGTCTTGATCACATCGGGGCCGGTGACGAACATGTAGCTGGTCTGGTCCACCATGAAGGTGAAGTCGGTGATGGCCGGCGAGTAGACGGCACCGCCCGCACAGGGACCGAGGATGGCCGATATCTGCGGGACGACGCCGCTGGCCAGCGTGTTGCGCAGGAAGATGTCGGCGTACCCGGCCAGCGAGACGACCCCCTCCTGGATGCGCGCGCCGCCGGAGTCGTTGAGGCCCACGATCGGCGCGCCGGCCCTCATGGCCAGGTCCATCACCTTGCAGATCTTCCGCGCGTGCGCCTCGGCCAGCGACCCGCCGAACACGGTGAAGTCCTGCGCGAACAGGAAGACCGTCCGGCCGTGCACCGTCCCGTACCCGGTGACGACGCCGTCGCCCAGCACCCGGTTCTCGCCCAGGCCGAAGTCGGTGGCCCGGTGGGTGACCAGCTTGTCCAGCTCGACGAAGCTGCCCGGGTCGCAGAACAGGGCCACCCGCTCGCGCGCGGTCAGCTTGCCCGCCTGGTGCTGGCGCTGGACGCGCGCGGCGCCCCCCGCCTCGGCCGACTGGCGTTCCAGCTCGGCCAGGCGGCGGAACGGTTCCGGCTCGGTGTTCGGCTTGCTTGCGCTCTCACTCACGACGGCAGCTCCAGGCGATCGGCGACATAACGATGCAGCGCCCGCCGGGCGTCGGCGGGCGGCTCCAGGAAGCGGACGGCCTCGGCCGGCTCGCCGCCGGCGCCGTCCAGGCGTCCCGGCAAGACCAGAAACGGGCCGTCGGGCAGCGCGAACCGCGCCTCGACCAGGCGGCCGGCTTCGAACGGCAGGGGCGTCTCGAACCGCATGCCGTCCTCGCCGACGGCGGCCGCCAGGCGGAACGCGCGGCGCGCATCGGCGCGGATCTCGACGGGGACGGCGATGGGGGCACGAAGCATGGAGCCAGGGGGCACGTCAGCGGCAATCATAACCGAGCGCGTCCAGCACGGCGTCGTGCAGCGCCGGACGGAAGCGTCGGAAGCGGTCGTCGGCCGGTGGGGCCGGGTGGACCCGGTTGGACAGCAGCGCGATCGTGACGTCGCGCGCCGGGTCGATCCAGAGCGAGCAGCCGGTGAATCCCAGGTGCCCGACGGCCGCGCGGGACAGCCGTTCGCCCGCCTGCGATCCGGCCGGCGCCGGGCCGTCCCACCCCAGCCGCCAGGTCGAGCCGGGCACGCCGGACGGCGTCCAGAACTCGCGCAGCACGTCGCGCGCGACCAGCTCGGCGCCGTCGCCCCGCCAGGCGGAGATCAGCGCCCGCGCGATGGTCAGAAGATCCGCCGCGTCGCTGAACAGCCCCGCGTGACCCGCGATGCCTTCCATCGCCGCCGCGTTCAGGTCGTCGACCTCGCCCAGGATCAGCCGGCGGCGTTCCGCGCAGACCTGGGTCGCGGCGACGGAGCGCGCCGCCAGCAGCTCGGCGCGCGCGGCCGGATCGGCCAGGCTGACGAATCGAGCCGAGGCCAGTCCCACGGGGACGGCGATGCGCCGCGCGAACAGCTCGTCCAGCCGCCGCCCGGTGCGCCGTTCCAGCGCCCAGCCTAGCAGGATGAACCCCAGATCGGAGTAGACGGCGCGGGTGCCGGGCGGGTGCACCAGCGGCTCGCGCGCGGCCAGTTGCGCGACGGCCAGCCGCCCGGCGGGGGCGGCGGCGGCCCGCGCCCAGAAAGGGCGATGCGCCGGCAGGCCAGAGGCGTGCGCCAGCAGCTGGCGCCAGGTGATCTCGTCGCGGCCGGGACCGGCCAGCTCGGGCAACCCGTCGACCGCCGGCGCATCCAGCGCCAGACGGCCGGAGGCGACCTCCTGCATGCAGAGCACGCTGGTCACGACCGCCTTGGTCAGCGACGCGACATCGTAGACCGTCTCGGCCTGGGCCGGCAACGTGCGCGGCACCAGCTGCCGCGATCCGAACGCCTCTCGAAACAGCGTCTGTCCCTCGACCGCGACCCCCACCACGAAGCCCGGGGCGGCACCCTCTTCGACGGCGGCCAGACAGGCCCGCTGCACCGACTCGAACCTCAGCTTCAAGGCCTCCAGAGTAGCGCAAACCGGGCGGAGGATCGGGCCGCCCCGGGGCACCCCGTATGGATCCCGGGATTCGTGATTAGTTTCGGCAGCAAATGGCAAACAATCGGGCGAGGATGGGGGCCCGGATTGCGCGGCATGACGACGGCAACGCGTTCATGCCGGATCCGGAAGGGGGGCCAGCGCGCATCTCGGACGACCTGGCCGAGGACCTGGCCGAGGGATTCGTCGATTCCGCCACGCGCGGAGACGACGCCGACGACGCCAAATTGGACGCCGTCGTGGCCGAGGAGATCGGCGGACCGTTCCTCGAAACCAGCGCGATCGACGAGTTCGCGACCGACACGGACCAGGCGAATCCGCCGGACGCCGAGCGCGAACCGCTGCCGCGCTCGGGCGCCGGGCTGGTGCAGGCGCCGGTCGAGCCGGAAGAGTAGCCGCCGGGGGCGCGCCCGGAGCGGCGGCGCGCCACAAACGCGACGATCGACGCCGGAATCGGGGCCGCCGGCCTCCCGGCGCGCTCGAGAAGGTCCGGGGGGATAGACCCTTGCCGGCATTCCGGTTTAGCCTGGGATGCCCCCATGAAGTTCGGCCAGTACGAGCTGCTCGAGCTGATCGCCGTGGGCGGTATGGCCGAGGTATTCAAAGGGCGCGCCGTCGCCGCCGAGGGCTTCGAGAAGCTGGTCGCGATCAAACGCATCCTCCCCGACCTGGCGGAGGACGATCGCTTCGTGAAGATGCTGCTGACCGAAGCGCGCATCCATTCGGCGCTCTCGCACCGCAACATCGTGCAGATCCACGACCTCGGCATCTCCGAGGACGGCCAGTACTTCATCGTCCTCGAGTACGTCGAGGGGTTCGACCTGCGCATCATTAGCGAGCAGCTGGCCGCCGCGGGCGAGATCCTGCCGGAGGCGCTGTCGCTGCACATCGCCTCCGAGGTGGCGCAGGGGCTTCACTTCGCGCACGAGCTGCGGGGGCCCGACGGCCAGCCTCTGGGCCTCATTCATCGCGACGTGACGCCGTCGAACATTCTGGTCTCGCTGGCCGGCGAAGTGAAGCTGTCGGACTTTGGTTTGGCCAAGCGCCGCCACGACCGGTCGGTCGTCGGCAGCTTGAAGGGCAACCTTTCTTACATGTCGCCCGAGCAGCCCAAGCAGTCGCCGCTCGATCGCCGAACCGACGTGTTCTCGCTGGGGGCCGTGCTGTTCGAGCTGCTCACCGGCCGCCGGCTGCGCGAGATCACCGACGAGCTCGCCGGCTGGAGCCACGTCGCCTCGGGCGCGGTGCCGTCGGCCCGCGCGCTGCGCCCGGACCTGCCGCCGGTGGTGGGCGCGCTCTTGGATCGCGCGCTGGCCGCCGACCCGGACGTGCGGTTCCGCGACGCGGCCACCTTCGGGGCGGCCATCCGCGAGGCGCTGGCCGGATTGAACGCCCCCGTGGGCGCGACCGATCTGGCGGCGTTGTTGCGGGCGCTGGATCCGCCCCGGCGGCCGCGCACGCTCACCACCGAGCGATCGAAGGTGATCCGGTTGGGTCCGGAAGCGCGCGCGCTGCGGGAGGCGATCGAGGCGCCGGCCACGCCCGCCCCGGTGCCGCTGCCGGTGCGCCCGCGCCACAGCGGGCCTCATCCCACCGCCGGCGCTCCGGCCGCGGCGCTGGCCACGGTGCCGGCCGCGACGCCCCCGCCCGCCACGCCGCTGCC
>JAICYS010000122.1 GCA_025934105.1 Myxococcota bacterium | reverse complement strand
TGTGCTTGCGTTCATCGCCGTGGTGCTGGTGGTGCAGACCGGCGCGGGGATCGTGCTCGGCGCGCGCGACCGGAGCAAGCAGGTGAACCGACGGCTCACCATGCTGCATTCGGGCATGAAGCCGACCGATGTCTACGCCAGTCTCGTCAAGCGTCCCTCGGGCGACCTGAAGATCGAAAACGCGCGCCTGCTGAACGCCTACGAGCAACTCTCCACCTACTGCCGGCAAGCCGGCCTGACGATGACGCCCTTGCGGTTGCTCGCGATCGCCCTCGCCTCGACCGGCGTGCTCTGGCTGATCGCCCTCTCGTTCGTGAGGTCGACGAACGGAGGCGCTTTCGCGGTCAACGCCGTGATCAGCCTGTTGGGAGCGGCGCTGCTGTCCTGCGCCACGCTCTGGACCTGGCTGAACCGGATGCGGACGGGCCGGTTGAGGAAGCTGGAGGAACAGCTGCCGCTCGCGCTCGACGTGGTCGTGCGCGCCATCCGCGCCGGCCACCCGGTCGTTTCGGCGGTGCAGCTGGCGGCCGAGGAGCTCGGCGATCCGATCGGGTCCGAATTCGGGATCATCGTCGACGAATACACATACGGCTCCGACTTCCGTGAGGCGCTGCGCAACTTCGCGCGGCGCACCGGCTCTTCCGACGCCCACTTCTTCGCCGTGAGCGTCGGGATCCAGGCCGACACTGGGGGCAACCTGGCCGAGATCCTCGAGGGCCTTTCCTCGGTGATCCGGGCGCGCCGCGCCCTCGCCAAGAAGGTCAAGGCGCTGGCGAGCGAGGGACGCGCCTCGGCGCTGGTCCTGAGCGTGCTGCCGATCTTCCTCGTCGGCTTCCTGATGTTCACCCAGCCGTCCTACTACACCGAGAAGTTCGGCGACCCGCTGTTCTGGCCGTTCGTCATCGGCGTGCTCCTGCTCTATGGCGTCGGCTGGCTCTCCATCCAGCGCATCATCAATTTCAAGTATTGAACCGATGTCCATTGCGCTCCTCTTCGAACTCGCGATCGAGCTGATCACCTTCGGGATCGTGGTCGCCGCATCCGTCGCCCTGATCAACCGGGTGATGGCGCAGGCGACGGTCAGGCGCAGGCTCGGGGAGCACGCCGCGGCGCCCACGCGCCAGCAGACGAGCGGGCTGGTGAAGGACGGCCAGGTCACCAATCCGTTCCTGCTGTGGGTGCAGCGCTCCACCTCGCTGTCCGACACCAAGGACCGCGCGAAGCTCACGCGCGACCTGGCCATGGGCGGCATCCGCAATCCGGCGGCTCCGACGCTCTACGTCGTGCTGCGGTTCGGCCTGGCCATCGGCTTGCCGCTCGGCTTCCTGCTGATGCAGCAATTCGCCAGCAAGCCGTTCTCGGGCGTGCTCCTGATCGGCGGCGCGCTTGCCTTCTGCGGCGTCGGCCTGATCACGCCGCGGGCGCTGCTGGACAACAGGATCAACGCCAGGAAGACCCAGCTCGAGCAGGAATTCCCCGACGCGCTCGACCTGATGGTGGTCTGCGTCGAGGCCGGCCTGGGACTGGAGTCCGCCTTCGTGCGCGTCTCCCGCGAGGTCGGGGAGTCCCATCCACGCATCGCCGAGGAGTTCGACCGCGTGGTCCAGGAGCTCGCCGCCGGGCGCAGCCGCGCGGACGCGCTGCGGGCCATGGCCGAGCGCACGGATGTGGAGTCGGTGCGCTCGTTCGTCGCCCTGCTGATCCAGACCGACACGCTCGGCACCAGCATCGGCCAGACGCTCAGGACCTATTCCAACGAGATGCGCGATCACCGCATGTTGACGGCGGAGGAAAAGGCCATGCGGATTCCGGTGCTGCTCACCATTCCGCTGGTGGCGTGCATTCTGCCGGTCATTCTGACGGCGCTGCTGCTCCCGGCCGGGCTCGACGTGGCCCGGAACCTGGGACCGGCGCTGAAGGGCGGGGGCTGAGAGACATGGCCATGCGTTCGTCGAAGATGCTGTTCGCCTCGGCGCTTGCGCTGGGGGCCTCGGGTTGCGCGACGAGCGCGCCGCATCGCCAGGCGGCGCTGGAGGTCAGGCCGGTCGCCACCAGCGCCTTGCCGACGCAGAGGGGAGACGAGCTCTATCGCGACGCCGTGGCCGCGATCCATCGCCGGGACTACGCGAGCGCGCTCGACATCCTGCAGGTGGCGCGTTCGCGCAAACCCGATGATCCGCGCATCCTGAACGCCTTCGGCGTGGTGTACGACGAGCTCGGCCGGTTCGACCTGAGCGCGCGCTACTACGCCCAGGCGCAGGCGGCGGACCCCACCTCGAAGATCGTCGCCCAGAACCTGGCCTATTCCGCGGTGCTGCAGAGCGCCGCCGGCTCGGTCGCGCTGGCGGCCGAAGCCCCTCCAGCCGCCCCGGCGACGAAGCCGGCCACGCAGTTGGCGCTCGCCACGCCGCCGCCGCCCACGATAACCCCGGCGGCCGAGCCGCTCGGACCGCCGCAGGTCGCCGCCTCGCCCGAGGCCCGGCGCGCGGCGATCGCCGTGTCGCACGTCCGACTGGCTCCGGCCGCCCAGTTCGCCGAGGCGACCCCGGTGCGGGGCGGTGCGGTGTCACCGGCGGCTGAGCTGCTGGGTCCGCCGCAAGTCGCGGCCGCTCCGGAGATCCGGCGCGCGCAGGCCTGGGCGTCGCAGGCCCGCCTGGTCCCGACCGCCGACTGGCCGCAGTTCGCCGCTTCGGAGGCGGACCGCGCGCCTGCAATCGAGATCCATCCTGTGGCGTCCGTCCATCCGACGACGGTGGCTGCGGCGCCGACCGCAGTCATCGGCCGCTCCCTCGCGCAGCCGGCCTGGCCGCGATTGGCCGCTGCGGACGCCGCACCGGCCGGCGCCGCCGCCTCAGAGCACGCCTATGTCCTCGACCAGGGCTGGAGCAACGCCCCGCTCCTGGTCGCCGCCGCCCCCGAGGCCAAGCCAGCCGATCTGCTGCACGCGAGCTACGTCATGCAGGGGCCCATGCTGCTGCCGCAATCGCTGAGCGACGGCGCTGAGTCGGCGCCTGCGCAGGCGCCCGCCGCAGACGCCGCGGGAACGGCCCGCAACGCGCTTGCATCGGCCGATCAGACGCCGGCGTCCCGGACGTCCCTCGCGCCCGCCGCGCGCGCGCATCACGGACCGGCGCGGCGGCCCTTCCACTTCGTCGTCGCGGCGCTGAGCGAGCTCGCCCACGTTCTCCACCTGCCGTTCGGCCACCAGCTCGACTCCGGCGTGTTGCTCGCCAAGAGCCAGCCCGCAGGCGCGGCAAAGGCGAGCCCGGCGATCAGCCGCCCGGCGGCTTGGGTTTCGGCCACCGAAGCCCATCTCCAACCCGCATCCTGGTCGGGGCCGGCGAGTCGATCGGCCCCCGTTGCCTCCACGGAGCTGGCGAGGGCGGCCGCGACCGTCGCCTCGCCGATCGGTCCGGCCCTGCTCGGCCGCCCGATCACCCTCGTCGCCGCCGACCGCAAGGCCGGCGAGGCGCTCCGGCGCGAGCTCGTGCGGCAGGGCTGGACAGTGGCGGTTTCGACGGAGCGGACGCGGGCTCCGCGCGAGAGCGTGATCCGCTTCCAGCCGGCGCACCAGCGCGTGGCGCTCGCCCTTGCGCACAGCCTCCGAATCCCGGCGAAGCTGCAATCGTGCCGGCTCGGCTGCAGCGGCGTGCGCCTGGTGATCGGCGCTGACGCGTTCGCGCGCCGCGCGGACGCGAGCCGCGCTCCGCGGCCGCTCAGCTAGGTCCGAAGGTCAGGGGGAAGACATGAGAGATCACCTCGCAGCCCGGGCGGCATGCGGGGCGGCGATGCTGATCGTCGCGAGCGTGGCGGCGCCCCCGAGCGCCTCAGCCGGCATCTTCGGGCGCCATGCGAAGTCCGCGGCCGCCGTCTCCAAGGACTACATCGCCGAGATCCAGCGCGCGATCGACGAGCAGCGGCTCTACGACGCCGGCCAGCTGCTGGACCGGGCCCTGCTCACGGGCGACAAGGACCCCCACCTCGTCCTGCTGGGCGGCCGGCTGGCGCTGGCCCGCGGGCGCTTTCTGGACGCGGTGAACGATTTCAAGCGCATCGACCAGGACCCTGCGCTCAAGGGCGACGCGCTTGAAGGGGAAGGAATTTCTCTGTCGCTGCTCGGGCGCTCGGACGACGCGGTCGCCATCCTGAAGCAGGCGGTGGCGGCGAAGCCGACCGCCTGGCGGGCCTGGAACGCGCTGGGCAGCGAGTACGATGCGCGGCGGCGATGGGCGGAGGCCGACGCGGCCTACGAACGCGCCATCACCGAATCCGATCGCGCCCCGATCGCGCTCAACAACCGCGGCTATTCGCGCATGCTGCAGGGCCGTCTCGAGGACGCGATCAAGGACTTCGTCGAGGCGCTGGGAAAGAAGCCCGGCATGGCCGAAGCGCGCAACAACCTGCGGCTGGCCATGGCGATGAGCGGCGAATACGACCGCGCCCTGGCCGGGGCGCCGCAGGCCGATGAAGCGGCGACCCTCAACAACGCCGGCTTTGCGGCGATGATGCGCGGCGACTATCAGGCGGCCGAGGATCTGCTGCAGCGGGCGATGACCGCCAAGGGCGAGTACTACGCCCGGGCCGCGACCAACCTGCAACTCGCGCGCACCCTGCAGGCCGAGAGCAAGAGGCCGTCGGAGCCGGCGAAGCCGCAGCCCTGATCAGGTCGGCGCAGCCGCCCCCCGCGGGCCCCTGAACGGCTTCAGCCGAAGCTCGCCGCGAAGCGCCTGCGCGCCCACCCAGGCGAGCGCCGCGGTCGTGGCGAGCATGCCCGCAAGGCCGAGTGCGAGGCTCGTGGGGTCGAGCGCGCCGGGGCTCGCCAGCAGCAGCACGAACGGGGTGAACGGCGGGATGAGGGCGAGGCTCTTGAGCGTCCCCTCGCCCATGCCTGCGACCTGGGCCAGGGCCACGAAGAACACCAAGAGGAGCAGCCCGAACACCGGCCGCGAAAGGTTCTGCGCCGCCGCCACGTCGCGCGCCAGGGCCCCGATCCCGATCAGCGCCAGGCCGTACATGGCGTAGGCGAGCACGAACAGACCGAGCGCGCCGGCCATGTAGGCGGGGCTCGCCACGTCGTGGAACAGGGGGCCGGCGACGCCGCCGCCGATGCCCGGCAGGGACATCCCCGCCATCACCGCGCCGCCGCCCAGCCAGGCGCCGACCACGAGGATCGAGAGCGCGCCGACGCCGATCAGCTTGCCGATCACCAGCTCGATGGGGCGGACCGACGACAGGAGGGATTCGAGCGCCCGGTTGGAGCGTTCGCGCACGACCGCCTGCAGCAGCATGCCGAGCGAACCGACCAGCACGAGCCAGAGCAGGACGGTGATCGAGAACCGTCCGAAGCGGCCGTAGTCGTGCGGCGCGGGCGCGGCGGGCGGCGGCTGGGCGACAGTGACCGCGCCCGTCCCGCGGGTGGGTGCGCTCCCGGCGAGATCACGGCGCAGAAGCGCGAGCGCGACGTCCGACAACCGGCCGCCGCGGACCTGCACGCTCAGCGCGCCGTCGGTGCGGACGAGGCGCACGGTCGTGGCCGCCTTGGCGTTCGGCGCGAGGGAGACCTGGACGGGACGATGCTCGAGCCGACCGGCTTCGGCGACCGCGCCTGCCGCGCGGGCGGCGGCGACGGCGTCCTGCGCCTCGATGGCGATGGTGTCGGGCCGCGGCGCCGCCTTGTGGCCGCCGAACGCGCTCAGCGCGAAGGCGGCGAGCGCCATGAGCAACGGGCCCATGGCCAGCGCCACCCAGAAGCTGGGGACGCTGGCGTAGGCCAGGAACTCGCGGCGGGCGATCAGGGCGATGCGGCGCATCAGGCGGCTTCCCGCTCGGCGGCGAGCGACCAGAAGGCTCCCTCCAGGTCGGCCTGGATCGGCTCGAAACCCTGGATGGCGAGCTGCCGTTCGCCCATCGCCCTGAGCAGGGCCGGATAGGGCACGTGGCTCGGCAGCAGGACGCGCCACCGCATCGCCTGGCCCATCTTGCCGGGGAACGGCTGGGCTGCGCCGCCCAGCTGGTCGGCCACCGCGATGAGGCCCGCATCGTCGCTGCAGGTGACGTAGGCGCCGTGCGGCGCCTGCGCCGCGGCGTCCGCCACCGGACCTTCGAACACCGTGCAGCCCCGGGAGATGATCACCACCTGATCGCAGAGCCGCTCGGCGACGCTCATGCCGTGGGTGGAGAACAGGATCGAGCCGCCGCGGGCGCGGTGCTCGTCGAACAGCGACTGCATCTCCGCCTGGGCCACCGGATCGAGGCCGCTGAACGGCTCGTCGAGGATCAGGAGCTGCGGATCGTGGGCGATCGCGCAGAGGATCTGCACCCTCTGGGCATTGCCCTTGGAGAGCTCGCCCACGCGGGCGTAGCGGCGGGGACCCAGGCCCACGCGTTCGAGCAGGCCGTCGGCGCGGGCGTAGGCGTCGGCGCGCTCAAGGCCCTTCAGCTGGGCCTGGAAGGCGATCGCATCGCGCGCCCGATCGCGCGGCGCGAGGCCCCGCTCCTCGGGCAGGAATCCGAGCTTCTGGCGGGTCTCGAAGGTGGCGGGCTCGCCGAAGATCTCGATCTCGCCGGCGTCGGGCTCGGTCAGGCCCATGACGCACTTCAGAGTGGTGCTCTTGCCGGCGCCGTTCACGCCGATGAAGCCGGTGACGCTCCCCGGCTGCACGGCGAAGTCGATGGCCTTGACGCCGCAGCCGCCAGCATACTGCTTGGCGAGGCGCGAAACGCGCAGGGGAACGGGGGTGCGACCGTCGTCTGACATGCCGCCACCATGGTTCGGCCGAGTTACAGCCGGCCTAAGTTTCTTGGTGACTCAGGCGGTAAGCTTACTTGCCGCCCGGTTACTTGAATGAGTTCAGAAGAACGTTTCGTTCAGGCGGCGGAGCCGTCGAGCAGCTGGGAGGGATCCGGCGTCAGGTCCCCGGTCGGCGGCGGCGGCGTTAAGCTTGCCGCAAGCTCCGTTCCGGCGTCCGGCGGGGCGTCGCCCGCGAGGCTCCCGTCCGTCCCCCCGGCGCCCCCGGCGACGGTGTCGCCGCCCGTCCCGCCGTCGATCGAGTCCGTTCCGCCCGCGCCGGCCGTGGTCGTATCGGCGCCGGCTCCGGCGGTGGTGGTGTCGGAGCCGCCCGCCCCGTCCGTCGAGCCGTCGCTCGCGGGCGCCTGGACGCCGTCCTCCTGCAGCTTCAGGAGCTCGCCGAGCAGGCCATGGCCCCATCGGGGGCCGGCCTCAGCCGGAGTGATCGTCCCGTCGCCGTCGGCGTCGAGCTTGTCGAACAGCTTCTGGACCGAGAGGCCGTTGGCGACGCCTTGCGCCTGCGGCGGCAGGGTTTTCCGCATGTCCGGCAAAAGGTTCCGATCGAGCCCGGTGGCGTCGGTATTGCCAGCGGGCGCGGATTGTTGTTGCGGAACAATGGGTAAGGTCGGCCTGTGGCCGATATGCGAAATGCTCATCGCGCATCTCCCTCGCGAGTGTCGCAAAGGGCGTTGCACGGCCGGCGCCAAACGAAAGAGGCCCGGGAAAACCCGGGCCTCCGCCGCATCGATCGGTCGGGCCGCTCAGGCGACCAGGGTGTAGATGTCGTGGAGCGTCGTGCCCGGCATGTTCTGCGGGTTCAGCAGGGTCACCGACCAGCTGTCGTCCACGAGCGAGATCTTCACGTCGTTGGCGGTTGCCCCGCCGTCGGCGTTGACGACCTCGACCTTGAAGAACTGGTCGAACACGGTCTCGGTGAAGGCGACATTGCCCGTGAGGCCGATGAGATCGAGCGCGTCCTTCGACGCGTCGAAGTCCATGACCACGTCCTGACCGTCATTGCTGGTGACCGACAAGCCGCCGGTGATCACGTCCAGGTAGGCGGTGCGCTCCTGCGTGCCGCTTCCCGTCACCACATCGAACGTGACCTGGTCGGCGAAGGTCAGGCCGGTCGCCCCCTCGATGACGGGCTCGCCGCCGTTCTGGCCAAGGTCGAAGACCGTGACGGTCCCGTCCGCGTCGACGTCATGGCCGAACTGCGACAGGAAGGAGGTGTACGCGACGGAGAACTGGTTCTGGGTGGGATTCGGCCCCAAAGCCGCAAGGTCGAAGACATGATCTTCGCCGCCGCTGGTGAAATTGAAGTGGAACTGAACGACGTCGTTCCCGGCGGAGCCGGTGATCGTGTCGTTGCCCGCGCCTCCATCGAGCGAATCGTTGCCGGGACCGCCGACCAGCTGGTCGTTTCCAACGCCGGTGACGATCAGATCGTCGCCCTGCTTGCCATCAACGAAATCGTTGCCGTTCGCGGTCGTGATCGTGTCGGCGCCGGTTGTGCCGTTTACGTGATAATCGATTCCGTCAACGCCGGTGAACGTGTTCGTCACCATGTTGACGACAGTCGGACCAGGCATTCTATCCCCCAACATAGAAGCGCGTCCGCATTGCGGACGCTGGACGCCCGGCCGATCGGCAGAGCTTAGTGTTGAGTTAACCCAGCGACACGCCGTGGTCAATACTCATTGATGGTTAATTATGTGGTATTGATGGTTAATTTGTTGAGATATACTGACAAGCTCGATGCGATTCGCCTGTCACGAGAACTATTTCTACTTGGCACAATTCCTGAAATACATCGCTACAAGATGTTTCCTAGCCATCCTGACTCCGCGACGCTCCTTGGGCGAGTAACCGCCGCTGGGCAATTCATAATGAGCACGATACACGTGGTTTACTTGCCTTCATGCTTAAGGTTGATAAACTATTCCTGAATACCGTAATTCAAGAGTCGAGGTTTACAGGACGATACCCTGAATTCATGGCAGGGACTTCGTCATGCACAAGACATTGTTCGCCGGCGTCTCGCTGGCTGTTCTTTGCGCGGCGCACGCTAGTCTGGCCGGCGATGCGTCTTCCGGATGGGAAACCCAGATCGCCGACACCGCGACCGTGCAGGCGCGGGCTGCGGGCGGCGCGGGCGTGCCCATCGCCATCGTCGACACCGGCATCGTGGCCTCGCACCCGGAAGTCGCCGGGCGGGTCTCGCCGCTGTCGTCTTGCGCGGCGGTGAGCTTCACCTGCGCCAACGGCTTCACCGATGACAGCAGCCACGGCACCGCGGTCGCCTCGGTCGCGGCCGGCGTCTATTCGTCGACGGCGTTCACCAGCATGTCGGGCGTGGCGCCTGCCGCGACGCTGATCGCGGAAAAGGCGCTGAACGCCTCGGGCGCCGGGACCGCCGACGACGTCGCCCACGGCATCGTCCAGGCCGCCGACGCGGGCGCGCGGGTGATCAACCTCAGCGTCTCCTACGTGCCGAGCGGATCGGTGGTCAGCGCGATCAACTACGCCGCCTCGAAGGGCGCGGTGCTGGTCTGGGCCGGCGGCAATGCGGCGAGCAGCTTCAACGGCGGCGCCAACACCACCGGCCTGAGCGCCGCAGCCCTGTCGCACATGATCGTCGTGGGGGCGGTCACCTCGACCAACGTGCTCTGGAGCGGCAGCGACACGCCCGGCTCCGGCTCGGCGGTGGCGGGCTCGACGAGCGCCAGCTACCGGTCGCTGTGGCTGGTGGCGCCCGGGACCGGCATCATCGCGCCCTTCGCGACGCTCGGCACGGGCTCCTACTCCGCCTGGACCGGCACCTCCATGGCCGCGCCGCAGGCTTCCGGCGCGGTGGCCCTGCTCGAGGCGGCCTGGCCGATCCTTTACACCAAGGGCACCGCGAGCTCGGTCCTGTTCAGGACCGCGACGGATCTCGGGACCACCGGCGTCGACGCCACCTACGGCAACGGCCTGATGAACCTCGACCTGGCGTTCCGGCCGATCGGGGCGATGTACGTGATCGGGGCGGACGGTTCGCAGATCCTGATCAACTCGCTGACCAACGAGATGATCGCCGGCGGCGCGCTGGGCGATTTCGCGACGGTGAGCAGCGAGCTCACCGCCTACACCGCCTTCGATTCCTACGCGCGGAACTTCACCGTCGACCTGACGGCGATGATCGGCACGACGCCGGTCACGGGGGGCACGACCACGACGACCACACCGCCGCCTCCCACCACGACCAAGGTCAAGCACGGGAAGGGCGGCGGCTTCATGATCCTCACCACGAGCGCGGACGATGTGGCCGGCGGCGACCTGTTCGCCGCCGCGCGGCGCGACCCGCCGGCGGGCGATCACCTCGGCCGTCCGGGCGGGGATGTGGTCAGGTTCGTCGCCGTGGTCGACCCGCAGGGGAATATGCTGGCGCTGGGCAACGGCGTCTCCTCCGTCAACGCCTTCGCCCAGGCGAAGTGGGGCGCGGGCAGCCTGCTGGCCGACGCCGACAGCCGCAGCGGGGCCTCGAGCGCGCTGCTGGCGCTGGCCCAGGGCGGGCTCTCGGCGACCATGGGCTGGACGATCTCCGACCGGTTCCGGCTGGCGGCGACCAGCTCGGCGACCGACCTCAGGGTTGGCGAGGGGCTCGCGACCTTCCGCACCCGCAGCTTCGCCCGCGCCGCGGCGGTCAGCGTCTCGGGGCGCGTGAGCGGGCGGTGGTCCGCCTCGGCGACCTTCAGCACGCTCGACGAGGACAATGGCCTGCTTGGCGCGGTCTATGACGGCCAGGGCCTGCTCAGCCTCGGCGCGCACCACCACAGCCGCTCGCAGGCCGTGCAGCTGGTGCGCGATCTCGGCGGCGGCCGGGCGCTGATGTTCGACGCCAGCACGGTTCGGACGGACGGCGGGACGGTCGCCCGCGGGCTCATCCGCGACGTCTCGGCGATCGAGGCGCGGGCCTACGGCGTGTCGTACGTCCAGGGCGACGCCTTCCGCACCGGCGACCGGCTGACGCTTTCCGTGAAGAAGCCGCTTCGCGTGGTCTCCGGCGCCGCCGAGCTCGCCCTGACCGGCGTGGACGACCAGGGATACCCGGTCACCACCTTCAAGGCGGCGAGCCTGACGCCTGCAGGAAACGAGACCGACGTCTCAGGTTCATACCTGATGCCGGTGAGCGACCGCGCGCAGCTGAGTGGCGAGGTCGATCTCGCCCGGGACGCACGCAACGTTCGCGGCCTCACCGACGCGCGCGTGCGGCTCGGACTAAATCTGGTGTTCTAAGAATCTACGGCCCCAATCCGCGGTACTTCCGTCGCGATTTGGGGCGTCATGTTCCTGGCGCATGGCCAAATCGCGCAGGTCTAGTGATGACCTGAAGTTGTGACCAAGGTAACATCGCTCCGCGATGCATTGATCTATTTGAGATTGCCATAAAGTTCTCTTACTTTCTTAGTCCAAAGACCCGTGTTATTGCGTCGTTAACCCTGGGTGTCCTGCCCGGGTCACGCAACAAAGGTGTCCGCCGGCCAGATCGCGCCGCGGACAGGGACGGGAGTTGGGACTATGCCTTCGACCACTGATCTGACGGCGCCAGGCACCGAATATGACGATCCCAATGGGCTGATCGTTCAGTACACAGCGCCTATCGGCGCCGGGACAGGGAACTACAACACCTTCCTGTCGATCCAGTCGAACACCAGCACGGAATCCGGCTTCAACCACGACCTTCCGCCGTCGATCGACGACGAAGGACAGGGCTCGCACACCCATGCCCTGCAGATCGGCAACCTCGGCACGGCCGAGATCAACGGAATCACCTATTACGTGTTCCGGCTGGACGTGAACGAGCCCAACACGGCCCCGGACCAGAACGTCACACTTACCAACCTGACCTTCTTCGGCAGCACCTCGCAGGCGACGGTCGACCCGACGGTGAACGGCAGCGGCTTCACCCAGATCCTGTCGCTGGACCACCCGCTGAATCTCACGGATCACTCCAGCGGCAGCGGCACCGACGACTACCTCATCTTCCTGCCGAAGGACGCGGTGGACACCGCGCTCGGCCCGAACGATTCCGCCGACTTCCTCACCGTCTTCGCCACCTTCTCCGGCGTCGACGGCGGGTTCGAGGAGTTCCGCGCCCTGCCGGGGACGCCGGTGGTGACCGAGGCCGCCGCGATCGGCATCGTCAAGGACACCCTGGTCTTCGACACCAGCGTCGCCCAGACGCTGACGGACAACGTCTCCGTCGAGGGCAAGACCGTGCTCGCCGGCACCGAGCTCATGTGGACCTACACGGTCGCCAACGGCGGCAACGTGGCGATCCCCGGCGGCGATTTCACGGTCACCGACAGCCAGGGCGTAGCGGTGACGCCGGTCACGTCGGGCGGGTTCAACGTCGGCGACACGAACCATGACGGCAATCTCGACGTCAACGAGCAGTGGATCTACGTGGGCGGGGTCGACACCGCCGGCGGCACCGCGGCGATCGACGGGGCCTACTCAAACATCGGCACCGCGAACGGCGAGTTCGATCCCGGCGGGCCGAATGACACGCAGCTCTTCGCAACCGACCCCAGCGGCTACACCGGCGTCACCCCAGAGATCCATATCGAGAAGGTGACCAACGTCACCGAGGGAACCGATACGGGCACGGTCGACGGGACCGGCTCCGACATTTTCGCCGGCGCCGCCCTGACCTGGACCTACACGGTCACGAACCCGAACGCGGACGTTCCGCTGTCCAACGTCAGCGTCACGGACGACAACGGCACGCCCGGCGACACCAACGACGATTTCCAAGCCACCTACCTGTCGGGGGATGCCAACAACGACGGCATCCTCGAGAACGGCGAGACGTGGATCTTCGGCGCGCCGGCCGGCAACGACACGGTCGCCGCGATCCACGGCTCCTACACCAACACCGCCGTGGCCAGCGGCAGCTTCACCGACGACATTGGCCAGACCGGCACGGCGACCGAGAGCGACACCAGCGGCTACACCGGCGTGATCGCGGGAATCACCATCGACAAGACGACCTCCGGCATCGACCCGCTCGGGAATCCCGTGGGCCCGGGCGACGGCATCGTGGTGGGCGAAGGCACGACGGTGACCTGGCACTACGACGTGACCAACAACGGCGACATCGCCCTGAACGATGTCATCGTGGTCGACGACAACGGCACGCCAGGCCCGCTCAACAACGGCGACGACTTCGGTCCGGCGGCGGTGCTCTCCGGCGGCTTCAACGTCGGCGACGCCAACCAGAACGGGCTTCTCGATCCAGGCGAGACCTGGCAGTTCACGGCCTCCGGGCCGGCGCTGACCGGCGTGGCGTATACCAACGTGGGGTCGGTGAGCGGCGACGCCACGGACGCCATCGGCCATGAGGAGACGGTCACCGCGAGCGATTCCAGCAGCTACACCGGCTTCAGTCCGCGGACGGGCGAGCTGACCATCGGCTACTGGTACAACCACGACACCCAGCCAAAGCACGGGGGCGCGGACCAGGCGGAAGGGGCGTGGACTCCGTTCCTGGTGCACAATCCGGCTGGCGCGCCGGTGGGGGGCGATTCCCACGGTCTCTACCTGTTGCTCGGCGATGAGAACGGCGATCTCACGATCGACAACGGCGAAACCGGCCTCTACGTCGCCTTCGATGCGGCCAAGGAGCTGATCAACTCCAGCCAGACGGCCAACGACACGCGCCAGATCCTGCTCAGCCAGGCGATCGCGACGCAGCTCAACATCGACAGCCTGGCCCTGGCCGACGGCCACGCCCACAGCGTCTATGCGCCCAACGGGCTCATCACCGATGCGGTGCAGTGGCTGAACGGGACCGACACCTTCACGGACGGGTCGACCGGCAACGTGGACGTCAACCACGACGGCTTCGTCTCGATCGGGACCGACTACCTGACCGGCAACAAGCCGCACCACCTGGCCGGGACGACGCTCACCTCGAGCTCCGACGCCTGGAACGACGTCACCATCACCTTCAACTCAACCAACAACGGGACGTTCGTCGAGGACGGCGAGGCGATCAAGAACGCGCTGATGTACTACAATCAGGCGCAGCTGACGCCGGACCTCACAGGTCAGTTCGTCGAATGGGTCCCCACGAGCAACATCACGACGAACGGCGTCAACGACTTCTGGCAAGTGATCCCCTGATCGCGCCAGCCTGAGGGCGATGGAACAGGACCCCGGCCTCTCGCGAGGCCGGGGTTTTTCTTTGGCGAGGCGCCGGCTCACGGGGTGCGGGCGAGGATCGGATAGCGCGCGATCCAGGCCGCGAGCAGCCGCTCCTGCAGCTCCGGGCGGGCGGCGAACTCGTTCTGGCCGACGTGCATGGCCGGCGGCGGCGCCCCGGGAAAGGGCTGCGCGCCCGGCGGCCGGAAGCAGCGGTCGTGGACCAGGACGTGGCGGCGGATGCGCGGCCAGACGCGATCGCGCAGGAACCACTGGTCGACGTTGGGGGTCTCCATCGCCGGGGCTCGATAAGCCTGCGCCTCGGCCTCGATGTCGGGCAGCGTCCCGCCGATCCCGCCCCAGAGGCCGGCCAGGATCAGGTCGGTGTGGGACCACCAGTCGCGCATGACGTGGAACCAGGCGCCGGAGCGGGTCCAATCCTCGACGGCGCGCGCCTCCCGCAGCCCGATCACGGAATCGGCGTCGCGGACCAGGAACCGCCCGACGCCGGGGTCGGCGGCCGCCTTGAAGCGCCAGGCGAGCCGCTGCCGCAGCGGCGCGCCGGCCGGCTCGCGCACCACCTCCGAACCCAGCGCCTGCAGCAGCGCCACGAACTCGCCCGGGACGGTCTCGTCCAGGTGGAAGCGGCAGCGCCAGCCCGGATAGATGTCCGGGGCCAGGAGGGCGTTGCGCAGGGCGCCGCGGAGGTAGCGTGGCGCCGCGCCCCACAGCGAGAAGACGATCAGGTCCGGCTTGCCCGCGGCGAACGCCTGCGGCGACTTCGCCGGCGGCCGCCAGGGCGCGGCGCGCGGCGCCTGCACATCCTTCAGCGTCAGGGAGCGGGTTCCGGCCTGGGCGGCGCCTTCGAGGTCTCCGAGGCCGGCGAGCGTTGCGGCCAGGCCATCCCAGGCCAGCACGTTGCCGGGCTGCGCGTCCGCCAGCGCGCGGAACAGCGGCGCCGCCTGGCGCGCCTCGCCCAGCCGGCGGCGGATCACCGCCAGGTTGCCGAGCGACTCCCAGTCGTCCGGCTGTTTCTCGAGCAGCCGCTGCAGCGCCTGCGCAGCCGCCGGCAGCTGGCCCTCGAGGAACAGGTAGTAGGAGAACTGGGCAAGCTGCGCCGGGGTCTCGTCCGGCGCGGCGGCGTTCAGCGCCGCGGCGCAGGCCGCCAGCGCCTGCGCCCGCCGATCGGCCAGCCAGAGCGCGTGCGCCGCCGGGTTCCAGCCGGGCGGCGGGCGGCGACCCGGAGCTTCACGCGGCGTCGCTGTGGAACCGGCCATGCGCCGAGGTTGGGCTGAGCCGGGCGGGAAGGTCCAGGCCCGGAACGAAGAGGCGCGCGGCCCCCCAAGACCGCGCGCCCCCGCCCCCAGGCCCCTAAAGGATGAAGTCTGAGGCCGTTAGCCCCAGGTTCGTGCCAGTGAGGACGATCTCCATCTCATGCGAGGTCGTGTTGTTGTTGGTATCGATCATGACAATCGTGTTGCCGCCGACCTCCGTGAACCAGATCCCATGGACCGTCGGGGTTGTCCCGCCGAAGACAAAAGCCTGATTCCCCGCGAGGGCCGTGTTCGCATCGATCGCCGACAAGTCGATCTTGTCGACGCCGTGGACGAAGTCCGTGATGACGTCACGGCCCGCTCCCAGCGTGCTGTCGCCGGTGTCCGTGAATACGAATTGATCGCTGTCGGCTCCGCCCGTCAGCGTATCCCCGCCGGCCCCGCCCGTCAGCGTATCGGGTCCGGCGCCGCCAACCAGCACGTCTGAACCGGAGCCGCCGAGAAACTGATCGAAAGCCGAGCCGCCGGTGACCGCGTCGTTGCCATTCTTGGCGTCAATGTAAGACGCTGCGTATGTCTGTCCCGACAGGTCGACCACATCGGTGTTGCCGGAAACGTTCACCGTATTGACGGTGACCGAGCCCGTGACCACATGGCCCGCGCTGTCCTGCATCTCATAGTTGAAGGAGCCGCCGGTCGCGCTGTTCCAGGTGATTATGCCCGTGACATTGTTGTAGGAGACGGCCGAATTTCCGGTGACGCCTATGAACTGCAAGGCGTCACCGTCGGCATCGGTGTCGTTGGTGAGCAGCGCTTGGGCTGCAAAGAACGACGGATTGGTGCCCGTTGACGCGATCAGCACATCAGCGTTCGCCACCGGCGCATGGTTGGCCGAGGCGACGGTGATCCCCACTGTGTCGGTGTCGCTCTGCGCGCCGCCGGTCCCGAAGTTGCCCAGATCGTTCGTGGTGATCGTGAGCGTATCCGCGCCGGAGAAGGCTCCGTTTGCGGTGTAGCTCAGGCCCGCC
>JAICYS010000440.1 GCA_025934105.1 Myxococcota bacterium | reverse complement strand
GCGTCGGCCGGCGCGCCCGCATCGGCCCGCGCGCCCCCGTCAGCCGCCGCGCCCGCATCGAGGGTGGCGTCGGGCGGACGGGCGTCCGGCAGGCCCGCGTCGCCGCCCGCCGCATCGGACGCCGCGTCCTGCGGCGCCTGCGCGTCGACCATGGGACGGCCGGCGTCGGGAGGGTTGGTCACGGCGATGCTGCCGGTCGCCACCACCGTCACCACCAGGATGGTCTGGCCGCCCACGTTCAGGTGCTGCTGGTCCGCCGTCCCTTCGGCGATGACCGTCGCGTTCGCATCCAGCGCCTGCACGGCCACCCTGACCGGACCGGTGACGCTCCCGGGCAGCTCGACGCTGAAGCTGGCCGGCAGCGAGACCGCGGCGCCCGTGGCGGGCGCGACCCGGATCTGCTTGGGCGTCATCTGTCCGGGCGTGACCGTCACGCTGAAGCTGGCCGGCATCAACTGCAGATCGCCCGCCACCTCGACCAGCAGGATGGAATCGGCGTGGTGGCAGGCCACCGCCCAGGTGCTGAAGGCGACCGCCGCCAGAGGCAGCAGCCGGCGTTCCGTCGTGGTCTTCATCAGAATTTGTAGTTCCCCAGGTCAGTCGAGGGCGCCGAGGCGCCGGGCGCACGCACCGCGAAATATGCCCCCACGGCTCCCCCCGCCACGGCCGCGCCGATGGCCGCCCACAGCCAGAGGCGCCCGTGATCGCCGCCGTCCGGCGCCGGGGGCGCCACGGCGCCCGATGCGGCACCGGCGATCACCACCGGCGGCTCGGCCGCCGGCGGCGCCGCGGCGGGCGGCGGAGCGGCGGCTGGAGTCGACGTCGCCGCCGTCACCGGCGGCAACAGCGAGGGCGCCTGCGCCGGTGAAGCCGGCCGCGCCGGCGGCGGACTTGCCACCGGCGGCGGTCCTCCCTCGAGCACGGCGAGCCGTGCCTCGACCTCGACGCGGTTGGGGGCGCGCGGGACGGCGTCCAGGAAGGCCCGATAGTCGGCGGCCGCCGCGGCGTTCTGTCCCAGCCGGCGGTAGCACTCGGCCCGGTTGTACAGCACGACCGGGTCGTGGAGCCTCTGGTAGGCGAACGTGTACTCGCGAACGGCCGCGTCACACTTCGCGTCGGCGGCCAGCGCGTTGGCCCGGTGCAGGTGACGGCGCCCCTCGGCTTGCTCCTTCGGCGATGCCGCCGGCGCAGCCGCGCCGGCAGCCAGCAGCCAGGCGGCCACGACGGCGGCGGCGGCCCGCCTCACGGTGAGGACGCTCCCCGCCCCAACCGCCGGACGAATCCCGACAGCTCCTGAATCTTGGGGACGCTCAGCACCCCGCCGAACGCCGGCATCTGCCCCTTGCCGGCCATGATGACGCGCGCGATCGACTCGTCGGTGGCGCGTCCCTGGAATTCAGGGTCGTGGAAGTCGCGCACGGCCGGGAGCGTCTTTTTGATCTCGGGATCGCCGTGCCCGTCCGGACCGTGGCAGCGCGCGCACATCTGCGCGTAGATCACGGCCGGGTCCACGGGCACGGGCGGCCCGGGATCGTCACCGGTCGTACACGCCGGCGCGACCACCAGCGCCAACGTCAGCAGCAGCCTCGCCGGACGAATCGGCTCACTCCCCCCCGTCGCTGACGTACAGCTCCTGGCCGCCGTCCCGGAAGGCGGCCGCCTTTTCGCGCAGCCCGGCGGTCACGGCCTCCTCGGCGGCGATCCCCTGGGTGGCGGCGTAGTCGCGCACGTCCTGCGTGATCTTCATCGAGCAAAAGTGCGGCCCGCACATCGAGCAGAAATGCGCGCCCTTGGCCGCCGGCGCCGGCAGCGTCTCGTCGTGGAACTCGCGCGCCGTCTCCGGGTCCAAAGACAGGTTGAACTGGTCCTCCCAGCGGAACTCGAAGCGCGCCCGGCTGAGGGCGTCGTCGCGCCTCTGAGCGCCCGGATGGCCCTTGGCCAGGTCCGCCGCGTGCGCCGCGATCTTGTAGGCAATGACGCCGTCCTTGACGTCCTTGCGGTTGGGCAGGCCGAGGTGCTCCTTGGGCGTCACGTAGCAGAGCATGGCCGTGCCGTACCACCCGATCATCGCCGCCCCGATGGCCGACGTGATGTGGTCGTAGCCCGGCGCGATGTCCGTCACCAGCGGCCCCAGCGTGTAGAAGGGCGCCTCGGCGCAGATCTCCAGCTGCTTGTCGACGTTCTCTTTGATCTTGTGCATCGGCACGTGGCCGGGCCCTTCGATCATCACCTGCACGTCGTGCTTCCAGGCGATCTGCGTCAGCTCGCCCAGCGTCTGCAGCTCCCCGAACTGCGCCTCGTCGTTGGCGTCGGCGATCGATCCCGGCCGCAGACCGTCGCCCAGGCTGAACGACACGTCGTACTTCTTCATCACCTCGCAGATGCGCTGGAAGT
>JAICYS010000225.1 GCA_025934105.1 Myxococcota bacterium | reverse complement strand
CGCCGGCTCCAAAGGCCAGGGCGGAGGCGGCGGCGGGCAGACGGCGACGGGGGGCGGCGCTGGACACGCCGGCGCCGGCGGGCACGGCGGCAGCGCCGGACGTGGAGCCGTCGACGCCGGGACCGACGCGACCGCGCTGGCGGGGACGAACAACCCCGTCCTGCCCGGGCTGAACGCCGATCCGCACGTCGCCGAATTCGACGGCGTCTTCTACATCTACCCGACGACCGACGGCTACGCGAACTGGGGCGCGACCTCGTTCAGCGTGTTTTCGTCGACGAACCTGGTCGATTGGACGAACCGCGGCGTCGTCCTCGACCTCCCCAAGGACCTGACCTGGGCCAGCGATCGAGCCTGGGCCCCCGGCATCGTGCGCGTCGGCTCGACGTATTACTTCTATTTCTGCGCCGCGCAGCAGATCGGGGTCGCGACCGGCACCTCCGCCGCCGGCCCCTTCAAGGACGCGCTGGGGCACCCCTTGATCGCCACCGGGCAGTTCGGCCCGCAATCAATCGATCCGTTCCCCTTCATCGACGACGACGGCAGCCGATACCTCTACTTCGGCAGCGGGACCGGCGGCCTGCGGGTCGCGAAGCTGGGCGCCGACATGGTGTCGCTGGCCGGGACGCCGGCCGACATCTCGCCCAAGGGAGCCAGCGGCGTCCTCGAGGGCAGCGCGATGTTCAAGCGGAACGGCACTTATTACCTGCAGTGGTCCGAAGGCGACACGCGTAACGCCAATTACCAGGTCGCCTACGCGCGCGCCTCCTCGGCCACCGGCCCGTTCACCCGCATCGGACCGATCCTGCAGCAGGACGCCGCGCACGGCATCCTGTCGACCGGCGGCAGCACGGTCCTGGGGTTCCCGGCGCGCGACGAGTACTACATGGTCTATCACCGCTTCAAGATCCCGGGCGGCGACGGGACGCACCGCGAGGTCTGCATCGACCGGCTGTTCTTCAACGGCGACGGGACGATCGTCCCGGTCAAGCCCACGCTGCAAGGTCTGCAGGCCGCCGTCTCCCCTTGACGGGCGTGGGGGCGGCGGCCAGGCATTTCGCACGCCCTGCCGGCATTTCGCCCGAGGGGCGAGCGCGCGCCTCCAGACGTGCTAACTGAAAGGGCGGACGATCCATTCGATGGACCACCAGCTGTCGCTCCCCTGCCCTGCCGGCACGCCCATCGAAGCCCGCGGCCGGCTTCGCGTGGTCGCCCTGACCGCCGCCACGATGGCCGTCATCAGCGTCGTGGGCGGAGCCATCGGAGAGCAGCTCCCGGTGGGCGTGCTGACCGTCATCGGCGTCGGCGCGCTGGCGGCGCTTTATCGGCCGCAGTGGCGGGTGGGCGTGGCGTGCTGCTCGGGCCTGGTCGGGCTGGCCATCATCAACCCGGTCTTCTCCGTCTACTTCGCCATCCTGGTCGGCGCCCTGACGCTGAGCCGGCTGCGAACGCGGCTGTTCCTGGTGGTGCTGGTGACCGCCGCGATCGTCGCCCCCAAGACCGCCTTCAGCCTGCGATACCATCAGCCGGGCTACTGGAACTGGATCAACGAGCCCAGCCTGACGCTGACGTTGCTGGTCAGCGCGATGTGGTTGCGAACGCGCCGGCAGGCCAGCCGCGACGGCGCCCCGTCGCCGCCGGAGGACTCGCTGTCGTTCGTCCTCAACTACCTCTTCCCGTCGCACGTCACGAACCCGCTGCCCTATTCGCCGCGGCTGCTGGCCCGAAACCGCGAGCTCGACGAACGGGCCATCCTGGTCTTGCTCGGCTGGTTCGTGGCGAAGTCGCTGGCGCTGATGGGGTTGCGCGCGCTCGGCCCGCGCGGGTTCCTCAGCCACCTGGTCCCGGGCGACCTGCCGGCTCTGGGCTGGCTCGAGCTCTGGGGCCTGGTCCTCGGCAGCTACCTCGAGACGTACCTCTCGCTGGCGGCCACCGCCGACATCCCCGTCTTGATGGGCCGCCTGTTCGGGTTCGGCCTGCCCGATCCGTTTCGCTTCGCGCTGCTGGCCTGGAACCCCGTCGAGCTCTGGCGGCGCTGGGGCATTTACAACCGCCACGTCCTGCTGCAGCTGGTCTACTTCCCGCTGGGAGGCGGCTTGCGGCGCAAGTACCTCAATGTCCTGCTGACGTTCCTGGCCAGCGCCCTCCTGCTTCACAGCGGATGGTTCGGGTCGAAGTACTGGCAGGTGGGCGTGCCGGGATGGCGCGACCAGAGCGTCTATTTCCTGCTGCAGGGGGTGGCCGTCTGCGCCTGCCTCGCCGTGTGGGATTGGACGGGCAAGCAGACGGCGAAGCGGCCCCGGCCGCAGCTTTCGCTGGCCCTGGTGGCCGCCGTCGTGGGCACCCAGGCCTGGAGCGCCCTGGTTCACGTGGTCATCCTCGCCCCGCACGTGGAGCTCGCCGATCGGGCCCGCCTGGTCGCCCGCTGCCTGGGACTCAGCTAGGTTTCTTGCGCCGCGACCCACAATGACCTACATTGCCCACATGCCGCTCTTGGAGTTCGAACGGCGCCGACGCCGCAGCGGGTGCCTGGCCGATGCGCTGCGGTTTCAGCTGGAAGCCTGCCGGGAGGACGAAGGGCTGGCCGCCATCGTGGTGGCCGACGACCTGGGGTTCTGCGTGGCCCATGCCGGCGCCGACGCCAGCCACGAGGAGCTGGCGGCGCGGCTGCCGATGCTGGCCGATCCGGCGCGGCGCCGATCGATCGAGGAGCGCGACGCGCTTCGACCGGCGGGCCTGGCGCTGACGGTGAGGACGTTCTCGATCTCGGGCGCCCAGCTTCACGCGTGCGCCGTGTCGCAGCCGCAGTCCGGCGCGGAGACCTGCCCGGACGGCGGCCAGGCCCTGGCCCGTGTCGCGAGCGGCTTCACCCGGTTGCTGGCCCAGTAAGCAGCGCGCGATCCCGTCCACGGCGAAGGCGCACCGCATGGCCGGGCAGGCTCTGGCGCTCGGCCAGCCTGAAGCGAAGCGCGGCGAGCTCGCGTGGGCGGTCGTCGACGATGTCCAGGAACGCCGGGCTCCCGTGAGCGTCGGCGAGCCGACCGTCCGGCGGCCCGGCGGTGGACCAGACACTTCCCCGCGGGCGAGGCGACCGCCCGCCGTCAACGGTCCGCGGCCAGCCGACCGGTCACGAGTGCGTCGACCGGCGGGCGTCACCCGCTAAGATGCGAGCATGACCCGCCGCCCCCGCTCCGCGCGCCCGCTGGCCGCCTGCCTGGTGCTGCTGGGGGCGGGCTGCGGGGCCGCTCCGTCCGAGACGGGCCCGGGCGCAGGGGCCGGCAGCGGCGGCACGGGCGCCGGGGACAGCGCCGACGCGGGCGGCCCGCCCGGCCCCAGCGTCGTCGCCGCCGGCGTCCGGTGGGTGGGACGCGTCGATCTGGGCGACGTCCAGCACCCGCGGTTCTCCTGGTCGGGGACAGGTTTCGTGGCGCGCTTCGCGGGGACGGGCCTCTCGATCCAGATCGAGACCACCGGCGGCGGTCCGTTCCTGTTCAAGCCGGTCGTCGACGGCACGCCCGGCGCGGTCCTTTCGATCCCGGCCGGGCCGCAGACCGCCTCCGTCGCCGCCGGCCTCGCCGCCGGGATGCACACCGTCGAGCTTTACCGTCAGACGGAGGGGTCGCAGGGCGACGCGCAGCTGGCGGCGATCTCCATCGACGGCGGTGCGCTGGCACCGCCGCCGGCGGCGCCGGCTCGCCTGATCGAGGTGGTCGGCGATTCGATCAGCTGCGGCTACGGCGCGCTGGGCACGCTGTCGGACAGCGATTGTTTCCCGACCGAGAGCCATTGGGACAGCTACGGGGCGGTGGCGGCCCGCGCGCTGGGGGCGGACGTCAGCACCATCGCCGTCTCCGGCCAGGGCGTTTACCGAAATTACGGCGGCGACATGAACGGCACGCTGCCCATGGTCTACACGCGCGCGCTGGCCAACGACCCGTCGCCGGCCTGGGATTTCCGCACGCAGCCGCAAGCCGTGATCGTCAACCTCGGAACCAACGACATCAGCAACGGCAAGGGAGACCCCGGGACGCCGTTCGAGACCGCGTACGCCGCCCTCCTGGCCAGCATCCGCACGAACAATCCGGACGCGTTGATCGTCTGCATCATCGGGCCGCTTCTGGGCGGAAGCGATCTGACGACCATGCAGGGACACATCCGAAACGCGGTCGGCGCGCGCATGGCCGCCGGCGACCACAACCTGGAGTTTTTCGACAAGATCGCGGCCCAGACGGCCGACAAGGCCGCCTGCCAGTACCATCCCGACCCGGCCGAAAATCAGATCATGGCGGGGCTGATCGCCGCCGAGTTGCGGGCCCGCCTCGGCTGGTAGCGGCGCGCGCCGAGCCGCCGGCCCGGGGCTGTTCCATCGGGTGCGATGCCGGTCGCCGAGGCTGGCCGCCCCGCGTGCGCCCGGAGCCGCAGGCAGGCTGATCCCGCGGCGGATCCGCGGCAGCGGGCGCTCGCCGGGGGCTCAGATCGCGCGATCGAGCCGGGCTTCGATGGCGGCCTTCGGCACCGCGCCCCGGATCTGGTCGACCTCCACCGGCCCGCGAAACAGGATCATGGTCGGGATCGCCTGGACGCCGAATCGGGAAGCGCTGAGGGGATTTTCGTCGACGTTCAGCTTGGCGATCTTGAGGCGCCCGGCGCGCTCGCCGGCGATGGCGTCCAGGACGGGCGCGACGGCGCGGCAGGGGCCGCACCAGGAGGCCCAGAAATCGACCAGGACGGGGATGGGCGAGTCCTCGACTTGCGCCTTCCAGGTCGCGTCGGTGACCGCGACCGGCTTGCGCGGAAAGACCTTCTGTTTGCAGTGGCCGCAAACGGGGTCGTCGCGCAGGCGGGCCCGCAGGATCCGGTTCAACTTGCCGCACGCGCTGCATGGCGTGACGACGCTCTCCGCGGTCTGGTCCATGCCCCAAGCTTGGATCGAACTTTCCGGGCTGGCTGCTCCGGCCTCCCCCGCGGCGGCCGCCTGGTTCCGCCGCGGCTTGACCGGCCGGGACGGAGAGGCGATTGTGTTGGCGTGCGTCTTTGGGGGCCGACGGGTGCGGTGCTGCTGGCCGTCGGGTGCACGCAATCGCCCTCGGACGCTCCGTTGTGGGTGCTGGACGTTCCCGCCGCCGACGCCGGTCTGCAGTTCCGGCTTCCGACCTTCAGCGTCCCCTACGCCCACGAAGAGCAGAGCTGCTATTTCGTGCGCGTCCCCGATCTGGCCGGCGGGCAGGACTTCTGGGTGGATCGCGTGCGCATGGCGACCAGCGTCGGGACCCACCACCTCAGCGTGTTTCGCGTGCGCACGATCGTCGGGCTCGACCCGGCGGCGGGCGAGCCGGTGAAGATCGGGCCTTACGACGCGACCGTCGTTTACGGGCACGACGACTACGCGAACAACCCGTGCTGGGAAAGCGCGAACTGGGCCGATTGGCCGCTGGTCGCCAACACCCAGAGCCCGCTGCGGCAAGGGCCGTACACGGATTGGCAGCTGCCGGACGGCGTGGCGATGCGGTTCACGCCGGGCGAGATGCTGATGATTCAAGCTCACTACGTCAACACGTCCGTCCAGCCCACGCCCATGGACGCCGAGGTCGGGATCAACCTTTACCGGACGAGCCTGCCCGATCCGATCGAGCTGGGGACGTTGTTCGCGACCCAGCAGAGCATTCGAATCTGTCAGAGCAACCCGGAACCGACCTTCACGGGCACCTGCCGGCTGCCCAGCGCGGTCACCATCACCGCCGCCAACGGACATTTCCATTCCCGCGGGCGCGAGCTGTCGATGTACGTCTGGGACGGCGCCAGCACCGACCATCCGCCCGCCGCCGACCAGTTCTACGACACCGTGTACTGGGACAGCCCGCCCATGACCACCGGCATCGAACGGCCCGTGCCGCCGGGCGGAGGCGTCTGGTGGGATTGCGCGTACGAGTGGCGCCCGCCGATGGCCGGCTGCGACGCCTTGAACGCCAAGGATCCCGAGCAGGCCGGCGACTGCTGCTATGTGTTCGGCGGAACCACCGACCTCGGCGAACACTGCAACATCTTCGTTTATTACTACCCGAAGCTGGCCACCGACGTGTTTTGCAACTGATGGCCCGCGCGGCTGGCCGGCTGGTGAGCGCCTGCGCGCTGGTGATGCTCGGTTGCGGCGGTGGCCCCGCCGCCGCGCCGGCGCCTTCGTCCGGGTGCTTCACGGGCGATCCTTCGTCGCCGCCAGCGGTGACGCTGGTCGGCCAGACCAGCCAGGGAACGCTCGCGCCCGTCGCCGACGGAGGGACGCTGCCGCTGGTGGCCGCGCCCCAGGGCGGCGAAGTGCTGGTCGTCGGCGTCCGCGCGCTGAACGTCGACGGCTGCCCGCTGACGCTGTCCACCTCGCTGGCGCTGGCCTCGAGCGGCCTGATCGCCGCCTTCGAACGCCGCCCGGTGATGCTGCAGCCGGCCGCGGACGGCTGGCTGGAGCCCAAGAATCCGGCCGGGCTGGCCAACTTCGCCAACGTCCCCGCCTGCCCCATCGCGGGCCTAGGCCAGGCGGTCGACGGGGAGCCTTACGTTCTCACCGTGCAGGTCGAAGACCCGGCCGGCCGCCAGGCGCAAGCGTCGGCGACGGTCGTGCCGACCTGCGACGCCTCGCCCGACCCCGTGACCTGCCGGTGCCTGTGCAGCGCCGGGTACGTCCTCGGCCAACGCTGCTCGTGAACGCTCACAGCGAGCAGCCACCGCCTGCGGCCCGCGACGGCTGATCCGGGTCGACGATCAGGGTGCGATCGGCGTCCAGGGCGCCCAGGGTGACCTGCCGTCCGTCGGGCCATACCACCCGCACGCCGTCCACGCGCGACGCCGCCCCCAGCCCGAAATGCGCGTCGCGCGGATTCTGCGAGACGTAGTTCGAGCCGGCGTGAACGTCGCGCACCTGCTGGCGTCCACCGGCGCTCACGAAGATCTTGGCCCCGATCGCGAACGGGTTGGGCGCCCTTCCCAGCACCCTCACGTCCAGATAATGGCCGGCCGCGCGGCCCCCCTCGTTTCGCCACAGGTGGTGCGGACCGCCGTTGTTGGCCACGAACAGATCCAGGTCGCCGTCGCCGTCGTAGTCGAAGCAGACGACGCCCCGCCCGCCCACGTGCTCGTCGAAGCCGCGCGCCGCCGCCTGGTCCTGGAATCGGCCGGCCGGGCCGGCCATGAACAGGCGGGCGTGCGTTCCCCGGAACTGCGGCGAGCCTTGCGGCCAGCCGTTGACGTGCACCAGATCCAGCAGTCCGTCATTGTCGAAATCGGCGAAGCTGGCGCCCCAACCCCAATCCCCGTCCCGCACGCCGGCGGCGTCGGTCACGTCGTCGAAGGTCCCGTCGCCGCGGTTGCGGTAGAGCCGGTTGCCGCTGCTTCCCCAATTTCCTTCCATGACCCCGTCGGCGTCGCGGATCGAGGAGACGAACCAATCGAAGTCTCCGTCACCGTCGTAATCGCCGACGGCGCTACCCATCCCGTTCTGGTCTGAAATGACGGCGTTGGTGGCGTTGCGGAACCGGCCACCCCCCAGGTTCAACCAGACGGTCGACTGGCCGAAGTCTTCGGTGACGACCAGATCGGAGCGCCCGTCGTCGTTCAAGTCGACGAAGTTCGCGGTGAACGTCCGATCGGTCACGTCGCGCACCAGCCCGGCCAGGCCGGCGGCGGCGTCGGTGCATGAGAACCCCTGCCCGCCGTCGTTGTGCCACAGGTGGCAACCGCCGGCCGGCGAGTCCCAGTGCGACAGGAACAGGTCCAGCCAGCCGTCTCCGTCGTAGTCGCCGGCGGTCGCGGACAGGGTCTGCGGCGGAAACGACAGGCCGCTGGAGGCGGTGACGTCCTGGAACGTTCCGTCGCCTCGATTGTGGAACAGCACGGGCGGATCGCCGTTGACGGCGCCCACGAACAGGTCCAGCCAGCCGTCCCCGTCGTAGTCGAAGAACAGCGGCCCGCTGCCGGAAACGCCGCTCAACGCGACGCCGGCTGGGCCTGCGACGTCGCTGAACGTCCCGTCGCCTTCGTTTCGAAACAGGGCATTGGCGCCGGCCGTGCCGGCCACGACGTAAAGATCGGTGTCGCCGTCGCCGTCAAAGTCGCCGGCCGCCACGCCGCCGGCCGCCTTTTGGGGATCGGTGACGGCGGCCGCCGTGTAGCCGTGCGCGGAATGAAGCCCCGCGTCGTCCGTGGCGTCGACGAACCACCAGACCGCGCCATCGGCCGCCGCTTGGCGTTGCGCGCAAAGCGGCAGTACCATAGCGGCCAAAATGAAACTGCGTGCGGCGGATCGACGGGCAGTGTGTTGGGCCTTTTTCGGCGCGGTCGCATTGGGCGCGACCTTTCCAGCTTGCGGCGGCGGCGGCAGCCAACCCACCGGAAGTTTGTACGTCACGGTGGTCGACAAGTCCATGTTGCCGGTCTCCGACGCCACCGTCACGACCGAGCCGGCCACGCAGTCGCTGGTCACCGACGCGTTGGGCAGCGTGTTCTTCGCCAAGGTTCCGGCCGGTGGCTACGCCATCACGGCCACCCACGCCACCAGGGGTTCGGGCCGCACGACCGACCTCGTGACGTCGGGCGCCGTCACCAAGGCCACGGTGATCTTGGGTGCGGCCACCACCGGCAACGCCGGGGCCGGCGGGGGGCCGGGCGGCGGCGGGGCCGGCGG
>JAICYS010000150.1 GCA_025934105.1 Myxococcota bacterium | reverse complement strand
GGTCCGGCCGGCGGGCGCGCGCGGCGTCTCTCCGCGCGCGGCGCCCGCCAGACGCAGCAGCGCCTGGGCCACGCGCGGGTTCTCTTCCGCCAGGGCCGGCAAGATCCGGTGCCGGATGCGCGCCCGGGCGTAGCGCGGATCGGCGTTCGAGGGGTCCGTGACGAACGGGATGCTGCGCCGGGCGAGGTACCGCTGGATCTCGGCGCGCGGCACGTCCAGCAGCGGCCGCACGAACGGATCCCGCCGGTAGGGAATCCCGGCCAGGCCGCGCAGCCCCGTGCCGCGGAGGATCCGGAACAGCACCGTCTCGGCCTGGTCGTCGGCGTTGTGCCCCAGCGCGACCCGGCCCGCCCCCCGCCGGGCGGCCAGCGCCGCCAGCGCGCCCAGCCGCGCCCGCCGCGCGGCGTCCTGCAACGACGCCCGGCCCGGCTCGCGCCGGACCTGGACGGCCAGCGGCACGAACGGCAGCTCCAGCGCCTCGGCCCGCGCCCGCACCAGGGCGAGCTCGCCGGCGGCTTCGGGGCGCAGCCCGTGATCGACCGACGCGACCTCCAGCGCGATCCCCAGGCGATCGCGCGCCTCCCACAGCGCGTGCAGCAGCGCCATCGAATCGGGGCCGCCCGAGACGGCGACCAGCACGCGGTCGCCGCGCTGAAACAGCGCGTGCGTCGCGATCGTGCGCAGAACGGCCGACAACATGGGGTGGTATATGAAGATACATGGCCGGCCGGCAGGACGACGCTTCGCACGAACGACATCCCGAAGAGCGCAACAACGTGGTGGCGCTGTCGCACTACCGGGCGCGCCTGGGACGCGGGCGGCAGCTCCGGCGCGCCGACGCGCTGATGGAGGCGCCCGACCTGCGCGCGGCCGTCCGGGCCCTGCCCGGCGACGAGCTTTACTACGTCCTGCACGAGATCGGGCTCGACGAAGGAGCCGACATCCTGGCCGCCGCCACGCCCGAGCAGCTCTCGGTGGCGCTGGACTTCGCCGCCTGGCGGCGCGATCGGCTGGACGGGCCCGCGCTGGCCGAATGGCTGGCCGCCATCGCGGTCGCCCCCTACGAGCGGATCGGCGCCTGGCTGAAGGGGCTGGACAGCGAGCTGGTCGGGCTCATCATCCGGCGGGCCGCGCGCGTCTACGACCTCACGCAGGAGGAGCCCCCCGACGAGCCGCAAGGAATCGGCTACTCGACGCCCGACGGGTTCTTCTTGCTGGACGTGGGGGCCGGCAGCGGCGGGCCCGACTTGACCGGCGACGGCCTGGACAGCGAATCCGCCGTGGCCGCCGACTCGCCCGACGGCGAGGGGGCCGAGGACCGCGCCCGGGCGTTCATCCGCCTCATCGACGCCTTTTACCGCAGCGACAAGGACGCCGCGCGGCGGATGCTGGTGGGGGCGCGCGGCGAGATGGACTCCGAGCTCGAGGAGACCGCCTACCGCTGGCGGCAGGCGCGGATGGCCGACCTCGGCTTCGCCGACTACTACGAAGCGCTGGAGGTGTACCGCGAGCTGGACCCGGCCACCGTCCGCGTCGAGGATGCGCCCCAAGCGCGGCCGGTGCGCACCGCGGACGCGGCGGCGCTGCGCGTCCCGACGGCGCTGGCCGAGCGGCTGGGAGACGCCGACGGCTCGCCGTTCGCGCGGGCCGCGCAGAAGCTCTCGGGCCGTGACGAGGTCGACGACCTGCGCTTCGCGCTGGTCACGCTGACCAACCGGGTGATGGCCGCCGATCGCGTGCAGCCCGGTGACGATCAGGCCGTCTCGGCGGTGCTGGACCGCCTGCTGGCGACGCTGGACCTGGCCGTCGAGCGCCTGGCGCGCGACGACGACCAGCGCGGCGCGACGGCGCTGCGATCGATTCCCCTGGTGCGCCTGTTTCGCCTGGGCGTGAGCCTCATCGGCAAGGTCAAGCGGCTGGGACAGACCTTGCGGCAAAAAGGTCCGTTCGGCGGCCGCGGGCTGCGCCTGGCCGAGGCCGACGACGCCGTGGTGCTGGACGCGGTGACGCGGCTGCGCCCGCTCTACCCGCGGCTCCTCGACGAGCCACCGGCGGCGGGCGAGCGCCCGTTCCGCAGCTTGGCGGATCTGGCGCGCGCCGCCGCGGCCCTCGAGCAGGCGGCCGCCGCCCAGGCGATGGTGACCGGCCTCGGCGTCAAGCCGGAGGACCTGGCGCCGGGTGGCGCCGCGTTCGCCGAGACCGACGCGGATGAATCGGCGCTGGACTTCGGGGTGGTGGCGCGGACCGCGCTAGTGGCGCGCCTGCTGGAGAGCGGGGCGCGCCAGGAGGCCCGGCCGTCGCCCGGGCTCCGGCCGCTGGCGCCCGAAG
The DNA here is from genome assembly GCA_025934105.1 of Myxococcota bacterium. GTDB lineage: Bacteria > Myxococcota_A > Polyangia > Fen-1088 > Fen-1088 > JADGRB01. The sequence continues at coordinate 11,750 of JAICYS010000150.1, read as the reverse complement.
AGGTCGCGGCGTTCGAGGCCGTCCTGACCCGCGGCCCGGACGGGCGCCCGCAACTTCCGCCCCGCCTGCAAACCGAGGCCCTGGCGATCCTGCAGGCCGCGGCGCCGCCGGCGCTGGCGACCGGCGCCCGGACGGTGGCCGCGCGCTGGGTGGCCTCGCTGGCGCCGCTCGACCCGGTGCTGGTGCGTGGCCGCGCCTCCCGACCGCCGCGCCGGGTTTGACGGCGCCGCGCGCCGGGGCGCAGAATCGCGGAGCCTCGTGCTTGGCTTCCGTCGTTCGCTGCGGCTGTTGGCGCTCGGTCTGGCGTTGTGGACCGGCGGCCGGGCCAGCGCCGCGCCGCCGCCGGCCCTGCCCCCGGCGGCCGCCGGCGCGCCGGCCCAGCCGGGCGCCGACAGCGAGGTGGACGAGCACGTGGCGCAGGCCCGCCGCCTCTACCTCCTCGGCCGCTATCAAGAGGCCATCGGCGAATACCGCCGGGCCTACGAGCTGCGCGCCGACCCGCAGTTCCTGCTGGACACCGCTGAGGCCTACCGGCAGCTGGGGGCGACCGACCAGGCGCTGTTCTATTACGACCGCTACCTGGCCGCGGCGCCGAACGCGCCGAACCGCGAGATGGTCGAGGATCGCGTCACCGAGCTGGAGCTGCTGCGGACCCCCGCCGCCGGCGCCGGGCTGACCGCGCCCGCGCCGCCCAAGCCCAGGCCCGCGCCGCTCTGGAAGCGCTGGTGGATGTGGACCGCGGTGGCGGTCGGGCTGGGCGCCGGGCTGACCGCAGCGGCGCTGGCCGGCCGTTCGACGTCGCCCTCGATCCCGGCCAGCGACCTCGGCGATCGAAAGTTCTACTGATGCGGCGCGCGCGCTGGGCCCGCTGGCAGGCCGCCGCTTTGGGCACGATGCTGCTGGTGGGCGCGGGCGGTGGCTGCCGCCGGCAAGACGACACCGCGGTGGTGCTGCTGGTCGTGACCGTCTCCGGCACGCTTCCGGACGCCGTGGCGATCAACGTGACCGTGACCGGACCGGCCGGCTCCTCGTCGCAGTCCTACGGCGACGCCTCCCCGCTGGCGTTTCCCACCACGCTGACCGCCGAAATCCCGGGCGCCGCCACCGGCATGCTGATTGTCGACCTCGGCGCCCAGCGCGCGGACGGCAGCCTGGCGGCGAGCGGACACGCAGGCCCGCTGCTGGTCGCGCCGGCCAGCTCCCAGACGGTTTACATCCTCCTCACCTGCGGCGGAAAGACCTGCGTCCCCGGCACCGGCGGGACGGGACCGGACGGTGGCGCGGTCCTGCCGCCCAACTGCGGTAACGGCGTCGTCGACCCGGGCGAGAGCTGCGACACCGCCCTGCCCGCCGGCACGCCCGGCGCCTGCCCGCCGGCCAACTGCGACGACGGCATCGCCTGCACCACCGACGTCCACAGCGGCAGCGACTGCACGGCCGCCTGCACGCACGCCGTGAACGTCACGGCCGACCGCGTCTCCGACGGCTGCTGCCCCAGCGACGCGACCGCGGCCACCGATCCCGACTGCTCGCCCACCTGCGGCAACGGCGTCGTCGATCCGGGCGAGACCTGCGACACCGCGCTGCCGGCCGGCGCGCCGGGCGCCTGCCCCACCCCCGACGACTGCCAGGCCAGCGACCCCTGCCTGACCGCCCAGCTGGTCTCGGCGCGCACCTGTTCGGCCATCTGCCTGCGCACGACGATCACGGCTCCCGTCTCGAACGACCAGTGCTGTCCGGCCGGCGCGTCCAACGCCACCGACGACGATTGCCCGGCCGCCTGCGGCGACGGCATCCGCGGGGCGGGCGAGACCTGCGACGTCGGCATCCCGCCGCCGCGGCCCGGCAGCTGCCCGGTGAGCTGCGACGACGGCGACCCCTGCACGACCGACGCGCTGTCGGGCGCCGGCTGCCAGGCGCTGTGCATCCACGGCCAGATCACGGCGGCCATCTCGGGCGACGGGTGCTGCTTGACGGGATCGACCGCCGCCACGGACAGCGACTGCCCGGCCGTCTGCGGCGACGGCGTGGTCGAACCCGGCGAGACCTGCGACCCGGCCGCCACCGGCCCCGCGGCCTGCCCGACCAGCTGTCCACCGTCGCCGGCTGCCTGCCTGCTGGCCACGCTGGCGGGCGAGCCCGCCGCCTGCACCGCGGCCTGCGTCTCGGCGGCCATCACCGCGTGCGGGCCGTCGGACGGATGCTGCCCGCCCGGTTGCGGCGCCGCCCAGGATCCGGACTGCGCCCCCGGCTGCGGCAACGGCGTCCTCGACGCGGGCGAGGCCTGTGACCAGGCCATCGCGGCCGGTCTTCCCGGCGCCTGCCCTGCCGGATGCGACGACGGCGACCCCTGCACGGACGATCGGCTGCTGTCGGCCGGCACCTGCCAGGCGACCTGCGTTCACCTGCCGGTGACGGCGGCGGCCGCCGGCGACGGCTGTTGCCCGCCGGGGGCCGATTTCCTGATCGACGCCGACTGCGCGCCCACGTGTGGCAACGGCGTCGTCGAGCGGCCGGTCGAGACCTGCGATCCGGGCGTCGACGGGTCGTGCCCCACCGCCTGCGCCCCGGCCGGCTCCTGCGCGACGGTCACGCTGCGCGGGACGGCGGCCACCTGCAGCGCCGCGTGCGTCGTCACGCCGGTGGTGGCCTGCGCCAGCGGCGACGGGTGCTGCCCGCCCGGCTGCACGGCGGCCACCGACGACGACTGCCGGACCATCTGCGGCAACGGCGTCGTCGAGGCGGGCGAGGCCTGCGATCGAGCCATCACCGCCGGCCTGCCCGGGGCGTGCCCCGCCGCCTGCGATGACGGCGACGCCTGCACCGTCGACCTGACCACCGGCTCGGTCGCCAACTGCACCCGCACCTGCACGCACGCGCCCGTCACCGCCTGCCTCAACGGCGACGGCTGCTGCCCGGCCGGTTGCACCGCCGGCAACGACAACGATTGCGCGCCCAGTTGCAACGACGGCCGCGTCGAAGCGGGCGAGACCTGCGACCCACCCTCGACCTGTCCGACCACCTGCCCCGACGACGGCGACGCCTGCACGATCGAACGCCTGGTCGGCGACCCGCAGCAGTGCAACGCCGCCTGCCGGCACGTGCCCATCACGTCCTGCTCGGGCACCCGCCGCGACGGCTGCTGCCCCAGCGCCTGCAGCCCTGCCACCGACGCCGACTGCTGACCCGCCCCAAAGAAAACGGCCGACGCGAAGGAGGGGACTCCGCGCCGGCCGCTGGTGTGAAGCGCGAACGCTGTTACTGCAGCGCGCCCACCAGGCTGGTGAGGTAGCTCGGCACGCTGTCCCACGGGTTGGGCAGGTCGTCGCTCTGCAGGTAGATGTAGCCGACGTACGAGCGGATGGCGGCGATGAACGCGCTGTCCACCGACCCGACCTTGTACGGGATCACGCCGAAGTTGGCGCGCGGGAACGACGCGTGCCAGCCGGTGACGGCGGACAGCGACGGCACGCCGCCGCTCTCGTAGATGAGCAGCACGTCCAGGGTGCCGACGTAGCTCTGGGCGCTGTCGGTGCCGGGGTTGCCGACGGTGAAGTTGCCGACGTGGCTCTTCGCGTAGCTGCCCAGGCTGCTGTAGTACGACTCGTATCCCGGCGAGTTGGCCATCTCGTCGAAGAAGATGCCGCTCACGCCCGGGTACCAGCCGTGCCACTGGTCCATCTCGGACTGAAGCTGGGACGTCGGCCGGGAGCCGTACGCGGTGTGCACGTAGCCGATCACCTTGACGCCCGCTGCGGTCAGCTTGGCGATGCCGGACGTGTATCCCGGGTCGAGGGCGCTGCCCGGGCCGTTGCTCGGGTTGACGATGGCGATCACCGGCACCGTCGGGTGCGCCTGCTTGGCCGCCGCCACCGCAGCCCACGACGAATCACCCGGGTTGGTGTAGAGCGGCACGATGGTGCCGTTCGCGCCCGTCGCGCCCACCAGGCCCGCCGAGGCCGTGGACGTCGTCGCGGCGGTGGTCCCGCCCGTGCTGGTCGCGGTGACGCCGGTCCCGCCCGTGCTGGTCGCCGTGGCGGTGGTCCCGCCCGTGCCGGTCGCGGTGACGCTGGTCCCGCCCGTGCCGGTCGCGGTGGCGGTGGTCCCGCCCGTGCCGGTCGCCGTGGCGCTGGTCCCGCCCGTGCCGGTCGCCGTGGCGCTGGTCCCGCCCGTCGCGGTGGTCCCCGGGGTGCCGCCCGCGGCGCTGACCGCCGTCGTGCCGCCGGTCGCCGTCGCCGTGCCGCTGGTGCCGCCCGTCGCGCTGCTCGCCGCGGTGGCACTGGCGCCCGGCCCGTAGGCGAGCGCGTCGATCGTGACGACGCCGTTGCCGCCGCCCTCGGACGGAATCAACGCCACGCCGGTCACGCCCGAGAAGTCCCGCACGTTGTTGGCCGTCGCGTCCGGCGGTTGCCAGCCGGCCGCGGTCATGGCCGAGAACGGCAGCGCGATCTGCCGCCAGCCGGTGAAGTCGACCGTGAAACGCGACTCCCAGCGCTCGTTGCCGGCGTCGTAGACCTGCACCAGGAAGGTGTGCCCGGTGTTGGTGCCCTTCACCCACAGGTTGATGGCCGACACGTTCGACCAGTTGAGCGGCGACGAGAAGAGCCGCTCCAGCCCCGCGAAACCACCCGACGCCACCTTGTACGTGATCTGCAGCGACGCGCCGCTGCTGTTGGCGTGGTCGGCGGCCCGGGCCGTCGCGATCGACGACGCTTCGTCCATGAACGGCACCCAAGCCGAGGTGTTCGTCTGGTTGAAGCTGTCGATCGGCGATCCCGAGCGCGCAGCCGCCGTGTCCGCTGTCGAGCTCCCCGGCTCGGTGCCGCACGCCGCGGCAAACGCCCCGAGCCCAAGGGTCGCCAAAAGGGCGACGACGGTCTGGTTTCGGCCTCGTTTCATGTGCACCTCCGCCGTCAACTACGGGGAGCCGAACTCAGCCGGACGTAATTTTTTGGCCCGGGGGTCTCTTGACACCGGGCGAAGGCGCGTAATACGTAGGCCCCCGGCGGGAATAACCCTAAAGGCTGCGTGGTTTTGGCGGCCGGACCCTTTTTTTAGGAAACCCTGCCCCATGACCGAAAGGCCCACATGTCGTCAGATGTGATGATCGAGGTCGAGGGACTGACGAAGGACTACGGTCCGACCCGCGCAGTCGACCACGTCAGCTTCACCGTCCGTCCCGGCGAGGTGCTTGGCTTTCTGGGCCCCAACGGGGCCGGCAAGTCGACCACCATGAAGATGTTGACCTGCTACCTGTCGCCCACCGACGGGCGCGCCCGGGTGGCCGGATACGACGTCTTCGACCAGTCGTTGCAGGTGCGGCAGCACCTCGGATACCTGCCCGAGGACACGCCCATCTACCGTGACATGACCGTGCTCGAGTACCTGCAGTTCGCGGCGGCGATGCGCGGCATGTCGGCCGACCGGGCCCACGCGCGCATCCACGAGGTGGGGGTGCGCTGCGGCCTCGCGGAAGTGGCGGGCAAGGAGGTGCGCGAGCTCTCGAAAGGCTACCGGCAGCGGGTCGGCCTGGCGCAGGCGATGCTGCACGACCCCGACATCCTGATCCTGGACGAGCCGACCAGCGGCCTCGACCCGAACCAGATCGTCGAGATCCGGTCGCTCATCAAGGAGATCGGGCGCGAAAAGACGGTCATCCTGTCGACCCACATCCTGCCGGAGGTGCAGGCCACCTGCAGCCGCATCCTCATCATCAGCGGGGGAAAGCTGGTCGCGGACGGCACGCCCGAGGCGCTGCGCGCCCGCGAAAAGGGCGGCCGCTACCGGGTGGTCGTCGAGTCGAACGGCGTGCCGAAAGAGGCCATCCGCGACCGGCTGGCCAGCCTGTCCGGCGTGGCGCGGGTCGAGATCGTCGGCGGCCACGTCGAGGAGGGGACGCACGCGTTCGCGCTGGACGCGGCGGCCTCCGCCGACCTGCGCAAGCCCATCTTCCGGACCGCGGTCGACAACCGCTGGACGTTGCTCGAGCTTCTGCGCGAGTCGGCCAGCCTGGAGGACGTGTTCCGCAACCTGACCACCGGCGACGCCCTGAACGATGCCGGAAAGGAGCAGTCATGAGCCCGGCGTTGGTGATCTCGCGCCGCGAGATCCGCACCTACTTCAACTCGCCCGTCGCCTACATCGTGGTGTCGGCGTTCACGATCCTGACCGGTTACCTCTTCTTCACGCAGCTGTTCCTGGAGAAGCAGGCGGACATGCGCGGCTTCTTCAACATCATGCCGCTCATGTTCATGTTCGTCGTCCCGGCCATCACCATGCGCCTCCTGGCCGACGAGAAGGCGAGCGGCACGCTGGAGCTGCTCATCACCATGCCGGTCCGCGACTGGGAGGTGGTGGTCGGCAAGTTCCTGGCCGCCATGAGCCTCCTTTGCACGGCCATCGGGCTGACGGTGGTCTTCGCGATCACGATCAAGCTGCTGGGGCCGCTCGATCGCGGCCCGACCATCGGCGGCTACATCGGCCTGGTGCTGATGGGCGGCGCGTACGTCTCGATCGGCGTGATGGCCTCGTCGCTGACGCGCAACTCGATCGTGTCGTTCATCCTGGCCTTCGTGATCTCGTTCGGCCTCTACCTGCTGGGAAAGCTGACCCAGTTCCTGCCGCAGGCCTGGCAGGGGCTGGTCTCGTATCTGTCGATCGACGGCCACTTCGAGAACATCGGGCGCGGGGTCATCGACTCGCGTGACGTCATTTATTACTTCTCGGTGATCGCGGTCGGCCTGCTGATCGCCACGCTGTCGCTCGAATCGCGGAGGTGGAAGTGATGGCCGCCCCAGAGATGGATCGCCGCAAGCGCCTGTCCGCGTCGAACGCCACGGCCTACGTGCTGCTGACGATCGGCGCCATCGTCGCCATCAACCTGATCGGCACGCGCCTGTTCGGCCGCGTCGATCTGACCGAGAACAAGGTCTACACGCTGTCGAAAGCGTCCAAGGACGTGGTGCGCGCCCTGCCCGACTACATGACGGTCAAGGCGTACATCTCGCGCGACCTGCCGCCCGAGCTGACCAACGTCAGCCGGTACGTGCGCGATCTGCTGGACGACTACCGCACGTACTCGAAGGGGAAGCTCCGCTTCGAGGCGTTCGATCCGGACAGCGACAAGAAGATCGAAGAGGAAGCCAACGCCTGCAAGGTCGAGAAGCTGCAGATCCAGGTGTTGCGGTCGCAAAAGTTCGAGGTCGGCACCTACTACCTCGGCCTCTGCTTCCAGTACCAGGGCAAGACCGAGGCCATCCCGGAGATCGGCCAGATCGAAGGGCTCGAGTACCAGGTCTCGTCGCTCATCAAGCGGATGACGCAGAAGAAGCGCAAGGTGGCCTTCACGACCGGCCACGGCGAGTCCGACCTGTCGCAGGGCTTCCAGGCGCTCAAGCACGTCATCGACCAGGAGTTCGACTCGACCACGGTCAACCCGTCGTCCAGCCCGATCGCCGACGACGTCGACGCGCTGGTGGTGGGCGGCCCCAAGCAGGCCTTCGACGACAAGGGCCGCAAAGCCATCGACGCCTTCCTGATGAAGGGGCACGGCGCGATTTTCCTGGTCGACGGGATGACGCTGTCGTCGCCGCGCGGCGGGATGCCGCAGCTGCCCTCGCAGCCCAAGATCGGGCAGGCCAACGACACCAAGCTGAACGACCTGCTGGAGAAGTACGGGTTCAAGGTCGACGAGGACTTCGTCTTCGACAAGCAGAACGTCCCCGGCCCCATCGACGTGGGCGGCCGCAAGATGCTCAAGAACCTGCCCGTCTTCGTGGGCGTCAAGACCGACTCGTCGGACAAGGACCAGTCGGTGCTGGAGGGCGTGAACGCCATCGTGTTCCCCTTCCCCAGCTCGGTCGAACTGGTCGGACCGCTGGCCAACGGCAAGCCACAGATCCCGGGCGCCAAGCTCTGGACGCTGGCGGCCACCTCGCCGGAGGCCTGGAAGCAGACTGGCTTCTTCTTCTTCTCGCCCATGAACGAGATCGAAGAGGGCAAGGAGCACGGCGTGTTCGGGCTGGCCTATGCGTACCAGGGGACGCTGAAGAGCGCGTACGCCCCGGCCGCCCAGCCGGGCATGTCGCTGCCGGCCGATCAGAACCAGCCGCCGTCGGAGTCGAAGAAGCCGGTCCGGCTGGTGGTGGTGGGCGACTCGGACTTCGCGTCCGACGAGTACCTGCAACTGGCGCGCTACCTGCCCTTTTACCAGGGCGGCGCGCAGATGCTGTTCAACGCCATCAGCTGGACGATGGAGGATGAGGCGCTGACGCCGGTGCGCAGCAAGACGGTGGCCGCGCGGCCCATCGAGGTCGCCTCCGACGGGACCGTCGCCGCCGTCAAGGCCATCAACATCGCCGGTGTTCCGCTGCTGTTCATCGGGTTCGGGATCGCACGCTGGCGGCTCCGGCGCGCCCGCCGACAGGGTCAAAGACTATGAACAAGAAAACACTCATCGCGCTGGGGGCCTTCGTGGTCCTCGGGATCATTGCCATCGTCGCGCTGCGCGCGCCCGAAAAGGGCGAGCGGGCCTCGGACCGGGCGCGGCCCATCCCGCCGCTGGACGCCGCGCAGATCACCACCGTCGACATCACCAAGGGGGGCGTCACCACCACGCTGAAGAAGGAAGGTGACACCACCCGCGTGACGGCGCCCGTCGCCTATGCCGCCGATCCGGGGAACGCCAAGGCGGTCTGGGAGGGGCTGGGCAAGATGGACGTCAGCGACCTGGTGACGGAGCAGCCGTCGAAGCAAAGCGAGTTCCAGGTGGACGACAAGGAAGGCGTCCACGTGGTCGCCAAGCACGACGGGCAGGTGCTGGCCGACCTGATCGTCGGCAAGAGCGTGGGCGCGGGGACGATGGTCCGCATGCCGGGCAAGAACGAGATCTGGCAGGCCAGCGGCATCAGCCGGTACACGTTCGACAAGCCGGCGTCGGACTGGCGCGACAAGAGCATCAGCACGTTCGCGGCCGGCGACGTCCAGAAGCTGGAGGTGGCCGCCAAGGGAGGCGCCAAGGTGTCGTTGAAAAAGACCGGCACCAAGGAGGGCAGCGAGGACAAGTGGCAGGTGGTCGACTCGACGCTGAAGATCGACAAGCTCGACAACGCCACCGCCAACCAGATGGTCTCGGCGCTGTCGTCCTGGAAGGCCAACGACTTCGCGGACGGCGTCAAGCTGGCCGAGGCCGGGCTGGAGCCGCCGGCCCTGACCATCACCGTCGGGCTGAAGGACAACAAGAGCGTGACGGTCCTGCTCGGGGGCAAGAAGGGCGAGGACGAGTTCTACGCCAAGAAGTCCGACGCCCCGCAGGTGTTCCTGGTCAAGAAGTACAACGTCGAGCGCATCGACAAGGCGCCCGTCGAGTTCCGGGACAAGACGCTGTGCAACATCGACGGCGCCGACGTGACCGAGGTTTCGGTGGCGGCCGGCGACAAGTCGTACGCGCTGGTCAAGAGCGGCAGCGATTGGAAGGCCACCAAGCCCAAGATGGAGGTCGACGCCGCCAAGGTCACGCCCATCACCAACGACTTCAAGGAGTGGAAGGCCACCGCCTTCGCCGAGGATCAGTCGCCCAAGGACAACGGCCTGGCCAAGGCCAAGGTCATCACCGCCAAGAGCAAGGAAAAGGGCGCCCCCGTCTGCCAGGTGAAGGTCGGCGACGAGAGCAAGGACAAGCTCAGCTACTTCGTCATGGGAGCCAAGAGCAACGACGTCCTGCTGGCGCCCAAGTGGACGGTGGACCGCATCCTGGTCAAGCCCGACGACCTCAAGAAGGCGACCGTCGCCAAGAAGTAGCGGAGCGGCTGGACAGAGCCGCCCCCGCCCCGCGCCTCACCTCTTCCGCGGCGACCTCTCCTCGGCCGGCGCGGAGAGGCCGCCGCGTGAGCACCGAGGTCGGATGCACGCCGGCGCCGCGGGACACGGCGACAAAGAATCCCCGGAGGTCTCGTGAGAGCCGCGCCACGCTGACCGGCGCGACCTCGCCGGCCGCTCGAAACTTCCTCTCGAGGGCGCTTCCCTCAAAGAGGGGCGGCGGCGGGCGGACCTGGCGCGGCGCCGCGCTCCCGGATCAGCCCGGCCTGCTTGCGGAGCTCGCCGGCCGTCTCGTCGCGGCCGGACCGCTGCTCGTAGACGGCGTAGGCGTCCAGCGTGCGGGCCAGCTCCAGCTCGGCACCGGCGCTGGTCAGGATCTCGACGGCGCGGTCGAACATCTCTCGCGCGCCCCCCAGCTCTGCTTCGCCGGGCGCGCCGGAACCGACCGCCGCCGCCGCCACGCGCAGCGCGGCGCCGGCCAGGGGTGGCACGCCGGTGCGCTCGGCCATCTCGAACGCGGCGCGCGCGTCGTCCCGCGCGCGGCTCGCCTCGCCCAGCGCCAGTTCGGCTTCGGCGATGCCGCGCGTCGCCTCCGACAGGAGCCCCCGCGCCCCGAAATGGCGGGCGATCTCGCGCGCCGCTTGGTGCTCGGCCAGCGCGGCGCGCGGCTGCCCCATCGCCAGGTGGCAGTCGCCGATCTCGATCGACAGGCTGCACTCCTGCAGGCGTTCGCCGGCCCCCCGCGCCAGCTCGCGTCCCTCGCCGAGGAGGCGCAGCGCCTCGTTGCCGCGCCCGAGATCGCGCTCCAGCGCCCCCAGGTCCAGCAGCGACGCGATGGTGCCCGGGCGATCGCCCAGCCGGCGGCGCAGCTCCAGCGCGGCCTGGAAGTGCTCGCCCGCGGACGCCAGCGCGCCCGTCTGGCGCAGGACCTGACCGAGGCGCGACAGCGTCAGCGCGCGGCCACGCTCGTCACCCAGCCGCTCGCGGACGGCGGCCGCCGCCCGGTGCCGTTCCAGCGAGCGCTCCGGCTCGCCCATGAGGAACAGGACGCGGCCGATGTCGTCCAGCGCCGCCGCCAGCCCCGGACCATCCCCGGCCACCTCGAACAGCTTGTGGGCCAGCTCGAGGTGCGCCAGCGCCCGCGCGTTTTCGCCCAACGTGCTCAGCAGCCGCCCGATGCGCCCGTGCGCCGCCCCGCCTTTTGCCGGCAGATCCAGCCGCCAGGCCAGGCGCAGCATCTCCTGAAACAGGCCCACCGCCTCCCGCGTCCGTCCCAGCCGGGCCGCGACGTCCGCCGCCGCGTAAAGCGCGTCCATCTTGGCCACCGCGTCGTCGATCTCCAGCAGCCGAACGCCCGAGACGTAGAGCGCGTGCGCCCGATCGAGCCGCCAGCGGTCGCGCGCCAGGCCGGCCGCGGCGATGAAGCAGCCGGCGGCGCGCCGGCGGTCTCCCGCCTCCTGGTAAAGACGTCCGAGGGCGTCCAGGCGCTGCTCGCGTCCGGGGCCGCCGCGGCTCTCGAGCCACTGGGCCGCGAACGCTCGCCGCCGCCGCGTGAGCTCTTCCGGCACGCCCGCCTCCAGCAGTCGCCGCTCGACGCCGGGGCAAAACGCCCAGGCGGTCTCCTCCGGGATCGACGACTTCTGCAGGCGATCGACGAAGCGCCGCCCGCGCAGCCCGTCCAGCAGGCGATGGATCTCGACGATGGTCGGATCGGGCGCGAACACCGCGGCTTCGTCGGGGGGCGCCGCTTCCAGCCGCCCCAGCGCCACCACGCCGCCGGTCCAGAACTCGGCGCCGAAGATGGCGGCGCGCGCCAGGACGTCCCGCTCGGCCGGCGACAGCACCGTCAGCCGCGCGTGCGCCAGGTCCTCGCGCGTGGCCTCGCCGGCGGCCGCCGGACCAGCCGCCAGCTCGACCCGCGCGTGATTGCCGCG
>JAICYS010000388.1 GCA_025934105.1 Myxococcota bacterium | reverse complement strand
ATTGAGGTCGCGGGCTTCCGCGCCCGTGTGCACGCGAACGGATCCAAAATCAACACCGAACCGCCCTTCCATGAAGGTGCGGCTGAAAGAGGGTAGGGCACTGCCCCGTCCCAAGCGTCCCAGAATGCAGCTTTCGACGTGACCTTCCGCTCCGACGCTGCGCTACTCATCGCCTATGCCACCCACATCGCGCGCGGGCAGCTGTCGGTTCACATCGACGAGCGGCTGCCGGCCGGCGCCCCGATCCAGTTGAAGCTGGTCACGCCCGCCAACTCGATCGCGGTCGGCGCGGTGGTCACGCGGCCGCGCGGCGAGCCCAACGGACACCCGCGCGCGACCGAGACGGGGGTGGCGGTGACGCCGCGCTCGGAGGGATTCGGCGAAGCCATCGACAAGCTGGCCTTCGGCTTCAAGGGTTTGAAGGCGCTGGTGGCCGCGTCGCAAGCGGCACCCCGGGCGCTGCTGATCCGCTACTTGAAGTCGATCGTCACCTGCGAGGTGGTCGAGATCGATCAGCGCAAGCTGGCCGAGCCGGGCGCCATCTGCAACGTCGACCTGGGCGTCATCGATCTCGATTCATCGGGGACGCTCGGCTACGAGCTGTACGCCCGGCTGCGCGAACACCGCGAAGCGGGCTCGGCGCCCGTGCTGGCGGTCGCGCAGCTCGAACGAGACCGCGCCCGGGCCGCGTCGCTGGGCTTCGACGAGGCGCTGTCCAACCCGCCCGCGTTCGCCGAGTTGCAGGCGGCCACGCTGCGCGTGCTGGCCAAGCCGCTCTCGGCGCGCGTGACTTAGCTCGCGTCCCGCTCACCCTGTTGGCGCTCCGGTCCGTGACGATCGGCTTGGCCCTGCGCTCTGTGGGCCAGCGCGATCGTTCAACGACGGAGCTCGCCAGGTCGAATCCAGCTCAGGTCGCCCTGCGCTCGATCGCGGCCGACCAGCCGGTCCACTGGCCGGGCCTGCGCTTCCGGTCGCGATTGACCCCAAGCCAGCTCGGGTGCGGGGCTCGGCCCGGCTGCGCTGTCCGGCCGGCTCGTCGGCTCGACGGAACGTGGTTGCGACTGCGGTCGAACTCAGCGCGCCGGGCCCGCGGCGCGGATCTTGGCGGCAGCGACGGTGTTGACCAGCAGCATCGCGATGGTCATCGGACCGACGCCGCCGGGAACCGGCGTGATGGCGGAGGCGCGCGCGGCGGCGGCCGCGAACTCGACGTCGCCGCGCAGCTTGCCGTTCGCCTCCCGATTGATCCCCACGTCGATCACCACCGCGCCGGGCTTGATCCAGGCGCCGCGGATCATCTCGGCGCGCCCGACAGCGGCCACGACGACGTCGGCGCGCCCCACGGCGGCTGCCAGATCGCGCGTCTTCGAGTGACAGGTGGTGACGGTGGCGTCGGCGGCGGTGAGCAGCGCCGCCATCGGCTTGCCCACCATGTTCGAGCGCCCGACCACCACCGCCTCGGCGCCGGCCAGCTTGACCCCTGTCTCCTCGATGAGCGTCATGATGCCGAGCGGGGTGCAGGCCACGAAGCGCGGCTCGCCCATCACCAGCCGGCCCAGGTTGTCGGGGTGGATGCCGTCGACGTCCTTGCGCGGATCGACCGCCGGCAGGATCTCGCGCGCGTCCAGGCCGGCCGGCAGCGGGAGCTGAACCAAGATGCCGTCCACCTGCGGGTCGGCGTTGAGCCGCGCGATCAAGGCCAGCAGCTCCGCCTTGCTGGTGGTGGCCGGCAGGCGGTGATCGAACGTCCGGATGCCGACCTCCGCGCAGGCCTTGGTCTTGTTGCGGACGTAGATCTGCGAGGCGGGATCCTCGCCGACCAGCACGACCGCCAGGCCGGGCTGCACGCCGTGCGACGCCAGAGCCGCCGCCTGCCGCGCGAGGTCGTTGCGGATCCGCGCCGCCACCGCCTTGCCGTCCAGGATCTTCGCCGAAGCCACCGGGGTCTCCATGGCCGGCTCGTATAACACATGTCCCGTGCGCGTCCGTTCGTCCGGCCGGCGGGCGCGCGCGGCCGAATGCTGGACGCTGGCTCGCCTGACTGCCGCGGCGAAGCGCCGAACGCCGGCGGCACGGCCGTTGCTGATTCTGGGCGCATGACCCACCGCCGTTCACGATCGGCCGCCGCGCTGGCCGGGTGCGCCGCGCTCTGTGCCGGCCTCCCCGCGCGAGCCGCCGCCCGGCGCCCGGACGAACCGCTGCCCTCCGGTCACATCCACCAGATCATCTCCGCGAACGGCCACCTGCTGGCCATCCGCGACGGCGAGATTCTGATATTCGCCGCCGACGGCACCCGGCTGGGGCGGTGCGCGCGACCGGCGGTCCCCGGGCCGCGCCGCGCTCGCGTCCGGGCCGGCGCGCCGGACGCGGCCGAGATCCTGCACGACGGCGGCCTGCCCGACGACGACAGCACGCTGGCCGCCGAGGAACTCATCGAGGACGAGCTGGAACGCGACCCCAGACGGCGTGGGCGCGGCTCGCCAGCGCGCTCGGTCGTGCCTCGCGCACTGGCGGCGGGCGGCGGGGCCGCCTGGGCGGCGACATCCGACGGCGTCTATCAGGTGGACGCGCAGCGGTGCGCGCGGGTCGCCCTGGCGGGCCGCGATCTGGCCGCCATCGCGGCGGGCGGTGGCGCGCTGGCCGCCGCCTCGGACGACCAGCTGTTCCGGGCCGAGCTGACCGGCGCCGCCCCGGCGGGGGGCTGGTGGTTCCGGCCAATCGCGGCGTTGCCGGGCCGCCCGCGAGCGCTGGCGGTCGACGGCCGCGGCACGGTCCTCGTCGCCGATGCCGAAGGGGTGCTGGCCATCGGCCCGCCGGGCAACGGCCGGCGTGTGTTCCGTGGCCAGGTCGACGCGCTGGTCGCGTGCGGCGACGACGCCACCGCGCTGGCGCGCGACGGTGTCTACCGGTGGGACGGCGCCCGATTTCAACGCGCCGGCGAGCGGCCGCCCGTCGGGGTTCTGGCCTGCGGCGATGCGCCCGAACGCCGCTGGATGGCAGGCGGGCGCGGACTGTGGAGCTCGGCCGACGGCGCCGCCTGGACGCCGCAGCCGGCCGGCCTGGGCGCGACCGTGGACGGCGTGGCGGCCGTCGGCGGTCGGGTCTGGATCGCCACTGACTTCGGGCTGACGCCCGCCTGGATCGGGCGCGGGCCGCCGGTGGGCGCGGCGCCTCTTGTCGACCGGATCGAACCGGGGCCGGCGCGAACGCGACCTGCGGCGCCCGCCCTCTGGTCCTGGCCCACCGTCACCGCGGCGGTGATGGTGGACGACACTTCGCGCCACGGGGGCAGCTGGGCTCGACGCACCGTCACGGCGTTCGTGCTGCTCCGGTTCCCGTTCGATCGGGTCCGAGCGGCGCGCGGCGATCTGTCGGCCCTGGCGCTGGACCGGCGCCGCCGGCAGGCCGAGCTGGCGCGTGTCGAGCTGGCGGCCCAGGCGGCGGCGGCCTCGGCGGCCGACCCGGCCGACGCCGACGAGATGGCGGCGTGGCGCGCGCTGGCCGCGGACGAGCGGGAGGCGCTGCGATGATCCGGGTGCTGCTGGCCGCCCT
>JAICYS010000049.1 GCA_025934105.1 Myxococcota bacterium | reverse complement strand
GGACCAGGCGCTGGCCCGGCTGCACGATTACCCGGCGGCGCTGGCCACGCGGGCAGCCGCCGAGCAGGCGGCGCGCGAAGGTGGGCCGTAGGTGCGCGTCGCGATCGTCCACGACTGGGCCCTGTCGATGCGCGGCGCCGAACGGGTGCTGGAGTCGCTCTGCCGACTCTACCCCGACGCGCCGATCTTCACGCTGACCCACGACGCCCGGCGCCTCTCGCCCGAGCTGGCGTCGCGCCGGTTCCACGATTCGTTCCTGCACCGCTGGGGGCGGCGGCTGCCGGCGGGCGGACCGGGCTTCCGGCTGTTCCTGCCGCTGTTTCCGGCCGCGATCGAGTCCTTCCGCCTGGACGGGTTCGACCTCATCGTCTCCAGCAGCCACGCGGTGGCCAAGGGCGTGCGGGTGCCGCCCGGCGCGGTGCACGTCTCGTACGTCCACTCGCCGATGCGGTACATCTGGGAGGCGCGCGCCGAGTACGCCCCGTCGGTGCCGGGCGGGCGGCTGGGGCGCGCGGCGTTCGGCGCGACCGCGCGCTACCTGCGGCGGTGGGACCGGGCCTCGACGGCGCGGGTCGACGTGCTGGTCGCGAACAGCCTCTACACGCAAGAGCGCATCCAGCGGCATTACGGGCGCGACTCGGTCGTGATCGAGCCGCCGGTCGACGTCGACCGGTTCGCCGCCGTCCCGGATCTCGAGGCCGGCGGCGGCCCGCCGCTTTATCTGTGCGTCTCGGCGCTGGTTCCCTATAAGCGCGTCGAGCTGGCGGTGCGCGCCTTCGCGGCGCGCGGCCGCCCGGGCCACCTGGTCGTCGTCGGCGACGGGCCCCAGCGCGCCCACCTGCAGCGGCTGGGCGGCGCGCGCGTCACCCTGCGCGGCCGGGTCGACGACCACGAGCTGCTGCGCCTGTACGCGCGGTGCCGCGCCGTGATCCACCCGGCGCTGGATGATTGGGGCATCGTGCCGCGCGAGGCGCTGGCGGCGGGCCGCCCGGTGGTGGTGTTCGCGCGCGGCGGCGCCGCCGACGCCGGCCGGGTGGGCGGCGTGCTGTTCGACCGGCCGACCCCGGCGTCGCTGAACGCGGCCATCGACCGGCTCGAGTCGGCGGCCTTCGACTCGGACCGCCTGCGCGCGGCGGCGCGCCGCTTCGATCGCGCCACCTTCGAGGCCCGCTTCGCGGCGGTGGTGGCCGGCGCTACCGCGCGCCACGCGCCGTGATCACCGCCGGCAGCGTGCGCAGCAGGATGGCCAGGTCCAAGCCCAGACTCCAGCGGTCGACGTAGCTGAGATCCAGCGCCATCCACTCCCGAAACGACAGATCGTTGCGGCCGCTCACCTGCCACAGGCAGGTCAGCCCCGGCCGCATCGACAAGCGCCGCCGGTGGGTTCCGGTCAGCAAGGCGGTCTCGGACAGCGGCAGCGGCCGCGGCCCGACCAGGCTCATCTGCCCGGCCAGCACGTTCAGGAGCTGCGGCAGCTCGTCCAGGCTGGAGCGGCGCAACAACCGCCCGAAGCGGGTGACGCGTGGATCGTCGGTCAGCTTGAAGACCGGGCCGTCCATCTCGTTGCGCGGCCGCAGCGCGGGCAGTTCGTCCTCGGCGCCGACCCGCATGGTCCGGAACTTCAGCATCCAGAACGGCCGCCCGTGAAAGCCGGCCCGACGCTGCACGAACAGGATCGGGCCGCCCAGGCGGAGCCGGACGGCCGTCGCGACGGCCAGCAGCACCGGCGCCAGCAGCACCAGCAGCAGCGCCGCCAGCAGCCGATCGACCAGCGTCTTCACCAGCACCGCCGCCGCGCTCGGCCCCGAGCGCGCGTAGACCAGCACCTGCGCCGACCCGACGGTCTCGACGCGCGGTGGCGGCAGCGGGAGCCCCTCGACGGCTCGCGCCAGCGGGACCAGCGCCGTCACGCCCAGCGCCACCGCCAGCTCGACCAGCGCGCGCGTCTCCTCGGACGTGGTGCCGGGCGCGACCAGCAGCTCGTCGACCGGCTCGGCGTTCAGGCGAGCTTCCACGGCGCGGAGATCGCAGGCGGCTTGCCAGACCGCGCGCCGGCCGCGGGCCCGTTCGATCTCGGCGACGGGGGGCGGCGCGGGACCGACGATCAGCAGGCGCGACGCGCCCCGGCGGCGGGCGACGTGCCGGCGCTCCCAGGCGCCGGTGGCCAGCAGCAGCGGCGTCGAGAGGCCGAAGAACAGCGCGATCAGCGAGCGGTTCAACGCCGTCTGGGCGGCGACCAGGATCAGCGCCGCGGCGGCCAGGCCCACGGCCTGCGTCATCAGGATCCGCCGCGCCCGTTTGGCCGGCGGGCCGGTCAGCACGTCGATCCGGGGGATGCCGAGCCGCTCGGCGCTGAAGATCCAGATGGGCAGGAACGCGAACAGCAGGTGCCAGTAGGCCGCCGGCTCGACGGCCGGCTTCAGCGCCGGGACGGCGCGCGCCAGGGCGGCGTGCGCGACGTGCGCCAGACCCAGCGACGCCACCACCACGCCGGCGCAGTGCACCAGCGCGGTGGCTTCCAGCGATTCGTCACGCGTCACGCGGCATCCTGTTCGCAGCCCGCCAGCGCCCCGGCCAGCAGCCAGAACATGGCAAGCGTCGGCGTGAACGCGAAGAAATAATCCAGCGTGCCGTGCAGCAGAAACGTGCCCAGCCCCAGCGCGATGCCGCGGCCAAGGGGGACGGTCCAGGCGCGGCGCGCGGCGGCGGCCAGCGCGACGACCAGGGCGACCAAGGCCAGCGCCCCGCACAGGCCCAGATCGGCCAGCGTCTCGAAGTAGAGGTTGTTGGCGTGCAGCCGGTCGTCGGGCGCGGCCAGCCCCAGGATCCGCCCGTAAAGGTGCCGGAAGTTGTCGGGGCCGACCCCCAGGAGCGGGCGCTGGCGGAACATGCCCAGCGCGGCACGCCAGAGGCGCCGGCGCGGCACGGCCGAGTCCTCCAGCCTCGGGACGGCGGCGTTGGCGGCGGGGGCCAGCCCCGCGCCGGGGCTCGCCGGCAGGTCGCCGACCAGGATCGGCTCTCGCCGCCCCTGGTCGCCGTGCGCGCTGAACCAGGTCACCTCTTCGTGAACCATGTCCCACCACAGCAGGTAACGGCCCGGCTCCGGCGGCGCCCCGACGGCGGCGCGCAGCGTGACGGCGCCGCCCGGGGGCACGTCCGCGGGCAAGGTGGTGCGAAGTCCGTCGCGGATCGCGATCCGCCCGGTGCGGGCGTCCACCCAGTGGTAGGAGAGCCTCACCGACGACGGGGGCGCGTGCCGCCAGGCCAGCGTGCCCCGGTTGGCGACGGAGAGCAGCTCAGTCGCCCGGGCCCCGGGCGCCAGGCGGGGTGGCAACCGGTCGGCAGCGCCGCCGGCCGGAACGATCTCGCTCCGGTACCAGCGCCCGTCTCGCCAAAAATGCAGCCGCGCGGCCAGCGCCGGGTCGTTCGCCACGCCGGCCACCAGCAGGACCAACAGCCCACCGCCGGCCATCCAGCCGGCCCGCCGGCGAAGCGGGTCGCGCGCCCACATGACGGCGACCACCAGCGTGGCGGCCGAGGCGCCGACCAGACCGGCCCGCGAGCCGGTGGCGATGACGGCCAGGAACATCACCGCCGCCGCGGCGGCGTTGAGAGAGCTGGGCATTGCCCAGCGAAGTCGTCGCCGGAGGTCCAAGGAATCCTCCCCGCGTTCGTTGCGGATCGCTCCCGCCGAGCCCAGCAACAGCGCCACCGGAATGGCCGCCTCCAGCGCCATGGCGGCGATGTTCGGGAACTGGAAGGGGCCGCTGCCGCGCACCTGTCCCAGCGCCTGGAAGGTCTGGTCGTGGAACGCCCGCAGCCAGGGCGCGCCCGACGGCGCCCACGCCTCGACGATCACCCCGACCGCGGCGATGGCGGCGCCCAGGACCAGCGCGGTCAGCACGCGGGCCCGCTGGCGGGGCGCGCGCAGGAGATCGGCGGCCGCGAAGCCGAGCAGGATGCCGCTCAGGCCGCGCAGCGCGGACTTGAAGGCGGCGCCCCGAAACTCCGGGGCCCGCGCCGCCGACAGCAGCAGCACCAGCCCCAGCGCGGCCGCGGCGCGCAACACGCCCGGCCAGCGGCGCGGGTCCAGCAGCTCGCGCCGCGCCGCCGGATCGCCGAGGCACGACACACCCCAGGTCGCGAGCGTCGCGTAGAGAAACAGCTCGACGCTCGAGATCCGCAGCGGGCCGAGCGGCATCGTCGCCACCAGCTCGAACGGCAGGATGCCCGCCGTCGCCGCCAGCAGGGTGGCCGACAGCCGCCTCATCGGCGTTGGTAGACGAGCACCACGTGGTCGCCCATGCGTGACAGGCCGGGAAGCCCCGCCAGGCGATCCTCGACGGCGGCCAGCGCGGCCATCAGGCGGGGCGCCCGCGCCAGGACCGGGCCGAACGACAGCGGCGGCAGCGCCAATCCCAGGCTGCGCGTCTCGATCCGCCGGAAGCCGGCGCCCAGCGCGCCGTCGAAGTCGCGCGGCCCGTAGTAGCGCATCGGGAAACGCATGCCGTCGACGTCGCCCTGGGGCCGCCGCCGGAATCGGCGCAGCGCGGCCCGCGGCTGGCCGCGAACCAGGAACAGCGCCACCTCCAGCGGACAGAGGCGCGGCAGCACGACGGCCACGAACCGACCGCCGGGGGGCAGCGCCCGTTCCAGCAGGCGGCGCACCGGGTCCAGCGACAGCTCGCAGTTGAGCGGCGCGAAGTTCGAGAACACGCCGTCGACGCGCAGGTCCAGCGCCGGCCAGCGCTCGGCCAGCGCGCCGGCCGCCGCGTTGACGAAGCGCACCGCGTCGGCGCGCCCGGCCGCCGCCAGCTTGGCCTGCGCGCGCGCCAGCATGGTTGGGGCCGGGTCGACGGCCACCAGCGCGTGGCCGCGCCGGGCCAGCGCCAGAGTGTCCTCGCCGGTGCCGCACCCCAGCTCCAGCAGCGTCGTGCCCGGCCGGAAGTGGCGCGCCAGGATGTCGTGCACGCGCGCGCGCATGAGACCGACCAGCGGATTCGCCTCGGGCGAAAACAGCCCGTCGTAGCGGGGCGCCAGCGCGTCGAAAGCCTGTGCGCCGTCCGACCGCATCCGGCCCCGGAGTATACTCGCGACGCCGGCCGACCCGGATCTCGAGATGGGACGCGTCCTCTTCGCGCACGGGCACCTGCTGCGGTTCGATCGCAAGCAGCTCGCCATCGGAAAACCCTACCCGCCGCTGGCGACCATCGTCGCCGCGGCGCACCTGCGGGCGCTGGGTCACGAAGTCGCCCTTTACGATCCGATGCTGGACGAGGACGTGGGCGGATTCTCGACGGCGCTGGCGCGGTTCCGGCCCACGCTGGTGGCGATCTACGACGACGTCTTCAACTGGTTCACGAAGATGTGCCTGGGGCGGATGCGCGAGGCGGCGCTGCGCATGGTCGGCGAGGCCCGCGCGTCCGGCGCGCGCGTCGTCGTGGCCGGTCACGATGCCGCCGACGCGCCCGAGGTGTACCTGGCGGCCGGCGCCGACTACGTCGTGCGCGGCGAGGGCGAACAGACGCTGGCGGAGCTGGCCGCGCGCCTGGACGGTCCGCAGGCGGCGGCCGCCGACGACATCCCGGGCCTGGTGTTCCGGCAGCGCGGGCTGCCGCGGCGGACCGCGCCGCGCGCTCTCCTCAAGGACCTGGACCAGCTTCCGTTGCCGGCCTGGGACCTGGTCGACGTCGGGCGTTACCGCGCGTTCTGGCGGCAGCGGCACGGCTATTTTTCGTTGAACGTCGCCACCACGCGGGGCTGTCCGTACCTCTGCAACTGGTGCGCGAAGCCGGTCTACGGCAACACGTACCACACCCGGTCCCCCGATCACGTGGTGGCCGAGCTGCGCCTCTTGCGCGAGCGCTACGCGCCCGACCACCTCTGGTTCTGCGACGACATCTTCGGGTTGAAGGCGCGCTGGTTGATTCCGTTCGCCGAGCGCGTCGCCGCCGAGGGGCTGGCGACGCCGTTCCTCTGCCAGACGCGCGCCGATCTGATGACCGAGGAGAACGTCGCGGCCCTGCGGCGCGCCGGATGCGCCGAGGCCTGGCTGGGCGTCGAGTCGGGCGCGCAGGCGGTGCTGGACGCGATGGACAAGGGCATCACCGTCGCGCAGGTGCGAGGCTCCGTGACCCGGCTGCGCGCCGCCGGCATCCGCATCGGGTTCTTCCTGCAGTTCGGCTACCCCGGCGAGGGGTGGCTGGAGATCGAAATGACGCGCGAGCTGCTGCGCGAGCTCGAGCCCGACGACATCGGCATCTCGGTCAGCTATCCGCTCGCCGGAACGAAGTTCCACGCGCGCGTGCAAGAGCGCCTGGGCGAAAAGCGCAACTGGCGCGAGAGCGACGATCTGGATCCGCTGTTCCCGGGGCGGTTCTCGCGGGCGTTTTACCGCACGCTGTCGCGCACCGTGCACGCGGAGTTCCGCACCCGCCGCGGCTGGCGCGCGTTGCGCGACCTGGCGCGCGGCCACGCCCCGGACGGCGACCGGATGCGGCGGCTGCGCGGCCTGGCCGAGCTGCCGGTCTGGCTGGCCGGACAGGCCCGCCTGGTCCCGCGGACACTCCGACTGGGAACGCGCAAAGTTTAGCGCTAGACGAGCTTCCCCGCGCCGTTATACTGGCCTCAAAGACGAGGTCGCCATGCGCCGGATGCCCAGCCTGATGTTCTGGATTCTCCTCGGTCTCGCCATCGTGGCGGCACCGATCGCGTGCAGCAGCTCGACGAACGACAACGTCGACGCGCACGCGGACGGGCTGACCCAGACCTAGTGCACCGCCGTCGAAATAGCGTCACGTTCGGCCGACGATCCGCGCCGGACGCTTCGTTGCTTTTCCTCACAATACCTACGGGTATTCCTCGTCGTCGCGCCTCGCGTCCAGCGCGGCTTGTCGGCCTCGGCGTTGACGCTATGTCGACGGCGGTGTTCTAGTCCCATGGAAGCCTGAATCCGTGCAGATCTCGACGGGCCTCTTCGAGATATGCACGTCTTCACGTTTCCAGGCGACCAGCAGCCCGTCCGTCGGCGCCGGACAGGGTTACTTGTTCGGCTGCGGCGTCATGCGCAGGTAGGGCTTCAGCTCCTTCCAGCCTTTCGGGAACTTCTGCTTCAGCACGGCCGGGTCCTTCAGCGCGGGGGAGATCACCACGTCCTCGCCGTCCTTCCAGTCGACGGGCGTCGCCACCGCGTGGGTGTCCGTCAGCTGCAGCGAGTCGATGACGCGCAGGATCTCGCCGAAGTTGCGACCCGCGCTGGCCGGGTAGGTGATGATGAGGCGGATCTTCTTCTTCGGGTCGATCACGAACACCGACCGGACGGTGGACGTGTCGCTCGCCTCCGGGTGGATCATGTCGTAGAGCTTGGCGACCTTGCGGTCGGCGTCGGCCAGGATCGGGAAGTTGACCGGGGTGCCCTGGGTCTCCGCGATGTCGCCCACCCAGCCCTTGTGCGACTCCAGCGGATCCACCGAGAGCGCGATCACCTTGGCGTTTCGCTTCTCGAACTCACCCTTCAGCTTGGCGACGCGCCCGAGCTCGGTGGTGCAGACCGGCGTGAAGTCGGCCGGATGTGAGAAGAGCACCCCCCACTTGTCGCCCAGCCATTCGTGAAACTTGATCTTGCCGTCGGTCGAGTCCTGCTCGAAGTCCGGGGCGATGCTGCCGATGTGAAGCGCCATGACTGTCTCCTTTATAGCGGGTCTGTCTTGCCAAGCGGACGCTAGCGCGCTCGGCGTCCAGATGCCAGCCGGACGTAAAATGGCGGCCAACTTCGCGCGTGCTAGCATGAGCACGCTTGCGTTCGCCCCCGTGCGGGCGTAGATCCGCCGAAAATTACCTGCTCGTGAGCCCCCCCGAGTGAAGCCCACTGACGTCAGCAACCCCGACTATTACCATCGCGTCGTTGATTGCCAGTGGGCATGTCCCGCGCACACGAACGTGCCCGAGTACATCCGACTGGTCGCGCAGGGACGCTACGACGACGCATACATCCTGAACCGCGAGTCGAACGTGTTCCCGGGCATCCTGGGGCGCACGTGCGACCGGCCCTGCGAGCCGGCCTGCCGGCGCGGCCGCGTCGAGGAGACGCCGGTCGCCATCTGCCGGATCAAGCGCGTCGCCGCCGATCTGAAGGGCGACGTGCGGCCGCGGCTGCCCAGGCCGCCGGCCCGCAAGAACGGCAAGCGCGTGGCCTGCATCGGCGCCGGTCCGGCCTCGCTGACCGTCGCCAACGACCTGATGCCGCTGGGGTACGAGGTCGTCATCTTCGAGAAGAACGCCCTGCCGGGCGGCCTCATGCGCACCAACGTCCCCAGCTTCCGGCTCCCGGCGGCGGTGCTCGACGACGAGATCGCGATGATCGTCGAGATGGGCGTGGACGTCCGCTACGACTCGCCCGTCAGCAGCCTGAAGGCGCTCTTGGGACAGGGCTTCGACGCCGTGTTCGTCGGCTCGGGCGCGCCGCGCGGCAAGGACCTGGCCCTGCCGGGCCGGAAAGAGGCCGCCGAGCGCATCCACATCGGCATCGATTGGCTGGAGAGCGTGGCCTTCGAGCACGTCAAGTCGATCGGCGAGCGCGTGCTCATCATCGGCGTCGGCAACACCGCCATGGACTGCTGCCGGACGGCGCGGCGGCTGGGCGGCAAGGACGTGAAGGTCATGGCCCGGCGCGACCGCCAGCACTTCAAGGCATCGCCCTGGGAGCTGGAAGACGCGGAAGAAGAGCAGGTGCACATCCTGGTCAACCACGTCCCGACCCGCTTCGTGGTCGAGGGCGGCAAGCTGACCGGCATGGAGTTCGAACGCACCGTGCAGACCCCGTCGGGTCCCAAGACCGACAAGGTCATCCTGCCGGCCGACGACGTGATCGTCGCCATCGGCCAGGAGAACGCCTTCCCCTTCATCGAGCGCGACATCGGCCTGGAGTTCGGCAAGTGGGACATGCCGAAGGTCGACGAAAAGACGATGGCGTCGACGCTGCCGGGCGTGTTCTTCGGCGGCGACGCGGCCTGGGGCCCCAAGAACATCATCTGGGCGGTCGCGCACGGACACGAGGCGGCCATCTCGATCGACAACCACTGCCACGGCAAGGCGCTGGCCGACCGGCCGGGGCCGCACATGAACCTCGTCACGCAGAAGATGGGGCTGGCCGAGTGGAGCTACAGCAACGACTACAACCCGGCCAAGCGCGCCAAGATGAAGCACGTCGACCTGGCGGCCCGCTTCAAGCAGCTGTCGCTGGAGGTCGAGCTGGGCTTCGACCCGGAACAGACGGCGCGCGAGGTGGAACGTTGCTTGAACTGCGACGTGCAGACGGTGTTCAGCGACAAGCGCTGCATCGAGTGCGACGCCTGCGTCGACGTCTGCCCGACCAGCTGCCTCACCATCACGCCCGGCGCGGACGAACCGGCGCTGCGGGGCAACCTGACCGTCCCGGCCGAGAACCAGACCCAGCCGCTCTACGTGTCGATCGGGCTGCCCCAGACCGGCCGGGTGATGGTCAAGGACGAGGACGTCTGCGTTCACTGCGGGCTGTGCGCCGAGCGCTGCCCGACGGCGGCCTGGGACATGGCCCGGCTGGATCTGCAGCTTCCGAAGGCCGGCCAAGCGGAGAGATAAGTGCACCAGCAGCAGACCCTGAGGATCAACGACTTCGCGTTGAAGCTGGCCAACGTGAACGGGACCGGGTCGGCCAGCGCCAACAGCCTCCTCATGCAGGCGATCTTCCGGATGGGGATCCCCGTCAGCGGCAAGAACCTGTTCCCGTCGAACATCCAGGGGCTGCCCACCTGGTACGAGGTGCGGGTCAGCAAGGCCGGCCACACGGCGCGCGCGCTGGACTACGACCTGGTGGTGGCGATGAACGCCGAGACCTACGCGCGCGACGTGCGCGAGGCGCGCTCGGGCGGCTATCTGCTCTACGATTCGACCTGGCCGCTCGACGCCGAGCTGTCCCGCCCGGACGTGACGTTCCTGGGCGTCCCGCTGGCCAAGCTGTGCAACGACATCTTCAGTGATTCGCGCGAGCGGATCCTGATGAAGAACATCGCCTACCTGGGGGCGCTGGTGGCGTTCCTGGACATCGACATGGGCGTCATCGAGGAGCTCCTCGACGAGAAGTTCTCCAAGAAGAAGGCGCTGCGCGACTCGAACCACAAGGCGATCCGCGCCGGCTACGACTACGCGACCGAGACCTTCGACTGCCCGCTGCCGATCCGCCTGGAGAAGATGCACGCCACGGACGACCGCATCCTCATCGACGGCAACACGGCGACCGCGCTCGGGTGCGTGTACGCCGGCGCGACGGTGGCGGCCTGGTATCCGATCACGCCGGCCACCAGCGTGATGGACTCGTTCAAGGAGTTCTGCGCGGAGTACCGCAAGGACCCGGAGACCGGCAAGAACAACTACTGCATCGTGCAGGCCGAAGACGAGCTGTCGGCCATCGGCATGGTGATCGGGGCGTCCTGGACCGGCGCGCGGTCGTTCACGTCGACCGCCGGCCCCGGCATCTCGCTGATGAGCGAGCTCATCGGCCTGGCCTACTACGCCGAGATCCCGGCGGTGATCGTCGACGTGCAGCGGACGGGGCCGTCGACGGGGATGCCGACCCGCACGCAGCAGGGGGACATCCTGGCCTGCGCCTACGCCTCGCACGGCGACACCAAGCACATCGTGCTTTTCCCGTCACACCCGGGCGAGTGCTTCACGATGGCGGTCGAGGCGTTCGACCTGGCCGAGCGCTTCCAGACGCCGGTGTTCCTGCTGTCCGACCTCGACATCGGCATGAACGACTGGGTCTGCCCGCGCATGAAGTGGGACGACGGCTACCGGCCCAACCGCGGCCGGGTGCTGAGCGCCGCCGAGCTCGAAAAGGCGGCCAAGTACTTCCGGTACTCGCCGGCCAACGACGACCAGGTGGCGGCCCGCACGCTGCCCGGCGTGCACGCCAAGGGGGCGTTCTTCACGCGCGGCTCGGGGCACAACAAGCTGGGCGGCTACACCGAGATCCCCGACGAGTACCAGGAGGTCATGGACCGGCTGCTGAAGAAGCACGCCGCCGCCGGCCGGGCCGTGCCGCCGCCGATCGTCCACAAGCAGGTCGACGCCAAGTTCGGCATCCTCTCGCTGGGCGGCTGTGACCCGGCCGTCCGCGAGGCGGTGGCCTTGCTGGCCGAGCGGGGCATCATGGCCGACTACCTGCGGGTGCGCGCCTTCCCGTTCGGCGAGGAGGTCGAAGCCTTTCTGGCCGCACACGACCGCGTCTTCGTCGTCGAGCAAAACCGGGACGCGCAGCTCCGGACGCTGCTGACCATGGAGACCCGGGCGCCGAAGGAGAAGCTGAAGTCGGTGCTGGTCTACGGCGGGTTCCCGCTGTCGGCCCGGCACGTGGTCGACGGCGTCACCGCCCAGCTGGAGCGCAAGTAATGCCCTCACCGAAGCCGCTGGTCGCCCACCCGCACCTGCGCCCCAACGCCCTCGGGCTCACGCTGCGCGACTACGAGGGGTCGATGTCGACCCTGTGCGCGGGCTGCGGGCACGACTCGATCACCGCCG
The DNA here is from genome assembly GCA_025934105.1 of Myxococcota bacterium. Classification (GTDB taxonomy): domain Bacteria; phylum Myxococcota_A; class Polyangia; order Fen-1088; family Fen-1088; genus JADGRB01. Next base: position 16,208 of record JAICYS010000049.1, on the reverse strand, counting down.
CCATCGTGCGCGCCTTTTACGAGACCGACACGCCGCCCCACATGATCGCCAAGCTGTCGGGGATCGGCTGCTCCTCGAAGACGCCCACCTACTTCGTGGGCGGCGCGCACGGCTTCAACTCGGCGCACGGCCGCATGCCGTCGATCGCCACCGGCGCCAACGCCGCCAACCGATCGCTGACCTACATCGGGATCTCGGGCGACGGCGACTCGCTGTCGATCGGGATCGGCCAGCTGGTGCACGCCATCCGCCGCAACGTCGACATGCTGTACGTGCTGGAGAACAACGGCGTCTACGGCCTCACCAAGGGGCAGTTCTCGGCGTCGGCCGACCTCGGCACCAAGAGCAAGCGCGGCGAGACCAACGCGCAGCCGCCCATCGATCCGGTGTCGCTGGCCCTCGAGCTGGGCGCGACCTTCGTGGCGCGCGCGTTCTCGGGCGACAAGGCGCAGCTGGTGCCGCTGCTGAAGGCCGGCCTGGCCCACAAGGGGTTCGCCTTCATCGACGTCATCTCCCCCTGCGTGACGTTCAACGATCACGCCGGGTCGACCAAGAGCTACGCCAACACGCGCAAGAAGCTGCTGCCGGTGGTGGCCGCCGACTTCGTTCCGCCGGCGCAAGAGATCACCGCCGAGTACGCGCCCGGGTCGGTGATCAGCGTGACGCTGCACGACGGCAGCCAGGTCCGCTTGCGCAAGCTGCACGAAAGCTGGGACCCCACCGACCGCCAGCGCGCCGAACAAGAACTCGAGCGCCACCGGGCCTCCGGCGAGGTGCCGACCGGCCTGTTCTTCGTCGAGACCAGCGGCCGCGACATGCACGACGTCGCCGGCACCACCGACGTGCCGCTGGTAGAGGTCCCGTTCGAAAAACTCTGCCCCGGCAAAGCCGCGCTGGACGAACTGCAGAAGTCCTTCCGCTAGTGCACCGCCGTCGAAATAGCGTCAACGCCGAGGCCGGCAAGCCGCGCTGGACGCGAGGCGCGACGACGAAGAATACCCGTAGCTATTGCGAGGAGAAGCAACGAAGCGTCCGGCGCGGATCGTCGGCCGAACGTGACGCTATTTCGACGGCGGTGCACTAGCCGCCAGCTCCGCCTTGCCGGGACGGCTGGGCGACTCAGTTTGTGTGCGCGTCGATGCGCAAGCTGAGAATCCCCGTTGTGGTCTGGGCCATGCTGGCAATCGGCGGCTGCGGCCGGTCGGGCGGGCCCCCCCACGGGATGCCGCCCATGCCCGTCAAAATCGAGACGGTGCGGCCGGTTCCGCTGCGCGATGCCAGCGATTACGTGGCGGTGCTGAGGTCGCGCCAGTCGGTTCAGGTGCAGCCTCTCGTCGAGGGGCACGTATCCAAGATCCTGGTCGCGTCGGGCCAGGACGTCCAGCCGCGCACCGAGCTGATCCAGATCGATCCGTCGCGCCAGCAGGCCGCCGTGAACAGTCAGCGGGCGCTGCACCAGGCGGACCTGGCCAGCCTGGAGCTGGCCCGCAAGCAGTTCGGGCGCATCCAGCAGCTCTTCAACCGGGGCGCGGCCACCCGCCAGGACTTCGATCAGGCGCAGAACGAGCTCCGGCGCGCCGAGGCGTCGGTGGCGGCCACCAGCGCCCAGACGCGCGCGCAGTCCGTCGAGCTCCGTTACTACAGCGTCGTCGCGCCGGTGGCCGGGACCGTGGGCGACATCCCGGTGCGCGTCGGGGACTTGGTCACGCCGCAGACCGTCCTGACCACGCTCGACGACAACAGCGCCCTGGAGGTCTACGTCGAGGTGCCGCTCGAGCGGGCGGCCGGCCTGAAGGTGGGCGCGCCGGTCGAGATCCTGGACGCCGACGACAAGGTCCAGGCCGAGAGCAAGGTCACCTTCGTCTCGCCGCGCGCCGATCCGGCCACCCAGATGGTGCTGGTGAAGGCCAGCGTCGACAACCGCGCCGGCAAGCTGCGCGCCGGGCAGTTCGTGCGGGTGCGCCTGGTCTGGCGGCAGTACCAGGGACTGGCGGTTCCGGTGCTGGCGGTCCTGCGCCGCGCCGGGCAGCCGTTCGTCTGGGTGGTCAGCGACGGCGGCGGCGGCGCGCTGACCGCCTCGCTGCGCCCCGTCGAGCTGGGCGCGATCCAGGGGCAGAGCATCCCGGTGCTCCGGGGACTCGCGGCCGGCGACCGCGTCGTCACCTCCGGCGTCCAGAAGCTGCGCCCCGGCGCGCGCGTGCAGCCGATGTCGGGATCGTCGTAGATGTTCGCGGCGTTCTTCATCCGGCGGCCGATCTTCGCGTCGGTCTGCGCGATCCTGATCGTGCTGGCGGGCGGCATCAGCATCCCGACCCTGCCGGTCGCCCAGTACCCCGAGCTGGCGGCTCCGCAGGTGCAGGTGCAGAGCGTCTACGTCGGCGCCAGCGCCCAGGCGGTGGAGTCGGCGGTCACGACGCCGCTCGAGCAGGCCATCAACGGGGCCGAGGGGATGCGCTATCTCAGCTCGACCAGCACCAGCGACGGCACCAGCAGCATCGTCGCCACCTTCGACGTCGGCCGCGACAAGGACCTGGCCGCCGTCGACGTGCAGAACCGGGTCAACACCGCCCTGCCCCGCCTGCCCGCGGAGGTGAAGAACACCGGCGTCACGGTCATGAAGACCACGCCGGCCATGGTGGTCGCGGCGGGCTTTTACTCCGACGACAACTCGCTCAGCAACCTGTTCATCAGCAACTACCTGGACCTCTACGTGCGCGAAGAGCTGCAGCGGCTGCCCGGCGCGGCCGACGTGCGCATCTTCGGCGAGCGCAAGTACGCGATGCGGCTCTGGCTGGATCCGGTGCGCCTGGCGGCGCGCGGGATGACCGCCGAGGACGTGGTGGCGGCGCTGCGCGAGCAGAACGCCATCATCGCCGCCGGGCAGGTGGGGCGCCCGCCGGCGCCGTCGGGGCAGACGTTTCAGATCAGCGTGACCGTGGCGGGCCGGCTCACCGAGCCGCGCGAGTTCGAGCAGCTGGTGCTGAAGCGGACCCCCGACGGGGGCCTGGTCCTGCTGCGCGACGTGGGCCGGGCGGAGCTGGGCGCCGAGGACTACTCGCTGAACCTGCGCTTCGACGGGCGCTCGGCGGTCGGGATCGGCGTGTTTCAGCAGCCCGACGCCAACGCGCTGCAGTTGGAGGCGGGGGTGCGCGCGACGCTGGCGCGCGTGGCCCAGCGGTTCCCCCCCTCGCTGAAGTACGAGATCGCGTTCGACCCCACCATCGCCGTGCGCGAGTCGATCACCGACGTCCTCAAGACGTTGGTCGAAGCCATCCTGCTGGTCATCGCCGTCATCTTCCTGTTCCTGCAGGACTGGCGCGGCACCGTCATCCCCGCCATCACCATCCCCGTGTCGCTGGTCGGCACCTTCCTCTTCATCAAGGCCTTCGGCTTCTCGATCAACACGCTGACCCTGTTCGGCATCGTGCTGGCGACCGGCCTGGTGGTCGACGACGCCATCGTGGTGGTCGAGAACATCTCGCGCAACTTGAGCGAGACCGAGCGGGGCGACGCCCACGAAGCGGCCCGCCGCGCGATGAGCGAGGTGTCGGGCGCGGTCATCGCCACCTCGCTGGTGCTGATCGCCGTCTTCGTTCCGGTGGCTTTTCTGTCGGGCACCACCGGCCGCCTCTACCGGCAGTTCTCGCTGACCATCGCGTTTTCGGTCGCCATCTCGGCCTTCAACGCCCTCACCTTGTCACCCGCGCTCTCGGCGCTGCTGATGCGCCCGGAACACCCGCACCGGTTCGCGCTGTTCCGCTGGTTCAACCGCGGCTTCGAGGCCGTGCGCGGGCGCTATTCGCGGGCGCTCGGCTGGCAGGTCCACCACCTGCGCTGGGCGGGGCTGGCCTTCCTGGCCGGGCTGGGCCTGACCGTGCTGGCGTTTCGCGCCGTCCCGACCGCCTTCGTCCCCGACGAGGACCAGAACTACTTCATCGTCCAGCTGATCGGCCCGCAGGGCGCGTCGCTGGACTACATGACCGGCGTCGCCCACCAGGCCGAAACCTTGCTGCGCGGCCGCTCCGAGGTGGGGCACGTCTTCTCGGTGCTGGGGTTCAACTTCGCCGGCAACGGCGCCAACCGCGGCGTGGCCTTCGTGAGCCTGAAGCCGGTCTCCGAACGTCCCGGCGCCGCCCATTCCGCCCAGGCGGTCATCACCGACATGCAGCGCAAGCTGGGCGGGATCCCGGGCGCCATCGTGGTCCCGTTCCTGCCGCCGCCCATTCAGGGGCAGGGCTCGACGGGCGGCTTCACCTTCGAGCTTCTCGATCGCAGCGGCGGGACCGGGTTCGCAGCCCTCGATCAGTCCCGCGAACAGCTCACCGCCGCGGCCATGAAGACCGGCCGCGTGGGCGGCCTGTTCTCGACCTTCAGCGTCGACGATCCGCAGCTGGCGCTCACCATCGACCGGCAGAAGGCCAAGAGCATCGGCGTGCCGGTCGACGCCATCGGGAACACGCTGGGGATCTATCTGGGCTCGCAGTACGTCAACGACTTCGACTTCGGTCCGCGCGCCTACCGCGTGTACGCCCAGGCCGGAGCCGCCTACCGCGATCAGCCGCGCGACATCGGCGCCCTCTACGTGCGGTCGCAGTCCGGCGCGCTGGTCTCGCTGGACAGCCTGGTGCGGATCAAGCCGGCCTCGGGGCCGCCGGTGATCAGCCACTACAACCTGTTCCGGTCCATCGAGCTCAACGGCACGCCCACGCCCGGGACCTCCAGCGGCGAGGCCATCGCCGCCATGGAGTCGGCCGCCCACAAGGTGCTGCCGGCCGACTTCGGCTTCGAGTGGTCGGGGATCTCCTGGGAGGAGGTCCACGCCGGCAACCAGGGGCTGATCATCTTCGCGCTGGGGCTCACGGTCGTGTTTCTGGTGCTGGCCGCGCAGTACGAGAGCTTCACGCTTCCGTTCATCGTGATCCTGGCCGTGCCGCTGGCGTTGCTGGGCGCGCTGGCGGCGCAGCTGGCGCGCGGGCTGCACAACGACGTCTTCTGCCAGATCGGCCTGCTCATGTTGATCGGCCTGGCCAGCAAGAACGCCATCCTGATCGTCGAGTTCGCCGAGCAGCTGCGGGCCAAGGGCGCCGACGCCGCCGAGGCCGTGCAGCAGGCGACCATGCTGCGGCTGCGGCCCATCCTGATGACGTCGTTCGCCTTCCTGCTGGGCGTGCTGCCGCTGGTGTTCGCCACCGGCTCGGGCGCCAACGGACGCCACTCGATGGGGACGGCGCTGTTCGGCGGACTGCTGCTGTCGACGATGCTGAACCTGTTCTTCACGCCAGCGCTCTACCTGATGGTCGAACGCGCGCGCGAGCGCGCCCGCGCCCGGCTATGACGGCAGCTGGATGTCCGCCACCAGCGGCAGGTGGTCGGAGGCGACGCGCGCCGCCGGGCTCACGTGGGCGCGGAACCGGGCCAGATCGGTGCGCGGGCTGATCCACAGCCGATCCAGCGCGAACACCGGCCAGAACGACGGAAAGGTGCGGACGGCCGCGGTCCGGCCCAGGCGGGCGTGGAGCCAGCGCAGCGGGCGGCCCACGGCGAACCATTCGTTGATGTCGCCGCACAGGATGGTGGCCGCGCTGCCGTTGCTCTCCAGCGCTTGCAGCAGCCGCTGGACCTGCCGCCGGCGCTCGCCCGGCAAGAGGCCCAGGTGGGTGACGATCATGCGGACCACGTGGCCGCCGACGTCCAGGTCGGCGTCGATGGCGGCGCGCGGCTCGCGCCGGTAGACGGTCAGCTCGACCCGCCGCACGTCCAGCACCGGGCGCCGCGTGAGCAGCGCGTTGCCGTAGTGCCCGTCGTGGCGGACGATGGTGGGGCCGGCCACCTCGTGCAGCCCCAGCGCCGCCGCCAGGTACTGCATCTGCATGGAATCGGTCGTGCCGCCTGGCCGCGCGTCGACCTCCTGCAGGCCGACCACGTCGGCGTCGATCTCGCGCAGCACCGCCGCCACCCGCTCGGGATCGCGGCGGCCGTCGGTGCCGACGCATTGATGGACGTTGTATGAGGCGATGCGCAGCCGGGTCATGCGTGTCGGGCCAGCCGCCGGCGGATCCAGGACAGCACCGCGACCAGTGCCAGGGCCACCGCCGCCAGGGTCACCAGGTTGCTGCCCCGCGGGTGGCGCAGCGTCGATCCCAGCCGGTCCGCGAACAGCGTGATCGCCAGGATCCCCGGCAGCACCCCGATGAGGTTGCCCAGCATGTAGTCGCCGAACCCGATCCGGAACGCGCCGGCCGCCATGTTGATGAGCGAAAAGCTCCCCACGGGCAAGAGCCGCGCCGCGACGATGGCCAGCATCCCGCGCTTGCGCAGCTGGGTTTCGAATCGAGTGAGCCGCGGCCCGCTCAGCCACCCGGCCCGGAACCGGCCAATCAAGCGGCCGATCCAGTAGGTGACGGCGGCCGACGCCAGCGTCCCGGTCAGGCAGTAGGCGATGGCCGGCAGCGGATCGAACACCAGGGCCGTCGCGCCCAAAAGCACGGTGATCGGGAAGAAGATCAGCCCGCCCAGCAGATAACCGCCCAGCATCCAGACCGGCGCCGCCGGATAGGAGGCCAGCTTGCGCCCCAGCGCGGTGATGCGGTCGACATGCAGGAGGCCGCGCAGGGGCGTGAAGCGCCAGACCGCCGCCAGGACCAGCAGCGCGACGACCAGCGCCACCCAGCCGCGCAGCGAACGGTGCACCGGGGTGCGCAGCCCGGTCGGGACGAAGGTGTCCACCAGCAGATCGGGCGCCGGGCGCTCCGGATCGCAGAACAGGCCGTCGAACATGGCCAGGTTCAGCGACGACCCCGACGGCGCGCCGGCCACGGCCGCGCCCGGATCGGCAGGAACCGGCAGCGCTTCCAGCGTCCGCGGCGCCCCGCGCAGCGATTCGACGGCGCCGATCAGCGACCCGAGCCGGGCCGTCGCCTCGCGCAGGATGCGCGGCTCGACGCCCAGGTGCTCGGCCACCAAGCGGTCGCGAAACCCGTCGACGACCGGGCCGAGGCGCGGGTCCAGCGCCGCGTCCAGCGCCAGGTCGCACTCGGTGTCGAGGCCCATCGAGCGGTTGCTGAGATTGGCCGAGCCCACGCGCGCGACGGCGCCGTCGACGATCATCACCTTCGAATGGACGTTCATGCAGCCGGCCGCCAGGTCGGGCACCGTCGGGTAGTAGAGCCTCAACCGCCCGAAACGATCGCTGTCGGCCAGCCGGCGCAAGACGCGCGCGCGCATGATGCCCATCGAGCTCTGCTCCAGCCAGCCGTGCTCCTCGCGCGGCAGCACGATCACCACCTCGGGCCCGTCCTCCTCGCCCAGGCGGTGCGCCAGCGCCGACCCCACCGCCGCCGAGGTCAGGTACTGGTTCTCGATGTAAATCCAGCGGTGGGCCGCGCCGATCATGGCGCGCGACAGATCGGCCACCTCGGTGGCGCCGTCGGTGCCCTCCATCTCGGGGATGGTGCGCGCGATCCCGACCGGTGCCTCGGTCGCGTCGGGGGTCACGCCGGCGGGCCAGAGCTGCCAGCCGCGGTCGGCCGGCGCGGTCGGGATGCGCTCGCCGGTCGCCCGCTCCCAGCGCGCCCGGGCCAGCAGCCCCAGCTGGGCGGCGGCCGGCCCCTCGACCATCATTTGCACGTCGTGGACCGGCGGGTAGGGATGGCCGGCCGGGTCGACGCGGTCGGCCTCCCGCGCGCGGTGGGCCGGCGTGTCCCACCGGCGGATGGTCAGGTCCAGGCCGCCCGTGAAGGCCAGCCAGTCGTCGACCACCACGATCTTCTGGTGGTGCGACGCCCAGACCGGGTGCGCCGCGTCCAGCCGGAAGGACAGCCGCGGGTGTGCCTCGCGGGCGAACCGCAGCGTGGGCAGCGGCTCTCGCTCGAGCGTGTAGATCAGCGAGAAGTCCCAGGCCAGCGCGTAAATCCGGAGCTCCGGCCGCTCTTCGAGCACCTGGTTCAAAAACGGCAACAACGTCCAGGCCGGCCCCTCGGCCCCGGGGCGGGTCAGCCGCGTGCGGGTGTCGATGTCCCACCCCAAGATCATCACCGTGTGCCGCGCCCGCGCCACGGCATCCCGGAAGGCGGAGAAATACGCGTCCGCGTCGATCAGGAACGCGGCCCGGGAGGCCGGCGCGATCCGCCAGCAGTTCTCTCCTTCGATCAGCACCGATGAGATTCTAAGTCCGGACTGGCCATGTGGCCCGGGTGGTAAACCTGGGGCATGCCCGCCCCCGGCAGCCCCGAGCTGGATGCCCTTTTGGCCGCCATCCGCAAACGCTGCAAGCCCGCCCTCTGGTCGCAGGGCGTGACCATGGCCCGCGCCGGCGGCGTGGCCGTCGAATCGTCCAGCGCCGACGAGATCGTCCTGCGCGTGCGCGGGCCGGGCAAGATTGTCCCGCTGACGCCGGTCCTGTACCCGACCGGCGCCGAATGGGAGTGCGACTGCCCGTCGCGCATGAGCCCGTGCGAGCACGTGGCGGCGGCGGCGATCTTTCTGTCCAGCGCGGCCGACCAGGCGGCCCAGGGGAACGCCGAGGCCGCCGCGCTGGGCGCGCAGATCGCCTACCGCTTCGAGCGTGCCGGCGAGCCGACGGCCGGCTTGCGGCTGGCGCGCGTGCTGCGCTCGCCGGACGGCAGCGAGACGCCGCTGCCCGGCCCGCTCAGCGGCCTTTTGGCCGACCCCGCCAAGGCTGCTCGACTCCAGGTGGAAGAGCCCGACCTGCGCGCGGACCAGCTGCTCGAGCGCGGCGGGAATCCGCGGGCAGTGCTTCCCCAGACCAAGCTGGAAGCCTTGCTGCAGGTGCTGACCGGCACCGCGCGCGTGACCCTCGACGGCATCCCGGTCGCGGTCTCGGAAGAAGAGCTGCGACCCCAGGCCGTCCTCACCGACGCCGGCCCCGAGGTGCGGCTGGCCATCGCGCCCGATCCCCGGCTGCGCGCGGTGATCGCGGCCGGGGTGGCGCTGTGCGACGACGACGGGCGGGCGTCGCTCCACCGGCTGGCGGAGACCGAGCTGACCGGCGTCTGGCTGCAGAACTTGCCGGTGCGCCGGACGTTCCGCGCCGCCGACCTGGGCGAGCTGCTGACGGTGGTGCTGCCGGACCTGGCGCGGCGGACGAACCTGGACGTGCGCAGCCGGCGCCTGCCGCCGGTGGCGCGCGATCTCGCGCCGCGCGTCGTGCTGCAGATGGACCACCTGGACGGCGGGCAGCTGACCGTGTTGCCGACGCTGGTCTACGGCGCGCCGCCGGCCGCGCGGATCGACAACGGCAAGCTGGTCTACCTGCGCGGCCCCGTCCCGCTGCGCGACACCGCCGCCGAACAGCGCGCGGTCGAGAAGCTGCGGCAAGAGCTGGACCTCCTGCCCGGCCGCCGCACGACCTTCGGCGCCGGCGACGCGCCCCGCTTCGTCGAGAAGTTGAAGCGCTGGCGAGGCGATCTCTCCGGCGCGGCGGCCGGGATCGTCAAGCCCTCCGCCACGCTGAGACCGCGCCTCGACGTGGTGGCCGGGGAGGCGGGCGCGATCCGCTTCGACCTGACGTTCGACGTGCAGGGCGCCGACGGGCGGCCCGGCGGCGGCTCCGTTGACGGGGCCGCCGTGGTGCGGGCCTGGCAGGAAGGGCTGGGGATCGTGCCGCTGCTCGACGGCGGGTGGGCGTCGTTGCCGCAGGACTGGCTGCGCAAGAACGGCCAGCGCGTCGCCGACCTCCTGGCCGCGCGCGAAGAGGACGGGCGGCTGGCGCGCCATGCCCTGCCCGCCCTGGGCGCGCTCTGCGCTGAGCTGGAGCAGCCCGCCCCGCCCGGCCTCGATCGACTGGCGCCGCTGGTGGCCGGGTTCGAGGGGCTCCCCGAGCCGGCGCTGCCGCCGGACCTGACCGCGTCGCTGCGCGCCTACCAGCGCGAGGGGGTGCGCTGGCTGGCGTTCCTGAAGTCGGCCGGCCTGGGCGGCATCCTGGCCGACGACATGGGCCTCGGCAAGACGCTGCAGGCCATGACGGTGTTCGAAGGGCCGACGCTGGTGGTCTGTCCGACCAGCGTCATCCACAACTGGCGCGCCGAGCTGGCGCGCTTCCGCCCCGGACTGAAGGTCTGCCTCTATCACGGGCCCAGCCGGACGCTGGACCCGTCCGCCGACGTCACCGTGACCAGCTACGCCTTGCTGCGGCTGGACAGCGCCAAGCTGGCCGGTCCGGGCGGCGGCTGGCAGACCGTGGTGCTCGACGAGGCGCAGGCGATCAAGAACCCGGACAGCCAGACGGCCCGCGCCGCCTACGCGCTGCGGGCCTCCTTCCGCCTGGTGCTGACCGGCACGCCGGTCGAGAACCGGCTGGAGGAGCTCTGGAGCCTGGTGCACTTCACGAACCGGGGTCTCCTGGGCGGGCGCGGCGAGTTCGCCGACCGGTTCGCCGGGCCGATCGCGGACGGGCGCGGCGACGTGGCCGCCGAGCTCCGGCGCCGGTTACGCCCGTTCGTCTTGCGGCGCCTCAAGCAAGACGTCGCGCCCGAGCTGCCGCCCCGGACCGACGCCGTGCTGCGGGTCGAGCTGGGCGACAACGAGCGCGCCGTCTACGACGCCGTGCGGGCCGCCGCCCGGACGGAGGTGCTGGCGCTGCTGGCCGGCGGCAAGGGCGTCATGCAGGCGCTGGAGGCGCTGTTGCGGCTGCGGCAGGCGGCCTGCCACCCGGCGCTGGTGCCCGGGCAGACGGCCGCCTCCTCGTCGAAGGTCGAGACGCTGGTCGGCGCGCTGGAGACGGCCGTCGCCGAGAACCACAAGGCGCTGGTGTTCTCGCAGTGGACCAGCCTGCTGGACCTGATCGAGCCGGCCCTGGCGCGCGCCGAGCTGCCCTTCATCCGCCTCGACGGCAGCACGCGCGACCGGGGCGAAGTGGTGGCGCGCTTTCAGGCCGACGACGGCCCGCCCGTCATGCTGGTGTCGCTGAAGGCCGGGGGCAGCGGCTTGAACCTGACCGCCGCCGATCATGTCTTTTTGTGCGATCCCTGGTGGAACCCGGCGGTCGAAGCACAGGCGGCCGACCGCACGCACCGCATCGGCCAGACGCGCCCCGTGTTCGTCTACCGGCTGGTGGCCGCCGACACCGTCGAGGAGCGCATCCTGGCCTTGCAGGACACCAAGCGCGCGCTCATGGACGCCGCCCTGGCCGACGGCGCCGCCGCCGCCGGCCTGACCCGCGACGATCTGCTGGCGCTGCTCAGCTGATCGCCGGCGGCCGGCCGGCTCGTGTATCGCCGTCGAAAGAGCGTCGACCCCGAGGCCGAACAGACCACGGATCGTCGCCCGAACCGAAGAGCAACGAGGCCGCGATCCCCGAGACGAACCTCGGGTCTGAAGGACTAGTGCACTAGGTTCCCCCGCTGCGCTCGATGGGCAGCGCCGGGGCGACCGGCGCGCGCGACGGAAAGGGAATCACCGCGCCGTTCGCCTGGACGAGGGCGGCGGCCTGGCGGGCCCGCTCGCGACGGGCGCGGCGCGAGGCTCGAACGGCGTGCGTCAGGCCAATGCCGATCGCGATCGGCATGACGATCGCGACCGCCAGATTCGAGACGCCCATCAACTTCAAGCCGGACAGCAGAAGGACCACGCACAACGTGGGCCGGATGACGTAGTCGGGCGCGCGCGACGAGAACTTCGCGCCGATGAACACGCCCGGCAGGCTGCCGATCAGGATCGACGCGGTCAGCCCCACCTTGAAATCGCCAAACAGCATGTGAGCGATGGCCGCGCTGGCGACCAGCGGCACCGCCTGCACCAGGTCGGTCCCGACCATTTCGGACATGGGGATGGTCGGGTACAGCATCAGCAGCATGACGATGATGAGCGAGCCCGACCCGACCGAGGTCAGCCCCACCACCAGACCGCCGCCGATGCCGATCAAGAACGTCGCCAGCGGGCGGACCACCACCGGGCGCAGCTCGGTGTGCTTGCGGATGAGGATGGGGCGAATGACCAGGCCGAAGATGACCGCCAAAAGAGCGATCCCCAGCGCCGTCTTGATGTGCGCCTGCAGCGCCGCCCCCACCGCGACCCGCTTCAGCAGGACCACGCCCAGGAACGACGACGGGATCGACCCGGCCATCAGCCAGCCGACCAGCGGCCGGTTCACGGTGCCGCGCCGCCAGTGCACCGCCCCGCCCAGCGGCTTCATGATCATGGCCGCCACGATGTCGCTGGAGACCGCCGCCAGCGGCTCGACCTTGAACAGCAGCACCAGGATCGGCGTCATCAGGGCGCCGCCGCCCATCCCGGTCAGCCCGACGACGAAGCCCACGAACAGGCCGCTGGCGATGACAAGAGGATCGAACATGAAATTGACTCGCCGCTGTCCTACAGGACAGACGTCTACTTTACAGTAGCCGCCGTCGACAAGAACGGGTCAAATTTGACCCGCCCCCGGCGCACCGAGCGCTCAATCCTTGAGGTGGCTGCGGACGAAGGCGTCGAACCGCCCCTGCGGGAACTCGTCGCGGTACGCGCGCGCGAACCGGAGCGCGCGCTCCGCGTCGCCGCGCCCGTCGGCCGCCTCGATGGCCAGCACCAGCGCCTCTTCGCGCAGGGGCCCGCGGCGGTTGCCTTCGAAGTAGGTGTCCAGCAACGCCGAGGCGCGCGCCGGATCGTGATCGCGACGGAGCGCGATCAACGCGTCCAGCACCTGCGTGCGCTGCCGGGTCGGCGACATCAGGGCCCGGTGCGCCCGGGGCGCGTCGACCTGGCGAACGGCCGGCGCCGGCGAAGCGGCCGGCCGGGGGGCGACGGGCGGGACCAGCGCCGGCGGCTGCAGCAACGCCACCCGGCGCACGACGCGCGGCCGCTCGTGAACGGCGGTGGGCAGCGGCGCCTCCGCCGCGCGCAGGCGCTGGACGCGCTTCGCGATCCAGCCGCCGCCGATCGCCGCGGCCGCCGTCGCGGCGAACGCCAGGATGCCAGCGCCCAGCACCAGCGCCCGGAACCTTCCCGGCCGCAGCGGCCGCGCCGCCGCGTCGGGCGTCTCTTGCAGCGCCGCCCAGACCCGCCATTTCATCTCGGGCGGCCGGGGCGGCCGCTCGACCTGGCGCAGGATCGAGATCCCGCGCTCGGAGACGGGGTCCAGCGCCGACTCGTCGCGAAGCCGGTTCATCGCTCCCCGTCCTCCCGCGCCCGCTGCTCCGTGACCAGCTTCCAGAACTCTTTTCGCGCCTTGTGCAGGCGGGTCCAGACCGTCCCCAGCGGGATGTCCTGAATTCGCGCGACCTCCTCGCCCGAATAGCCCTCCACCTCGAACAGCACGAACGTCGTCCGCAACTTCTCGCTCATTTTCCCCACCATCGCCTGGAACCGCGCCCTGGTCTCCGCCGCCTCGTAGCTCCGCGCCGGGCTGAAGGCCCCGTGCGGCATCTTGGTCAGGTCGACCTCTTGCCGCCTTAATACCAGATTGCGGAACCAGGCGCGCCGCCGGTGATCGCGCACCGTGAGCTGCGTGATCCGGTAAAGCCAGCCGGCCAGGTTGCCGCCGTCGAACCGACCGAGCTTGCGCCGGACCACCAGAAAGATCTCCTGGGCCAGGTCCTCGGTGTCGGACATCGGCGCGCCCAGCGCGTAGAGCCAGCCGACCACGTCGTCGAACCAGCGTTCGTAGATTTCGCGGAACTTGGCGTCGCGCCCCTGCTCGGCCCGCGCGCCCGGCCGGCCGCCGGCGGGCGCAGCGGCAATGCGCGCCCCGCCCACCAGCACTTGGAGGTGAGGGCGATCTTTGCCGTCTCGAGACAATGCGGGCACCGAACCCATGCCGACCTGAACAGGATATGGGTGCGGAAATGAAAAAGCTTCACGTCACAGGACCGCGTCAGGTCCGAGACGCGCCACGCTGATCGCCGCGTCATCGACGTAGACCAGCACCGAGCCGGATTGCAGCCCGGCCGACGCGCCGCCCACGTCCCATTCCAGCGAGTCCATGACCTGCACCGTCGGCACGTCGGCACGATCCAGGATCGGCGCGCCGTCCTGCCAGACGGTGACGCGGCCGGTCGCGTCGACCGCTTTTGAGAGAAAGACCTCCAGCTGGACCCAGCGATCGAGCGGGAACCGGGTGACCGGGAACTGCTGCAGGTCGTAGCTGGCCCGGAAGTCGTAAAGCTGGGCGGCCACCGTGCCGTCGCCCACCGGATAGAGGTTCACGTCCCACAGCGCCTTCAGGCCCTGCGGGCCGTTGCCCCGGAAATGAACCAGGCTCAGGTACTGGCCGGTCATCAGCACCAACGTCGAGGGAACGTAGAACCAGGCGCTGTAGTAGGCCTGCGCCGGGCTCGGTTGCTGGCGGAACAGATAGTTCGTGGCCGGCATGGGCGCGGTGGGGAGCACGTCGACCACGCCGGATCTGCTTCCGCCGTGCGCCTGCGACGACGTCACGGCAGCGGCGCCCGCGTCTCGGTCGTTGTCGACGTTCGGGCCGCCCTGCCCGTCGGCCGACCATTCGGACAGATTGCCCGGCTCGAAGGTGGCCTTCCAGAGCAGGCTGGCGGGACCGTCGCCGATGGCGCCCAGGTTCACGCGCTGATTGCAGGCTCCGCCCCAAAGCGCGGCGATCAGAACGAACGCGCACCACGGCCCGAATCGCGCCCGGCCAACAATGCGCTTGGCGTCCACGATCGAATCGTCGATACCATACGCGACCCCGGCAGGCTACCTGCGCGCGCCGGTGGCCACCTTCCGGGACCCGCCGCGTGACGATCGCCTTGCTGATGCTTGCCCTGCTGGGGGCCTCGCCCGCCGACCAGACGCCGGCCTGCCCGACACGCGAAGCCGTGGCGCGCGCGCTGTCGCCGGCGCTGGCGCCGCCCTCGCAGTCCGCGGCGGAACTGCCGGCCGACCTGCGGATCGCCGATCTGGGCGACGCGTTCGAGGTGTCGCTGGCCGGTCAATCGCAGCGCTTCTCGGAGGCGGCGCGCGACTGCGCCGAGCGGGCGCGCATGGCGGCCGTGTTCATCGCGCTGGTGCTGCGCCCGCCGGTGGCGCCGGCGCCTCCGCCGGTGGTGGTCGTGGAGCCGCCGTCGCCCGCGCCGCCCCCTCCTCCGCCCCGGCCACCCACCACGTTCGTCGCGGCGGCGCTGGCCGCGCGCGCCGACACGGCGCTGGCCGGGGGCGGCCGGGCCACCACGGGGACCGCGGCCGGCGGCGAGGTGCAGATCCTGGTCGGCCGGCGCGCGCTGGGGCTGGAGGTCACCGCCGGCGCGCTCGCCTCCTCCGAGACCGCCTTCAACACCGTCCGCGTCCGCGAGCAGCGGTTCCCGTGCAGCCTGGCCGCCACCCTGCGGACCCGCGCCGGCGCGCGCGTCGAGCTGGCCGGCGCCGTGGGGGTGTCGCTGACGCCCGTCACCTTGAACGCCGAGGGGCTCACCGCCCCCGTCTCGGACACGCGGCTGGACCTCGGCGCGCGGGTCGCCTTCGCGGCGCGCTGGACCGGGCACCGGCTGGCGCCCTTCGCCGAAGCCCACCTGGAATGGTTCCCGCGGACGTACACCTTGGCCGTGCAGCCGCTGGGCGACATCGGACGGACCGCGCCGCTGCAGGCCGGCCTGTCGATCGGCGTCGAGCTGGCGCTGAAGCGCCGGTGAGCGGCCTCAGGAAGCGGGGCCGAGCGGCAGCTCCAGCGTCACGCACGCGCCGCAACCGGGCTGGTTGGCGGCCCAGGCGCGGCCTCCGTGCGCCTCGGCGATGCGCTTGACCAGCGACAGGCCCAGCCCCAACGACCCGTGCACCTGCGATCCCGGCCCCGCGCCCCGGTAGAAGCGGTCGAAGACCCGCGTCTCGTCGCCCGGCGCGAACCCGGCGCCGCGATCGCTCACCGCGAACGACACGCGGCCGCCCGCCACCTCCACGGTCAGCCGCTCGAACCCGCCGCCGTGCTTGCGGGCGTTGTCGATCAGGTTGGCCAGCGCGCGCGCCAGCAGCGTCGGGTCGGCGGCCAGCGGCACGGGCGACGCGGGCGCCGTCAGGCGGTCGGCCGGCTCCCCCGCCCGGTCCAGCGCGCGGCGGGCGGCCTCCACGGCGTCGATCGGTCTGGGGGTGACCGCCTGGAAATCGAGCCGGGCGCTGGCCAGCAGCTCGCCGACCAGCGCGTCGATCTCGATCGCCTCCCGTTCGATCTCGTCCAGCGTGCGCGGCTGCGGCCCGGCGCTCTGCCGGCCGATCTCGACCAGCAGGCGAATGCGCGACAGCGGCGTGCGCAG
>JAICYS010000178.1 GCA_025934105.1 Myxococcota bacterium | reverse complement strand
GTGGCGGCACCAACGGCGGCTTCTTTGGCGGTGGCGGCTTCCCCGGAGGCTTCTTCGGTGGCGGCGGCACCAACGGCGGCTTCTTCGGCGGTGGCGGCTTCCCCGGAGGCTTCTGCGGCGGCGGCGGCACCAACGGCGGCTGCTGCGGCGGCGGCGGCGGCTTCCCCGGCGGCTCCTTCGGCGGCGGCGGCACCCACGGCGGCGGGCACGGGATGGCCGGCACCGATGGCGGCGGGCACGCGACGGCCGGCGCCGGCGGCGGCTGATCTCCACCTCCTCGGCCCGGGGCGGATAAAATCTGCCCCGCCGTGCCCACCCTGGATCGGCTCCGCGACAAGTACCTGACCGCCGACGCGCGCGGCCTGGGCGCCGGCCGGATCGCGCTGGGGGCCGTCTTGCTGCTGGATCTGCTCCGGCGGCTCCCGGTGCTGACGCTCTGGTACACGAACGCCGGGCTGTTACCGAACCACACGGTGCTGTGGCGGCCTCCGTTCCCGTACACGTTCTCGCTGTTCTTCACCGCGTCGCACGCCGCGGAGGCCGCACTGGGATTCGTCCTGTGCGCGGCGGCCTACCTGATGCTGCTGCTGGGTTTCCGCACGCGGCTGGCGCAGCTCGCCAGCCTGATCGCCGTCCTGAGCCTTCACGGGCGCGTGTTGTTCGCCCAGAACAGCGGCGACGTCGTCCTGGTCGAGATCTGCCTGTGGACGTCGTTCCTGCCGCTCGGCCGGCGCTATTCGCTGGATTCGCTCCAGCAGCCCGACGACGGAGCGCCGGTGGTCTCCATGGCCGTGCTCGCGCTGCTGGCGCAGCTGGCGGTCATCTACCTCTTCAATGCCGCGCACAAGAACGGCAGCACCTGGCGCGACGGGACCGCGGTGCATTACGTCCTCTACTACGCCAACGTCGTGACCCCGCTCGGCGTCTGGGCACGCGGCCTGGTGACGCCCGGCCTGTCGCGCTTCCTGACCTGGTCGACGCGCGCGACGGAGGCGCTGCTGCCGCTGCTGATCCTGACCCCGGTCGCGCGGCGGGCGGCGCGCTGGTTGGCCGTCGCGCTCATCGTGCTGCTTCACGTCGGCTTCGGGCTGTTCCTGAACCTGGGGATCTTCGTCCCGGCCATGCTGGTCTTCACCCCGTTCTTGGTTCCCCGCTCGGACTGGGACGGCATCGAGCGCTGGAGCCGGGGGACCCGTCTGGCGGCCCGGCTGCGCGCCCTGCTCGCCCGATGGTGGCCCGAGCTCCACGGTCGCCGCTGGCCGGCGGTCCCCCCGGCGGGCCCTGGCCGCCGCCGGTGGGAGGTGGCGGTCGTGGCGCTGATGGCGATGGCCGCGCTGGGCGCTCTGGTCGACAACGCCTCCGTCACGCGGGTGCCGCCCTCCGTCGAGCCGACGGCGATGAACGCCCTGCGAACCACGCTTCAACTGTTCCAGTCCTGGTCGCTGTTCGCGCCCGACGTGCCCACGACGGAAGGCACGCTGGTCGTCGACGCGGTCACCAGCGACGGCCGCCACGTCGATCCCTTGAACGAGGCCCTCTCGCCCGCGGCCAGCGGCGTCATGGCTCGACTGCCGGCCCGCCTGGGAAACGACAGCTTCGCGGCGGCCTATCTGCTGCGCCTTCCCAGCCGGCCCGAGTACTTCGGCGCCCTGGGCGAGTGGCTCCAACGTTATCCAGAGCGCACGGGACGCGCGGCCGACGCCATCAGGTCCTTTCGCGTGCTCGGGTTGGAACAGGACGATCCGCCCCCCGGCCAGCGCACCTCGCGAAACCTGCGCACCGTCGAGCTGTTTCGAGCGCCGAATTGAGGGGCCACACGCGCGCCCCGCTCCGGGGCCACGACGCCGAGCTCCGGCGCCTCGGTCATCGCCTGGAACGGCGCGTGGCCTCAGGCGGCCGAGCCACCCGCGTCTGGCCGCGCGAGGCTGGACTGCGCTCAGCTCATTTGCCGTATCCGACGGCCGTGACGTTGGCGTAGACCGCCTGATCGGTCGCATCGGAGGGCTGGCCGGCCGTGATGGCGCCTTCGTAGAACGTGCCCCAGGACGAGTTGCTGTTGTCACCGCCGGTGCCCAGCAGGACCGCCCCCTGCAACATCCACTTGCCGGGCGCCGTTCCGTTGTACGCCGTCGTCATTGCGGCGGCGGTGCCCGCGTTGGCGACCTTCAGCACCCATTGGGGCGAGTTGTTGGTCGTTCCGGTCTTGAGGATGCCGAACGCGAACGCGATCCCTTTCATCGACGGATTTTGCGGGTTGGACTGGCGCCCGCTGCAGGTCAGCTGACCCGAGCCCGGCGTTCCGCACGACGAACCCCCGGCCCAGACGCCGGCTTCGAAGTCGCCCTCGAACCAGGGGGCGCTGCCGGCGCCCTGGCCCCAATAGGAGGTGCCGAGATTGAGCGCGGCCATGTCCCCGGTCGGTCCGTTGCCGTTGTTGGTTTCGGCGTTCCCGAAATCGAAGCAACACCCGTTGCCGGTGTGCGTCCCGTCGGCGAGCATGTACACCCCCTGCGCCGCGCTGCCGGTCGGCATTCCCGTGGTCTTGTTGTTGCGGTATCCGTACCCCGACGGCGCCGAACCGGAGGGCAAGCTGGGCGGGTTCGGGAAATACATCGAGTACACCTTGTGGCCGCCGACCATCAACGAGTGCGTCGCAGGCACCTCGTAGTCCGGCCCCGGCTCGTAAGTCCCCGCCGGTGACTCGATGAGGTCGTTCCCCTTGCCGGATTGGTCGTAAAGCTTGGAGACGGTGCACATCGCCGTTCCGCAGAACGCGTCTTGCGCGGCCGAATCGGCGAACCCGTCCGCGGTCATGCCGATGTCCTGGGTGGTTCCGCCGGTCGTTCCGCCGCCGGTCCCGGCCGGCTGATTGCCCTTGAAGACGTTGTTGGTCCCGCCTTTTCTGACCTGGTAGAGCGGCCCCTTGTAGGTGCTGAGCAACCGCCTCACCGTGCTGAAAGCCGCGACGCACGGCGTACTCGCCGCGTAGAGGTCGCAAGGACCCATGGCGTTCGAGCCAGTGGCGGTCGACCCCGCGGCTCCGCCGGTTGCCGAGGCGCCGCCGGCCCCCGTCGCGCCGCCCGTCGGGTGACTGCCGCCCGAACCGACGACGCCGCCCGAGCCGATCGCGCCGCCGGTGGCCACACTGCCGCCCGAGCCGGGGGTGCCGCCGGTGCTGGTCGCCCCACCCTCGCCGCCTCCCTGCGTGCCTCCCGAGGCGCTGGTCGCGCCGCCCGAGCCGCTGGATTGGCCGCCCCCGGTCCCGCCCGAACCTCCGGTCGACGCGGAGCACGCGGCCCCCACCAGACAAAGCGACATGACGAGGTGGCGAAGCGACCCGCGGGTGGTCATGGCTGGGATCTGTCGGCACCGCCGTCCGATTGTCAGGATCTTTGTCAACGCGCCGGCAAGCCGCGCCCTCGATCGCGCCGCAAGGGCCCGCGCTCTGGAACTCCGGCATCGTCTCACGCGGCGCGCCGCGGGGCTGGTCGATCGAGCCGCCGGCCAGCGGCCCGGTGACGGCGTCGCCCGGGGGCGCGTCCGGTGCGCGCTCGGCCGTTCACGTGGCCTCGGCGCGCCGCCGGCCGCCGCGCCGTGTGGCCCTCGGACGGCAGGCCGGCGCCTCAGCGCTCGGGAATGTGATAGAGCCGCAGGGTCGCGCCGATCCGGGCCACCGGTTCGTAGGCATGGAGCCAATCGAATGATCCGTCCGGGGCGACGTCGAACCTGTAGTGAGGTGACGCGCAGGACGGGCGCCGCAGGCTCACCAAGAAATTCGACCGGTAGAACTGCTCGCTAAGGACGACCCATCCCGTGACCGGCACCTTCGGCTGCAGCGGCTCCAGCCGCGGCAGGTCGGGGCCGCAGGGGTTCATGGTCCCGAAGAAGGCGTAGTGCGCCGACGGGATCCGGCGCGCGCGCAGCTCGCGTACCAGCAGCGGGAGGTCCTGCCCCCAGTCGAGATCCGAATCGATGAGGGCGCGGGCCGGCTCGCGCCCGGCCAGCGGGTTGAAGTAGGCGAACAGCTCCGGCCGCGCCCGCTCGACCGTGACGGCGCTCGCCGCCAGCAGCGCGCCGAAGGCCACCGCCGCCGCTACCCGCGCCCGACCCACCAGCCCGCCGATCCAGGGCGTGATCGCGCCGGCGATGAAGATCGCCAGCAACGGCACGACGATCAGCAGGTGCCGCAGCCCGATGTTCACCGTCAGCCGGGTCGACAGCGCCAGCGCGCCGATCGCGGCCAGGCCGGCGCCCAGCGCGCGCGCGTCCAGCCGAGGCCGCCGTTTGCGCAGCAGCACCGGCAGGCAGACTCCCAGCAGCAACAGGAACGGCAGCGGCGATTTCAGCAGCAGCCCGACCAGATAGAAATCCCAGAAGCCGCCGCGCGCGCGGACTTGCCCCAACAGGAACGCCGGGTGCCCGTTGGCGTCATGCGCCTTCAGGAACAGGAACCCGTGCCAGAATTCAGGGGCCGGCAGCCGCAAGCGGCAAACCCACGCCAAAAGCGGCGACCGCTGTCCGGGCGGCGGCAGAACGGGCGTCCGCATGAAGCCCATGGGCGGCAGTTCGTCGAGCCGGCCGAAGGAGAAGCGATACGCCGCCCAGATCGCCGCGAACGCCGCCGCACCCGCGATCGCCACCTGACCGAGGCGCGCGCGCCAGCGCTTCGGCGCGCCGTCGGTCCAGCGTCCGAGCGCCCAGCGCCGCGCCGCCAGCCAGGCCAGGCCGGTGATCGCGCAGAAGGCGGGCGCGGTCAGCTTGCACAGCGTCGCCAGTCCCAGGCCCGCCCCCAGAGCGGCGGCGCGCCCGGGCGACGGCCGATCGGCCCACCGATCGAGAAACAACAGAAACAGCAACACCGTCGCCACCGCCGCCACGTCGGTGGTCGCCAACCCGGCGTGCCCGAGGAGCGGCGGGTACGTGGCCACCAGGGCCGTGGCGGCGAACGCGGCGAACAGGCGCTTGCGCCCGCCGGCCAGCGCGAACGTCACCCCCAGCGCCAGCAGCAGGAAGCCCACCGTCCCCAGGCGCGCCAGCATGAGCGCGCGGCGGTAGCTGGGCGCGCCGTCGAGCAACTCGATGCCGGGCATCCAGGGCGCGGGGCTCAGCGCCGCCGGGGGGGCCGGCAGACGCATGCCCGCCAGGTACGGTGCGAGCGCGGTCACCACCTTGGGCAGCGGCGGGTTCTCGGTCCACCACCGGTAAGTGCCGAACTGCCACCAGGCGATGCCCGTCGCCAGGTGGTGTGGCTCGTCGAACGTGTGCGACAGCGACGCCGCCGACGCGACCGTCCAGGCCACGGCGGCCACCACGAAGGCGACCGTCAAGGCCCCCAGACAGACGCGTCGCCGGTTCGTGGCCATCGCGGTGGCGCACGGTATCACCACTTCCAGCCGGCGCGGCGGCTCTGGCCTACTTCGGCTGGCGGGTCCGCAGGTCGTCGAGGCCGCCCGCCCGGTACCAGGCATAGCCGTAAGGCGGCATCGCCAGCTTGTGCGTTCCGCGGCGGTCGCCGCGGCTGTTGTCGTGCGACAGCAGGTTGACCAGCGGCTGCCCCGGCAAGTCGCGCACCGCCAGCGTCACCTCGCGCGCCTCGGCGGACAGGTTGTGCACCGCCAGGACGGCGTTGCCGCGCCAGTCGTACCGGAGCGCCAGGCCAGAACCCCATGCCGTGGTCGGCGCCCGGCGGCTTGGTCTTCGACCAGACGTAAAAGTGGCGCGTGCGCGAGCTCTCGTCGGCGCGCGCCTGCTGGAACCACCAGCGCCGATGCGAGGTGTGGTTGATGACGAGGTCGATGGGCACGCGGATCCCGCGCACGCGCGCCTCGTGCGAGAACTCGACGAAATCGCCCAGGCTGCCGTGCGCGGGGTCGACGCCGTAGTCGCTGATGTCGTAGCCGTTGTCGCGGTTGGGCGTGGGCTGGAACGGCAGCAGCCACAGGCAGGTGACGCCAGGCCGGCCAGGTAGTCCAGCCGCCGCGCCAGCCCCTGGAAGTCGCCCGTCCCATCGCCGGACGTGTCCATGAAGCTGCCCACGTCCAGGCAGTAGATGACCGCGTTCTTGTACCAGAGATCGTCGATCATCGACGGGCAGCCAGGCGGCCGGCCCGCGATTTCGGCCGGCGCGCCGGTGTCTCATGGATAAGACGTTCGCCGCGCTCGGCAACGACAGCGAGAGCCTTGCGGCCCGGCGCCCTCGAGGCGCGCTGCGGAGCGGCGGCCGTGCCGGCCGGCGCGTCAGCCTCTCATTTGACCAGGAACGCCCGCAGAGCCTTGCCGCGTGACGTCTGGCGGAGCTTGCGCAGCGCCTTGGCCTCGATCTGTCGGATCCGCTCGCGGGTCACCGAGAACCCGGTGCCGACCTCCTCCAGCGTGTGCTCCGACTTTTCGCCGATGCCGAAGCGCATTCGCAGGACCTTCTCCTCTCGGGGCGTCAACGTCGACAGCACCTTCCGCGTCTGCTCGGCCAGGTCCATCGCGATGACCGCGTCTTCCGCCGGAACCACTTCCTTGTCCTCGATGAAGTCGCCGAGCTGCGCGTCGTCGTCCACGCCGGCCGGCGACTCCAGCGACACCGGCTGGCGCGAGACCTTGAACAGCGAGCGGACCCGCTCGGCCGGGATCGAAAGCTGCTCCGCGATCTCGTCGAACGTCGGTTCGCGTCCCAGCTTGTGGACCAGGGAGCGCCTGGTGCGCGTGGCCTTGCTCAACGTGTCCAGCATGTGGACGGGGATGCGAATCGTGCGGGACTGGTCGGCGATCGCGCGCGTGATCCCCTGCCGGATCCACCAGGTGGCGTACGTCGAGAACTTGTAGCCCCGTCGATAGTCGAACTTGTCGACGGCCCTCATGAGGCCGATGTTGCCCTCCTGAATGAGGTCGAGGAATTGCAGGCCGCGGTTGAAGTATTTCTTGGCGATCGACACGACCAGCCGGAGGTTGGCCTCGACCAGCGCCGCCTTGCCCTTCTCGGCGGCGCGCTCACCGGCCTCGATCTCGCGGACCGTGGCGCGCAGCATCGGGCCCGAGAGCTGCGCTTCCTGCTGAACCGCCCGGATCGTCCGGCGGGCGCGCGAGATGACGTCCGCCATCTTTTCGATCTCGTCGGGGCGTAGCCCCAGCCGCTTGACCACCGCCCGCTGGCGCAGCGGGGAGGCGCGCATCTCGCGCAGCGTGCGGGCGACGTCCTTGGCGGACAGCGCGCCGCGGTCTTCGCAGGCGGCGATCTCGGCCTCGGCCGCTTCGAACCGGCGCAGTAGCCCTTTGAGGCGCAGGACGATGGCGTCGATGTGCTTCTTGTGCAGCCGCAGGCCCAAGAGCGCGTCCACCGTCTGGCTGCGGCGTTTCTGCGACGCGCCCGGGCTGTCCGGTCCGCGGCGCAGGCGGCGCACCTTGTCGAAGACCTTGCAGACGCGCTCCGCGTGCCACTTCTCGTCGAACTCGGGGTCCTCCGCGTCGACGTCTCCGACCAGGTCGGTGACGCGCAGCTTCTCGTTCCGCAGTTCCTCGCCCAGAGTCAGGATCTCGTCGACCGCCACCGAGCAGTCCAGCACGACCTGCAGCACGCGGCGCTTTCCGTCCTCGATGCGCTTCGCGATCTCGACCTCGCCCTCGCGGGTGAGGAGCGAGAACGAGGTCATGGTGCGTAGATAGACACCCACCGGATCGCCGAGGCCCACGCTGGCCCCGTCGGCGTCGGTCTCGGGCTCTAAGTCGACCTCGCCGTCCGGTTCGGCCGCAGCGGGCGCGTCAGGCGAGGCGTCCGGGGCATCTGCGGCTTCCTCTTGCGCCTCTCTGGCAGCGGCGTTCTCGTCGATCATGGGCTGCTAACGGAAGCGCCGCTCCTGCGGACCCGAGGGTGCCGGCGCTCGGTCAGCGAGGCCGGGAATGATTGCGGCGGCCCTTCGGCACGACGATGAGGCGCATGGCCTTGATGTACGCCTTTTGAAATTTGGTCACGTTCCTGGAAACCCAAGTCTTGGCCATGCCAGTCACAATAGGGGCTGCCGCTCGGAAGGACCACCTTATTCGCTCGCCGCCGGCAAGAAGCTCCCGCGCAGCCGGTACGCCGCGCACCGTCGGTCGCGCGCGGCCGCCGCACCGGCGATGGGCGGCCGCCGTCGGGCCGCCAGGCGCGCGGCTACGCCGCCGGCGAATCGGAGGCGCGAACCAAGGCGTCGACGACCACCCGCGCGTGCCGGTTGAACGCGTTCGGCCCGGGACAGATCCGGCCGGCCTCTTGCTCGAGCTGCGTCATGGCACTGAGCGCGAGCGGCAAGTCCGACGAGGCCAGACGGCTGGTCACGTCCCGCATTTCCCGACGCAAAATAGTCAGCACCTTGCTCATGAGGTGCGCCTGCCCCGACCTGGTGGCCAGGCTCAGCGCCCCCGAGAGCTCGGCCACCACGTCCATTCGTTCGGCGAATGGCAGGACACGAAGGACCGGAGAGGCGGCGCCGGGAAACGGCAAGAACACCGACCAGATCGCGCGGAGCTCTCGGTCGTTCAACGGGGGCGACGGCAGCCAGGCGCTCATCGCGCAAAGCTCCGGATTTCGATCTGGCGTGGCATGTGAGGGTTCACCGACAGAGTAAGTCGTCCGCCGCGCTTCGGCCATTCCGAACTTTCGACCGACACCGTCGAAAAAACCGGGATATCGTGCCGCCCCGATGGAATGGCTGAACTACCACCACCTGCAGTACTTCTGGGCCGTCGCCAAAGAGGGCAGCGTCGTACGCGCCAGCGAAGAGCTGCGCCTGGCGCACGCCACCATCAGCGGCCAGATCCACAAGCTGGAAGAAGTGCTGGGCGAAAAACTGTTCGCGCGCCGGGGCCGACATCTGATGCTCACCGAAGCCGGACACGTCGCCTTTCGCTACGCCGACGAGATCTTCTCGCTGGGGCGCGAGTTCACCGACACCCTGAGGGGCCGCGCCACCGGACGTCCGCTGAGGCTGGTGGTGGGCGTGGCGGACGTGCTGCCCGCGTCCCTGGTGCGTCGATTCCTGGAGCCGGCCTTTCGCCTGGACCAGCCGGTGCGCGTGATCTGCCGGGCGGACAAGTCGGTCGACGAGTTCGTCGCCGAGCTGGCCCTTCACCGCGTGGACGTCGTGCTGGCCGACGGGCCGGCGGCGTCGGGCGTTCCCGTTCGAACCTTCAGCCATCCGCTGGGCGAGTGCGGGACGTCGTTTTTTGCCGCGCGCAAGCTGGCCGCCTCGTTCAAGCGGCGGTTCCCGCGCTCACTCGACGGCGTCCCCTTCCTGCTGCCGGGCGCGCCCTCCACCGTCCGCCGCTCCCTCGAGCAGTGGCTGGTATCGGAAGACGTGCACCCCACCATCGTCGCCGAATTCGACGACAGCGCGCTGGCCAAATCATTCGGTGCCGAGGGCATGGGCGTGTTCGCGGCCCCCACCGTCATCGAATCCGAGATCCTGCGTGACGCCCCGGTGCGCGTGATCGGCCGCTCGGAAAAGGTGCGCTACCAGTTCTACGCCCTCTCGGTGGAACGAAGGATCAAACACCCCGCCGTGGTCGCCATCTGCAAATCCGCGCGCGCCGACATCTTCGGCCAGAAGTGAAGCAGGCGAGCGGGCCTGGCCACGCGCCCGGCACGCGCCGGCTGGTCGTCCCGTTCGCCGATCCCGATCGCCCCCGCGCCCCGCCCTCGTCGCGCGAGACCGGCTTCAAGGTGGCGACGTGGCCATCTGGACGGCCTGTTGACTGGCGTCCATCGCGGCCTGATTGGCCAAATCGGACGCCTGTTGGGCCGCCTGGTTCGCCAAGATGCTTTGCGTCGTCGAGTCCATCGTTTGGGTCATGTCGGCGGATCGTTGATTGGCGAGCGCCGCCGCTCGCCGCCCGCGCTCGGCCCGATAGAAAGCCAGCGTTCCGGCCGGCGCCCACGCCAGGGCCGCGGCGTCGCTGGACGCGTGCATGCTCCGCACGCAAACCTCCAGCAGCCGAAAGCGATCGTCGGCTCGACCCAAGGCCGGCAACGTGCGCGCGCAGATCGCCGCGACATTGTCGCTCCGATTCCGCTCACCCCAGGCCGGGACCACGGCCATCGCGGAGACCAGCGTGGGTCCCATCGCCATCGACCGTCCCAGCTCGGCCCATCCTTCTTGGGCGCGGCCAACGTCGAGGAGCAGCGTCCCACCGTACCCGACCAGCGTTGCGGCCCGAGGCGCATCGCTCCGCGCCGCGTCCGCCAGCGCCGGAAGCACCTCCAGGACCTGCTGGCGGAACTCCGCCGCGTGATGCGCGTACGCATTGGCGGCGAACGCCCCGTGCAGCATCTGGGCATACGCCTGCACCCGCGCGGGCGTGGGGCTGGCTCGCCACGCCGAGCGCGCCACCGCGACATCGTCGCGCGCCATGAACGCGGCGCACCCGACGGCCGACAGCGCGATGGCCGCGCCGACCACGATCGGCAACCCGCGCAGCCTCCGTCGCACATCAACAACCCGGCTTCCCATCGCGCGCCGTGAAGTTTAGCCGAAGAAGCGCCGGGAGGGGCGATGCCGGGGAGGCTTGGGTCGCTGCAATCGAGCGCCGGGCACATCGAGCGCTGTCGAATCCCGATGGCGGAGAGGATGGGTCCGCCGCCCGCCGAGATCCGCCGAACCGCCCACGGCCGCGAAGCCCGGCAGGCCGCTAAAACCGCTCAGGAAGAGGGTACAGCTCACCGCGATCATCAACGCGAAGGCGACGGTTACGTGGCCCTCTGTCCGGACGTTGACGTGGCCAGCCAGGGAGCCTCCATCGAGCAGGCGGTTTCGCTCAGATCCGCCAGCGAGGAAGCCACGTGATCATGCAAAAGCGCTCGGCCGAGACCACGGTAACCGTGCCGGTGCCGGATCACCACCCCGAGATCGCGATCGAGCACCAGGGCGAGTTGGTGTTTGTGAACGAGGACGGCACGTGGCTACGTCCTGGGCCGTTCCATGAGCTGCTCTGGGCCGCGCAGCGACGGGCCGGGCTGCGCCGCATCCCCTGGCACCAGCTTGCGCGTGTGTGACCCCATCGGGAATCGAACCCGAGATTGCGCCGTGAGAGGGCGCCGTCCTAACCGCTAGACCATGGGGCCGCTATTCAGTTTTCGGTGCTGGTTCGGGGACAAGGATTCGAACCTTGATAGCCAGATCCAGAGTCTGGCGTCCTGCCATTAGACGATCCCCGATCGCGCCCCGCCGGGGCGGGAGGCACATATCTAAAGAGGCCGACCGGCGCTGTCAAGCGCACAAAAACAAAAGCTGACACGCGGATCTAGAGACGCAGCTCGGCCGATTCGGGTTTGGACGGCGACGGGTTTCGTGGTACCGATCGTGGGCTCGGGAGAGCGACCCGCATGGAGTTATCCTTCTGGGCTGCGACCGACGTCGGAAAGAAGCGCGAGTCGAACGAGGACAACTTCCTCGTCGACAAGAAGCTGTCGCTCTTCGTCGTCGCCGACGGCATGGGTGGGCACGCCTCCGGGGAAGTGGCCTCGCAGATGGCGGTCCACGAGCTCCGCAACGCGGTCGACGCAGGGCGTGAGGTAATCGACCGGTTCGGCAAAGGGGAAAGGGCCGCCCAGCAGGACATCCTCAACTTGCTCGAGCACGCGGTCGAGGCGGCCTGCCAGGCCATCTACCTGAAGGGTCAGGCCGAGCCGGAGAAGCGCGGCATGGGGACGACGACCTCGGCGCTGCTCATCGCCGGGGACCGCGGCTTCATCGCCCACGTGGGCGACAGCCGCATCTACCTGCTGCGCGCTGGCCAAGTGATCCAGCTCACCGAAGACCACTCGCTGGTGAACGAGCTCATTCGCCGCGGCCGCGTCACCAAGGAAAACTTCGACTCGTCCCCGTACAAGGCGTACAAGAACGCCGTCACCCGCGCGGTCGGCGTCTACGAGACGGTCCAGG
>JAICYS010000397.1 GCA_025934105.1 Myxococcota bacterium | reverse complement strand
CTCGGCCTCGAGCAGCGTGGCGCCCGGATCCACCGGCGGCCGGCTTCGGGCGCGCAGGCGACGGCGAGGGCGAGGGTTCCCCGGACGGCGGAGGGCCGCCCGCCGGCCGCGCGCCCCGCAAACGCGCCTCCAGCTCGTCGAGACGCTGCAGCAGATCGCCCAGAGGCATCATCGGCTCGGCCGCGCAGAGGTCGATGGCCGCCATCTCGTAGAGGAGCCGCGGCGTCGGCAGTCGGGTCGCCTCGTCCAGGGCCCGCGCCCACCGGTCGAAAAGGACCGTGGCCAGGCCGGCCGGCATTCGCGAGGCCAGCCCGCGCAGCTCGTCCAGCTCTTCGGGCGTCGCGTCGACCAGATCCGTCAGCTCGACGCCGGCGACCGGCTTGACGGACGAGGCCACTTCCAGGTCGCGCAGGAACTGAAGGAACGCGCGCCCCAGCTGCCCGAGATCGACGCCCCGATCCACGGCGCGCGCGATCAGGCGCAAGGCCGTGCCGGGGTCGCGGTCCAGCACCGCCGTCGCCAGCGCCACCAGCAGTTGCCGATCGGCGACGCCCAGCACGTCGGCCGCCACCTCCGCGGTCAGCCGTTCGGTCCCGACGTAGGCGATGGTCTGGTCCAGCAGCGACAGCCCGTCTCGGACCGAGCCCGCCGCCTGCCGAGCAATCAGCCGCACCGCCTCCGGAGCCGCGTCGATCTTCTCGGTCCGCAGGATCTCGTCCAGGTGGGTGGCCAGCCGCGCCGTCGGGATCAGCTTGAAGTCGAACCGCTGGCAACGGGACAGGATGGTGCCCGGGATCTTGTGAGCCTCGGTGGTCGCGAACACGAACACCACGTGCGGCGGCGGCTCTTCCAGGGTCTTCAGCAGCGCATTCCACGAATGCGCCGACAGCATGTGAACCTCGTCGATGATGTAGACCTTCCGCCGAGCCCGCGCCGGCAGGTACCGAACCCCCTCGAGGACGGCCTTGGTCTCCTCGACCTTGGTGTTCGAGGCGGCGTCAATCTCGATCACGTCGACGGAGCGCCCGGCCGCGATCTCCTGGCAGATGTCACAGACGCCGCACGGCTCGGCCGTCGGCCCCTTCTCGCACGACAAGGCCTTGGCCAGGATGCGCGCCGCGCTGGTCTTGCCGACGCCGCGCGCGCCCGTGAACAGAAACGCGTGGTGGACCCGGTTCTGGGCGATGGCGTTCGAGAGGGTGCGTGCCACGTGCTCCTGCCCGACCAGCTCCGAAAAACGCTGGGGGCGGTACTTGCGGGCCAGGACCAGATACGACACGCACAGAATCTACTTGATTCATGCGACGCGGGAGTGGGTCTTTTGCCCGACCCCGTCCGTGCCTCGGGGCGCTCTCCAGCTTGTCCGGTGCGTCACCGTGCTTACGAGTCACCCCGACATGCGACTCGACAAGTTGACCATCAAAGCCCGCGAGGCCGTCGCTGCCGCGCAAGAGCTGGCCGGCAGCCGGGGCCACCAAGAGCTGACGCCCGAGCACCTGCTCGCCGCGTTGCTCGACCAGCAGGACGGCGTGGCGGGCGCCCTGCTGCGCAAGGTCGGCGTCGACCCCACCCAGGTCCGTCAGGCGACGACGGCGGCGCTGGACGCGCAGCCGCAGGTGCGCGGGTCGACCGCCGACATCTACGTTGGCCGGCGGCTGCAGGACGCGCTGGAAGAGGCCGGCAGGCAATCGAAAGAGTTCAAGGACGAGTACATCTCCAGCGAGCATCTGCTGCTGGCGCTGGTCGCCAAGGACTTCGGGCCGGCCAGCCGCGCGCTGAAGGACGCCGGGGTCCGAAGGGACACGCTGCTGAAGGCGCTGGCCGAAGTCCGCGGCACGCAGCGCGTGACCGACCCCGAAGCGGAGGGCAAGTACCAGGCGCTGGCCAAGTACACCCGCGATCTGACCGACCTCGCGCGCAACGGCAAACTGGACCCGGTCATCGGCCGCGACGAAGAGATCCGCCGCGCGATGCAGGTCCTGTCGCGCCGGACCAAGAACAATCCGGTGCTGATCGGCGATCCCGGCGTCGGCAAGACCGCGGTCGTCGAGGGCATCGCCCTGCGCATCGCCGCGGGCGACGTGCCCGAATCGCTGCGCGACAAGAAGATCCAGAGCCTGGACCTGGGGGCGCTCATCGCCGGAACCAAGTTCCGCGGCGAGTTCGAGGACCGCCTGAAGGCGGTGCTGAAAGAGATCGAGGCGGCCGAAGGCGGCATCATCCTGTTCATCGACGAGCTGCACACGCTGGTCGGCGCGGGCGGGGCGGAAGGCGCGGTGGACGCCGCCAACATGCTGAAGCCGGCCCTGGCCCGCGGCGATCTGCGCTGCATCGGCGCTACGACGCTCGACGAGTACCGGAAGTACATCGAGAAGGACAAGGCGCTCGAGCGCCGCTTCCAGCCGGTCTACATCGGCGAGCCCTCGCTGGAGGACACCATCGCCATTTTGCGCGGGCTCAAGGAACGGTACGAGGTGCACCACGGCATCCGGATTCGCGACGCGGCGCTGGTCGCGGCGGCCCGGCTGTCGGACCGCTACATCTCGGGGCGGCAGCTGCCGGACAAGGCGATCGACCTGGTCGACGAGGCGGCCAGCCGGCTCAAGATGCAGATCGACTCGCGCCCGGACCCGATCGATCAGATCGAGCGGCGGCTGACCTCGCTGGCCATCGAAGAGCAGGCGCTGGGGCGCGAAAAGGACGAAGCCTCGGCCAAGCGCCTGGCGCAGGTGGCGACCGAGATTGCCGAGCTGCGCGAGCGGGCCGATCAGATGAAGAGCGTCTGGCAGCACGAAAAGAGCCTCATCGGCGAGCTGCGCAAGCTGAAGGAGCAGGCCGAAGAGGCCAAGACCGCCGCGGAGCTCGCGCAGCGGCGTGGCGACCTGAACAAGGCCGCCGAGCTGCGGTTCGGGCGCGTTCCCGAGCTGGAAAAGGCGATGGCCGCCAAGAGCGACGAGCTGAAAGAGGCCCAAAAGCACGGGTCCTTCCTGCGCGAGGAGGTCACCGACGAGGACGTCGCGGCGATCGTCTCGAAGTGGACCGGAATCCCGGTCGACAAGATGCTGGAGGGCGAGCAGGAGCGGTTGCTGCAGCTGGAACAGCGGCTGCACGCCCGCGTCATCGGCCAGGACGAAGCGGTCACGGCCGTGGCAAACGCGGTGCGTCGCGCGCGCGCCGGGCTGCAGGACCCGAACCGGCCCATCGGGTCGTTCATCTTCCTGGGACCGACCGGCGTCGGCAAGACCGAGCTGGCCCGGGCGCTGGCCGAGTTCCTGTTCGACGACGAGACGCACATGGTGCGCATCGACATGTCGGAGTACATGGAGAAGCATGCCGTGTCGCGGCTCATCGGG
>JAICYS010000135.1 GCA_025934105.1 Myxococcota bacterium | reverse complement strand
TGCTGGAGCTGGCGGCGCGCGCCAACCCGGTGGTGCTGCCGGCCGGGCACGGCCGCGAGATCGGCGAGACGCGGCTCGAGCCGCGCCGTCTCAAACCGGCCCTGGCGGACTGGCTCAGCCCCAAAGCCTCGCCCATCGAACGGCCGCTGTTCGGGCCGCCGGTGGGCGTTCGGCTGGGACCGAAGCGCCGCGAGGACATCCCGCTCATCGAGCTGGCACCGACGGACAACCGCTGACCCGCGCCCGGCCCGGGTCCCGGCGGAGCGCCGGGCCGAGCGCGTCCCCCGCGATCAGGGCGACGGGGACGGCGGCGAGGCGCCGCTGCCGTCGCCGGCCCGCGCCGAGATTCCCGCTTCGCCCTCGACCGCCGCGTTCAACCAGGTGCGCACGCGGGCCAGGTGGTCCTCTTCCTCGGCCAGGGCGCGGCGGAATTCCCCGGCCATCTCGTCGTGGCCCAGCCGCTCGGCCACGTCCGCCAGCATCAGCCAGGAATCGTTGTCCACCAGCTCGGCGGTCAAGATGGCCTTGAGCGCCTCGTTCAACGTCACGCGGGCATCCGACACGGCCTGCAGCAAGCCGCTGCCGGCCACCGCGATGACGTCGGCGCTGGGTGTCACGGCGGTCGGATCCGCGCCCATCGACTCCATCGTCCGCTTGAGAAGCCCGAAGTGTTCCAGCTCCTCGTCGCGGATCCGTTCCAGGTCTTCGCGGGCGGGGCCGCCCGGGTGCGGGTCGGCCGCCTCCAGCTTCACCATCAGCGCCTCGTAGAGCCGCGTGCCGGTGCGCTCGAAGGCTAGGCGCTCGCCCAGCAGGTCCAAGAACACCGTCGGCTTGTTGCCCTTGATCATCTGCACGGCGGTGGCCGCCATCCCCTTGACGGACAGCGGGGGCGGGATGGTGCCGACCGGACCGGCCTTGGAGGCGACGCGGGCGCGCGCGGCCGACAGGGCCGGCGGCTCGAACACGGCGGGCGGCGAGCCGGCCTGCGCCCCTTCGACCGCGGCCTTGCCGTCGATGGGCGAGCTGGCGATGCCGGTCCGGTTGGGACCGGTTTCGGTGGGCTTGGTGGGGTTGCTCATCACATCCTCCTTCCGTTGACTGACTGCGCGCCGAGGCGGCTCACCAGCTCGGTGCCGGGGACCCAGACGTAGCCCTCGGCGACGAGTTCGCTGGGAGAGCCGTCGCGGTTCAACTGCGCGCGGTACTGCGCTGACGGACCGTCCGGCCGCTCCTGCCCGGCGGGGACGATCTGCGTGCCGACGGCGCGCAGGTCCACCTCGTTCTGCAGCGTCTTGCGGATGAACGGCCGCTGGCTCTCGAACTTCAACGGCGACGGCAGCTTCTGCGGCAGCAGCTCGGCCGGGTCGCGGCGCTCGATCTCCTTCATCAGCTCGCCCACGAACGACAGATGCCCCAGCTCGTAGTCGACGAAGCGCTCCCACAGCGCCTTCAACGTCTTGTTGGTCTCGGTCTGGGCGCAGCTCCAGTAGTTGTAGACCTCGGTCGCCTCGTGCAGCAGCCACTTCTCCAGCCAGGTCTCGGTCGGATCGATCAGCGATTCGTACTGGGTCACGTGCTGCTCCTCGATCGACGCGATCTCGGCGTAGAGCTGGCGCGCGACCGGGTCCGCGAACTGCGGCCCGAGGTTGAGGTAGTAGTCGTGCACCTGGTTCTCGGCGGCCACCAGCGTCAGGGAATTCATCTTGGTGAGCGGCTGCGCCCGCTGCTTGTCGTAGGGGGCGCGCAGATCGTCCATCGGGTCCCGGTGCTCGACCACTGTGGGCCGCCCCGGGCGGATGTCGGTGTAGCTCTGCAGGAGGTTGTTGGCGTCCATGCCGTACAACCGGTCCATGAGCGCCGAATATCGATACAGATGATCGAAGTCCTCCAGCATGCCGAACCGATACACCTGGGCCAGGTAGGCGTCGGGCTCTTGCTGGGCCAGCATCGCCGTGACCTCGATGGCGGTCTGCTCGTAGCCGATGGTGGTCTCGAGCGGCGACTGATCGGCGGGGTTCAGCCAGTTCACCAGGGTTTGCTGGTGGTGCTCGACCCGCCGCACGCGCGCCAGCGGACCTTGCAAGCGCGCGTTCATGCGCGCCGCCGCGTGCGAGAACCGCACGGACTCCGATTCGATCCCGTTCATCAAGATCACGCGCACCCGCGTGAACGCGTCGTCGTCCAACTTGCTGAATGGGGGC
This sequence comes from Myxococcota bacterium, assembly GCA_025934105.1. Classification (GTDB taxonomy): domain Bacteria; phylum Myxococcota_A; class Polyangia; order Fen-1088; family Fen-1088; genus JADGRB01. Next base: position 12,892 of record JAICYS010000135.1, on the reverse strand, counting down.
CCGGCCAACTCACGCCAGGTGAAGACCTGACGATCGAGCGGCACCCCTCGCTCCTTGGTGATGTCCAGCGCCATGGTGACCTCCGGCGCGCCAAGTTAACGACGCTGTTCGACCGGACAATTGCACGCGCGACGTTTGGCGTTCAGTGGCGGCGCAATTCCGAGCTCAACCTGAGCGCCCCGTGCGCGCGGCGGTCTCCGCGACCTCCCGGGCGCATTTACTGGCGCTCTCTCGCTTTCCCGGCGGATGGGCGCCCTCAGCTTGACGCCGCACGGAGGATACGATCATGAAGATTCGTTCTGGACCGACTTATCTACTCGCGACGCTGCTCTCGGGCGCGATGGCCTGCAGCAGCACTTCGAACAGCACCGGAACCGGCGGTTCCGGTGGCAAGGGGTTCGGCGGCAGCGGTGGTCACGGTGCACTGACCGGCGGTGGCGGCGGTGCCGGCCACGGCGTCACCGGCGGCGGCGGCGGTAACGGCGGCGGCGGCTACGGCGGCGGCGGCCACGGCGGCGGCGGCCTCACCGGCGGCGGCGGCGTCAGCGGCGGCGGCAACGGCGGGCACGGACTCACGACCGGCGGCGGCGGCAACGGCGGCAACCACGGAGGTGCTGGCAACGGAGGCAGCGGCAACGGCGGCAACCACGGAGGCGGCGGCAACGGAGGCGCGACCGCGACGCTCACGGATCCACAGGCCGCCGGCGTGGCCATGACCGCCAACATGGGCGAGGTCGCGCAGGGGCAGCTGGCCGGGACCAAGTCCAGCGACTCCGCGGTGCTGGATTTCGCGACCATGATGATCACCGACCACAACGCGGCGATCGTCCGGCTGCAGCAGGTGCAGGCCGCTCAGAACATCATGACCGCCGACAGCCCCCAGCGGCAGAGTCTGTTCGACATGGCCAACACGACCTTCAACACGCTCTACACGCAGACCGGCGCCACCTTCGACCGGAACTACGCGATGGCCCAGGTCGCCGAGCACCAGGCGGTGTTGAACATGTTCGACCAGGACCTGCTCCCCAGCGCGCAGAACGCGGCGCTCAAGAGCGAGCTGCAGATGGAGCGCGCCACCGTGGCCAGTCACCTGACCATGGCCGAGGCGCTGGTCGCCGGGCTCTCCGCCGACGGTGGCGTGACGCACGACGCGGGCGGCGACCACTGACCGGCGCGCCGGCATCGTCCGCGGGGTCGACCAAGCACGCCGCGGCCGGCCCGGCCGGCGGCGCTACACGCTCTGGATCGACCGCCGCTGCCCGTCGGCTTCGATGCCGGCGGCCAGCATGGTCGCCCCGCGGACGACGACGGCGATCCCCACCAGCGATCCCGGCAGCCACAGCGCCACCGACGGCCACATCCCGACGATGGCGCTCCCGAAGATCACGGCCGCCGCGCCGAACAGGCAGTCCCAGCCCCAGCCGGGGTAGCGGTCCGCCGTCGACACCCAGAGCGCGTGCAAGCCCGCCCCCAGCAGGAGCACGGCGAACAGCACCGAGACGAGGCCGAGCGCCGCCACCGGCCGAGCCATGATGACCAAGCCGATCACCAGCCAGAGCGTGCCGCCCCCCACCAGAAGGCCGCGATGCGGTTCCGGGTCCTGGCGCCGTCCCGAAAGAGCCTCGACCAGCCCGGTCACCACCAGCAGCAGGCCCAGGTACAGGGCCGACGCCCGGCCGGCGGCCTTGGGAACGACCATGAACAGGATGCCCAGGATGACCATGAGCCCTCCCAGCAAGATGAATTTTCCCGGTGGGCGCGGGCGCTGGTCGCGTGATGTCGGGATTGTCGGCATGGTCCTCACCCCCGAAATCCAGGATGGCCACCGGCGTCGTGGCCCGACACCACCCGAACCCCTGATTCGCGCATCAGCCGCCCCAGCCCGCAGCCCGACCGCGCCGCGCGGAGATTGAGCGGTCGGCCATGCCGGTGCTCGATGAGGTGCCGCGGGAGCCCGGCAGGTTGCCGCCAACCTGGCGGCTGGCGGCGTTCTGCAGCGTGCCGGCGCTGCTGATCTGCGCCGGCACCCTCGGCTACCACGCGATCGAGCGCTGGCCCTGGTTCGACTCGCTCTACGTGGCGGCCACCACGCTGACCTCGCTCGGCAGCGCCAACAAGTATCCGGCCTCCCAGGCCGGGCGCGCGTTGACGGTGGCGCTGGCGCTGCTGGGCGTGTCGACGCTGGCGGTGGCGGGGGCCGAGCTGCTGGGCGCCTTCGTGACCGGCGAGTTGAGGGACTTTCTGCGGAGTCGGCGCATGACCAGGCGGATCGAAGCGCTCCAGCGACACGTCATCGTTTGCGGCTACGGGCAGGTCGGCCAGCACGTCTGCGCGCGGCTCCTGGCCGGCGGCGTCCCGGTGGTCGCGGTGGACCGGCGTGACGGGCCGCTGGCGCGCGCGCGCGACGCCGGCGCGCTGGCCGTGCTGGGCGACGCGGGGCTGGACGAAACGCTCCGCTGCGCCGGCATCGATCGGGCCCGGGCGCTGGTCGCGGTGGCCGGCAACGATCCCGACAACGTCGTCATCACGATGACGGCCCGGCTGCTGCACCCGGCGCTGCCGATCGTTTCGTGCACCGACCACCAGACGTCGATCCCCAAGCTGTTGCGGGCCGGGGCCACACGCACGGCGTCGCCCCACACCATCGCCGGCGAGCGGATCGCCGAGGCCGTGCTGCGGCCGTCTGTCGCAACGGCCGATCTACGGCTGCGCGAGGAGCTGGTCCGCCCCGGCGGTCCGCTGGACGGCAAGACCGTCGCCGGCGCCGGCCTCCGCGCGCGCGGCGGCCCGGTCCTGGTCGCCATCCTCCGCCGTGACGGGCAGGTCGCGTTCGACCCGGCCGACGGGATCCGCCTCGAAGCCGGCGACGTCGTCATCAGCGTGAGCCACGGCCCTGGGCCGGAGGGACGGGGATGCGCTGGTCGAGCCTGAGCGTCACGGCGCTCGGCGCGCTGCTGGGCGGGCTGGCGGGGGGGGGCCTGGTGGTCGGCCTGACCCTGGTCCTGAAGGCGGGGATCGACCTCGCGTCCGCCCAGGGCACCTGGTTCGCGCTCACCGTGCCGCCCCTCGGGCTGCTGGTGGCCGTCCTGGCGCTGCACGGGTACGGGACCGAGGCCGCGCCACCGTCGGAGCCGGCGCCGGCCCGCTCGTTCAGAGCGTTCCCGGCCGACGGGGCCCGCGCCGACATCAGCGCCGACGTCGTCGACAGCGCCGGCCGGGAAGAGCGGTTCCCCTGGCGGTTGGCGCCGCTTCGCGCGGTCGCCGTGCTGGCCACGGTGGGCCTCGGCGGGGCGATGGGGACCGAGGCGCCCGCGGCCTACTTCGGCGTGGCCGCCGGCGCCTGCCTGGGCGATCGCGGCCGGCGCTGGCGGCGGCTGCTCAGACCAGCCGCGCTGGCTGGCGGCGCCGCCGGGGTGGCCGCCCTGATGGGCATCGCGCTGGTCGGCACCGCCTTCATGCTGGAGCTCGGGCAGCGGCGGCGCGCTCCGCTGAGCGCGGACCGGGTGCTGGCGGCGCTGGTGGGCGGCGTGATCGGCTGGGGGATCGACACGTCGCTGGGCCTCAGCCTGATCCGTCTGGTCGTCCCCCGGGAACCGCCCGGGACGTTCGGGCAGGCGGCGCTGACCGCGCTCTTCATCGGCGCCGCCTCGGGGGCTGTCAGTGCGGCGGCCGGCGCGGCCGTGTATCGCGCCAAGAAGTGGCGGGCGTCCCCCGCGCTGCGCCTGGCGTTGGGGGCCGCTGCCACCGTCGCCATCGCGCTGGTGCTGGCCCGGATCGCGACGCCCTCGGCGGCCGTGGGTCCGGGCGGCGGAGCGATCCTGTGGGCGGAGAGCGTGGACGCCCGGCCCTGGCCGGCGCTGGCCGTCTGCCTCCTGCGCGCGGCGGCCACCACGGCCGCCGTGGCCGCGGGCGGCTGCGGCGGCGTGTTCGTTCCGTTCCTGGCGGTCGGCGATCTGGCCGGGCGGGTGTTCGCCCCGGGTCTGGGCGTCGGCCACGATCTGGCGGGCGCGGCCGGCGCGGCGGGCGGCATCGCGGCCGGTTATCGGTTGCCGTTCACCGCCGTGGCCATGGCGCTGGGCGTGGGCGGTCCCGCCCAGGCCACCCTCACCTGCCTGGCCACCGTCGGGATCGCCGCGGCGGTGCCGGGCGCGGCGCGGGCCCTCAGGCGACGGCGGCCGATTCGGTGACGTGCGGTCGGACCGGCAGCTCGAACCAGAAGCGGGCCCCCTGCCCGGGCGCGCTGTCCACGCCGATGGTGCCGCCGTGCGCGTCGACGATCCCCTTGGCGATCGTCAATCCCAGGCCGGCGCCGCCGCTGCGCGTGTCGGTCTGGTAGAACCGGTCGAAGACGTGCGGCAGGCTGTCGGCGCCGATCCCGGGCCCCGAATCCGCGACCACCACCCGCGCCCCGAAGTTGCCGGGACCGCAGCTCACGCTGACGGCGCCCCCCTCCGGCGTGAACTTGATCGCGTTGCCGATCAGGTTCGCCATCACCTGCATCAGGCGGTGGCGATCGGCGTCGATGGTCAGATCGGCGGGGGCCGACACCTGCAACCGGATGTCCTTCTCGGTGGCCAGCGGCAGGTGCTGCTCGACCGCGTCGCGCAGCAGCGCGGCCAGGTCGGTGGCCGTCTTGTCGACCACGAACGTGCCGGCGTCGATGCGCGCGACGTCCAGCAGGTCGTTGATGAGGCGTTCCATGCGCGCGATGGCGCGCGTCCCCTTGGCCAGCGTCTCCGCCGACGGCGTGCGCCCGGTGTCCAGCGAGCGCCGGACCGACTGCAGCGTCAGCCCGAAGATCAAGAGCGGGTTGCGCAGGTCGTGCGACACGATGGCCAGCATCTCGTCGCGCGCCCGCAGCGCCCGCTTCATGGCGCGGTACAACATGGCGTTGTCCAGCGCCAGCGCCGTCCGGCGCGCCACCTCCTCGGCCAGCCCGCGCGCCGGCACGTCCAGCGTCCGTCCACGCCGCAGCCCCACCGTGAGCGCGCCCAGCACCCGATCGTGCGCCAGCAGCGGCAGCACCAGGGCCGACGCGATGTTCAGGGACAGGACCGCCCTGCGGTGGGCCGGCTCGACGTCGAGCCCGGCGATGTGGGCCGGGACGTCGGCGATCTCGACGGTCTGGCGGCCCTGGACGGCCTGGAAGCTGGGGAACACCTCGGTCGGGGCCGACGCCGCCAGCGCGTCAGCCGCCGAGCGGGAGCCGTCGGCCCGCACCGCGGCCCGGCGCAGGCGCTGGTCGCCGCCCACCAGATCGACGCCGCAGTAATCGCCCAGCTCGGGAACCGCCGCCTTCATCAGGCTCTGCACCACGTCGTCGACGTCCAGCGCGGCGGCGAACGCCGACGACAGATCGGCCAGGAAGTGCGCCTGGCGCGCGTTGCGCTCGCTCTCCGCGCGCGAGATCTCCAGCGCCACCACCTGCCGGGCGCGGCGCCGCCGCTCGACGGAGTAGAGGATCGTGCGGGCGATGAGCGACGGCGTGATCTCCGACTTCAGCAGGTAGTCGTCGGCGCCCAGCGACATCGCCCGCAGCGCCATGTCCTGATCGGTGTTGCCGGTGAGCACGATGATCGGCGCCCCGTCGGCGACGGCGGCCATCCGGCCCACGGTGTCGAGGCCGTGCGCGTCGGGCAGCGAGAGGTCCAGCAGCACCGCGTCCTGCCCGCGGACGGCGGCGACCGCCTCCCGCAAGCTGCCGACCTGCGCGACCGCGAACGGCTGCTGGGGCACCTCGGACAGATACTCCTGCAGCAGGCGCGCGTCGCCCGGGTTGTCCTCGACCAGCAGGACCCGCGTCTGGAGGCTCTCGTCAGGCATGTTCCGACGGCAGCTTCACGACGGTCAGCCAGAACTCGTCGATCGAGCGCACCACGTTGACGAACTGCTCGAGGTCGACCGGCTTCGTGATGTAGCAGTTCGCGTGCAGCTGGTAGCTCTTCAGGATGTCGACCTCGGCGCTGGAGGTCGTCAGCACCACCACCGGGATGTGCTTCAGCGACGCGTCGGCTTTCAAGGTCGCCAGCACCTGCCGCCCGTCCTTGCGGGGCAAGTTCAGGTCCAGCAGGATCAGGTCGGGCCGGGGCGCCCCGGGGCGCTGCAAGATCTCCAGCGCCTCCACGCCGTCGCGCGCGACGGTCAGGTGGTTGCGGACCGTGCCCTCCTGCAGCGCCTCCTGCGTCAGCCGCACGTCGGCGGCGTTGTCCTCGACCAGCAGGATTTCGATCGGCTCGCCTTCGCTCATTGGGGGGCTCTCCAGGTCCGGGGGGTGACGGGCAGGCTGAACGATATCGTGGAGCCCGTCCCGGGCGTCGATTCGACCCAGATCCGCCCGCCATGGCGTTCCACGATCTTTTTGCTGATGGCCAGCCCGATGCCCGTCCCCGGATAGATCTCCCGGGGGTTGAGCCGCTGGAAGATGACGAAGATCCGTTCGAAGTATTCGCGCTCGATGCCGATGCCGTTGTCGCGCACCGAGAAGATCCATTCGTTCCCCTGGCGGCGCGCCCCCACGTGCACGCGGGGCGGCTCGTCGCGGCGGAACTTGATGGCGTTGCCGATCAGGTTCTGAAACACCTGCAAGAGCTGCCCCTCGTCGGCCAGGACCTGCGGCAGCTCGTCGCGCGTGATCTGCGCGCCGGACTCGGCGATGGCCTGCTCCAAATTTTTCTCGGCGGTCGAGACCACGCCGGCCACGTCGACCAACACCGGGTCCCGGCCGCGCGTACCGACGCGCGAGTACGCCAGCAGGTCCTCGATGAGCCGCCGCATGCGCGTGACGCCTTCCACCGCGAACCCGATGAACTCGCGCGCGTTGCCGTCCAGCTTGTCCTTGTAGCGGCGCTCGATGAGCTGGACGTAGCTGGCCACCATGCGCAGCGGCTCCTGGAGGTCGTGCGACGCGACGTAGGCGAACTGCTCGAGGTCGGCGTTCGAACGGGCCAGGTCGCGGGCCCGCTCTTCGAGGGCGATCTCCGCGTGGCGCCGCTCGACCCCCTGGGCGATGGCGTCGCCGATGCTCCCCAGCGCGACCAGCGTGTCCTCGGCCAGCGGCTCGGTGGCGAAGGCGGCCATCACCCCCACCAGGCGGTCGTTGACCACCAGCGGATATCCGGCGAAGGCCACCATCCCCTCGCGCCGCGCCCATTCGGGATCGCCCACCCACGGGTCGTTGAGGACGTCGTTGGTGAGGTGCGGCCGCCGCTCGGCGGCGATGCGCCCGATCTTGAGGGCGCCCACCGGCACGCGCGCGTGTCCGCCGTCGAGGTGCGTGTACTTGCCGGCGCTGGCGCGCAGCTCCAGCGTCTCGCCCGTGTCGTCGACCAGCCAGATCCGCGCGAACGAAACCCGCAGCTGGTTGACGATGGCCTCGCAGCAGGCCTGCAGCATGGCGCGGACCTCGCGTTGCGCCGACAGCGCGCTGCCGACCTCGGCCCGCAGCTGGCCGTAGACGGCCAGCCGCTCCTGCAAGGCCTGCTCGCTTCGCCGCGCCGTGATGTCGCGCGAGTAGACGGCCACGCCGATGTCGGGCACCGGGTAGGCGTGGACGTCCAGCCACTGGCGCAGCGGCGCGTAATACTCCTCGAACGTGGCCGCCTGACCGGTCTCCAGCACCCGCACGAGCTCGCGGTGGATGCGCGTCCCGACCGCCTCCGGCGCCAGCTCCCAGACGTTCTTGCCGATGATGTCGGCCGGCTTGAGTCCGGCCGACGCCGTCGCCGCCTCGTTGGCGAACAGGACCGTCCAGCTCCGATCGTAGACCGCGAAGGAATCGCCGATCCCCTCCAGCATGCGCTGGATCCGCAGCGCGTTGCGCGCGTCCTCGGCCTCGATGCGCTCGGTGACGTCGCTGCAAACGCCGGTCAGCCGCACCGGCTTGCCGGCGCTGTCGTGAACGAAGGTGCCGAACGCTTCCAACCAGCGAACCGCCCCGTCCGGGCGGACGATCCGGTACAGCAGCTTGTGCTCGACGCCGCGCTCGACGTTCTTCTGGAGGGCGGCCAGCACCCAGCCCCGATCGTCCGGATGCAGGTCGGCCTGGTAGGCGTCGAACGTGCCGTCGAACGAGCCGACCGGGATCCCGTGCATCCGCTCGACGGCGGGGGACCAGTGCACCTTGCCCGTCGCAAGGTTGTATTCCCAGATGCCCATCCGCCCGGCTTCCAGCGCCAGCCGCAGCCGCCGGTCGCTCTCGCGCGACGCCGCCTCGGCGCGCACCCGGTCGCTGATGTCGACATTGAGGCCGATCCACCCCTCGATCTCCCCCGAGTCCCCGACGAGGGGCGTTCCCCGCGCGACCGTGTCGGCCCAGCTGCCGTCCGGCCGCCGCACGCGATATTCGACCTCGTACGTCGACTTGCTGGCCACCGCCTGCCGCCAGGCCTGCTCGGCGCGCGCGCGGTCGTCGGGGTGCACAGCGTTCAGCCAGCCGGTCCCTTTCCACTCGTCGTACGTCTGCCCGGTGAACCGGCGCCAGCTGGGCGAGTCTTCGACCACCTCGCCCGCCGCCGTGGTGGTCCAGACCATCTGCGAGGCCGCCTCCACCAGCGACCGGAACCGGCGTTCGCTGCGGGCCAGCGCCGCGGCCGCGTCCTCGACGGTCTGGCGGGCCCGCAGCTGCTCGGTGAGCTCGATGGCGACGCACATCGAGCCCGCGACGGCGCCCTGCTCGCGCACCGGCGTGATCGAGAACGCGAACCACCCCCGCTCGGGAGCGCCGCGGCCCCGATCGAACGAGACCGGCATCTCGGCGACCGTGAACGGCTGGCCGGTCCGGTAGACTTGGTCCAGCGCCTCGAACACGCCCTGACCTTCCGCCTCCGGGAAGACCTTGCGGATCGGGTTGCCGACCAGACCTCCCGGCCGCCCGACCAGCTCGAGGTAGCGGCCGTTGGCGATGTCGTAGACGTGCTCGGGCCCGCGAAACACGGCGATGGCGACGGGCGCCTGTTCGATCAGCTCGGCGACCCGGGCGTTCAAGGTCCGGCTGACCAACAGCTCCTCCGAGAGCTGCCGCTCGGCCTGGATGATCTTGGTCGCCTCGCGGAAGGCGTTCACGGCCAGCGGCGGGTTCGAGCCCGCCATCAGCCGCGCCGACACCCAGGCCCAGCGGTCCGGGGCGCCCGGCTGGCGGAACCGGATGAGGCGCTCGGGCGCGTCCAGGCCCGCCAGCACCCGCCGGCCCGGCAGCTCGGACAGCGGCAGCGAATGGCCAGCCTCGTCGTAGAGCTCGAACCGGGAGAGCCACTCCGAAAGGGCGGCCGCCTTCAGCGCGCCGGCGTCGCGAAATCCGCACAGCACCGCCGCCGCCTGATTCGCGAAGACCAGGTTCCCATGCGCGTCATGAACCGTGATGGCCTCGGGGACCGACTCCAGTAGCGCGAACCGGTCGGCCGCGGGAAACGCCAACAGGTTCGAAACGGCGCTGTCCTTGGCAAGCAGGGGATCGGCCATCGGGGATTCGAGGGTTGGAGCGCGCGGGCGCACCGAACAACCCTGCCCAGAATAAGCATCCCCCTGCCGGAAGCCAGGTCGGGCCTCGTGGATATCAGATCAAAACAAGTACGTGGCCGCCAAGACCAGGGCGCCGGCCAGAACTGCCAGCGGGGTCACCAGGCCCCCCGCCCGCAGGAGGTCGCGCGCGCCGACCTCCTCGCCCCGGGCCCGGGCCACGGTCAGCACCAGCACGGTGGCCAGCGACCCGACGATGGTGACGTTGGGCCCCACGTCGGCCCCGATGAGGGTCGCCAGCAAGAGCGGCTCGCGCGCGTGGGCCTGCTCCAGGATCGACCGGGCCGTCAGCACGGCGGGCAGGTTGTTGACCGCGTTCGACGCCGCGGCCGTCGCGCCGGCGGTGACCGGCAGCGACAGCCAGAGCGGCCGGCCCGACAACCGCTGGACCGCCGGGACCAGCAGCCGCGCCAGGCCCAGGTTCTCGACAGCGCGAATCACGATGAAGAGCCCGCCGGCCAGCCCGGCGGCGCCGAACGGTACGTCGGCCAGCCACCGCCACGTGAGGCCGGTGCGGGCGGCTCCGTAGACGGCCAGCGCGGTGGCTCCCGCGAACGCGACGGCGTAGACCGGGATCCCCAGCGGCGGCCCGACGAAGTACCCCAGGCTGACCGCTGCCAGGACCAGGCAGCTGGCCCGGAACAGCCGCCGGTCGGTGATGACCGACGACGCCGGCGCCAGTCGCCCGACCGCGAAGGATCGCCGCAGCTCCTGGCGATAGAGGCGCCGCAGGACGGCATACACCAGCAGCAGCACGATGAGCTGCGGCAGCAGCATGCGGGCCACGAAGGCGGCGAACGGCAGCCCGAAGGCGCTGACGAACAGCAGGTTGGTGAGGTTGCTGACCGGCAGCAGGAGCGAGGCGCAGTTGGCGACGATCGCGCACGAAATGACGTAGGGCCGCGCGGCGAGTTGCAGCCGGCGCGCCCCCGCGATGACCACCGGCGTCAGCATGACGGCCGTCGTGTCCAGCGACAGGACCATCGTGATGAGGGCGCCCAGGACGAAGGTGTTCCGGTAAAGCGCGCGCGCGTCGCCGCCGGCCCGCCGCGCCGACACGATGGCCGCCCATTCGAAGAAGCCGCTGCGCGCGACGACCGCCGACAGGCAGAGCAACGCCAGCAACATCAGCACCGCGTCTTTGCCGCGGGCCAGCGTGTCGGCGGCCTCGCCCACCCGCACCAGCCCCAGCAGCATCAACAGGGCGGCGCCGCCCAGCGCCCACCAGGCCTCGTTCCAGCCGCGCGGGCGGCGCAGCACCAGCCCCAGCGTGGCGGCGAAGACGATCAGCGTGACGGCGGCGCGGACGGCGAACGGCATCCAGCGGTGCGCACCTTAGCCGATCGGCGCGTCGTTTCGAACGCGCAGGCGGGAACCTGGGGAGGTGGCGGCGCTCGGGCCGCCCTTCGATCGCCGGGCGCCACCGGCCGGCCCTCGACGGCGCGAATCCGTGGTGAAGGGCGAACCCTGCCCGTGCGCCGCGTCGGCCGGAAGGCGCTGGGCGGGCACCTCGCCGCGGCTGGGGGGCGGCGGCGCTCCCGCCCGGCCGCTCACGCCAGGTCGAACACCAGGACCTCCGCGCCGTCGATCCCCTCCACGTCGACCGACGGCTCGCCCGACAGGCCGACCGCGTCGCCGGGGCCCAGGTCCTGGCCGGCGATCCGCGCGCGCCCTCGGGCGACGTGGGCCCAGGCGTGCCGCCCGTCGGCCAGCTTCAGGGTGGCCTTGTCGGCGCGTCCGAACCGGCCGGCGTAAACCCGCGCGTCGGCGCCGATGGTCACGCTGCCGTCGCCCCCGTCCGGCGACGCGATCAGCCGCAGGCGCCCCTCTTTGTCCGCGTTCGAGAAGTGCTTCTCCTCGTAGGCCGGCGGCCGGCCGGGCTCGTCGGGGAGGATCCAGATCTGCAGGAAGTGGACGGCTTCGCTGGCCGAGGCGTTGAACTCGCTGTGCCGCACGCCCGTCCCGGCGCTCATGCGCTGGACGTCGCCGGGCCGGATCGTCGACCCGGTCCCCATGCTGTCCTTGTGCGCCAGCGCCCCCTCGAGCACGTACGAGAGGATCTCCATGTCGCGGTGCCCGTGCGTCCCGAATCCCTGGCCAGGCGCGACGCGGTCTTCGTTGATCACCCGCAGCGCGCGAAATCCCATGTGCTTCGGGTCGTGGTAGTCGGCAAACGAGAACGTGTGGCGGGTGTCGAGCCATCCGTGGTCCGCGTGCCCGCGTTCGCTGGCCAGCCTCTTGACGATCATGCTCCGTCTCCCTTCGCGCGAAGATGATGCTTGCGCGGGCCGTTGCGTTTCAGTCTTGCCGCACCGGCAGGTTGGCCGCCTCGCGCACCGCCGTGGCCAGCGCCCCCCAGTCCCAATCGGCGCGCCCGCGCGCCAGCGCCGCGATCAGGTGATCGCGCGCGACGCTGGCCACCGGCAGCGGCGCCTGCAGATCGTGGGCGGCCTGCAGCGCCAGCTCGACGTCCTTGAGGCCCAGCGGGACCGCGAACCCGGCCGGCTTGAACTGCCCGCCGGCGATCCGCCCGCCGTATCCCTTGACGATCGGCGACCCGAACAGCGTTCGGGTCAGCAGGTCGACCAGCGCCGGCGGGGCGATGCCCCCCTTTTCGCCCAGGGTGGTCGCCTCGGCCAGAAGCTCGATGGTCCCGGCGATCATGAAGTTGGCCAGCAGCTTGGCCAGGACGGCTTGCCGCGGGGTGCCGAGATCGATGCGCCCCTGACCGAGGTGCGCCAGCACCGGCGACGCGCGCTCGACCGCCGCCGCGTCACCGCCGGTCAGCAGCCAGAGCTCGCCGCGGCTGGCCGCGTCGGGGCGGCCCAGCACCGGCGACGCCACGAACGCCGAACCGGCGGCGGCGTGCGCGTCGACCAGTTCCCCGGCCAGGCGCAGCGAGATGGTGCTGGTCCCGACGTGAACGCCCCCGCGCGGCAGGCCGGCCAGGACGCCGTCCGCGCCGAGGACCACGTCGCGGACCGCGCCATCGTCGGCCAGCGAGCTGACCACCAGGTCGGCGCCGGCGGCGGCTTCGCGCGCGCTGGCGCAGACCGCCGCCTCGGGCAGCCCCTCGGCCCGGGCGCGCGTGCGGTTCCAGACCCGCAACGGCAGGCCGGCCTCGCCCAGGCGTTGCGCCATCGCGCGTCCCATCTGCCCCAACCCGACGAACGCCACCCGCGGTTTCGACTGGTCCTCCGCCATGCTGGCCTCCGCGCCCCAGCATGCATCGGCCCGGGCGTTCGGCAAGGGCGAGGACACCCGCAAGTTGGGCGAGAGCGTCCGCCCCCCCCCAACGTCCGCCCCCCCCAACGTCCGCCCACATAACATCCGCCCACCGTCGTCGGCGCGCCGAGGTGCGCCCGCCAACCTCCGTCCG
>JAICYS010000246.1 GCA_025934105.1 Myxococcota bacterium | reverse complement strand
CTTGCGCAGCGCCTGGCTCATGAGCCGCGCCTGCAGGCCGACGTGGGCGTCGCCCATTTCGCCCTCCAGCTCGGCCCGCGGCGTCAGCGCCGCCACCGAGTCCACGACGATGACGTCCACCGCGCCCGACCGCACCAGCATCTCGGTGATCTCCAGCGCCTGCTCGCCGCAGTCGGGCTGCGACACCAGCAGATCGTCGGTGCGCACGCCCAGCTTGCGCGCGTAGCCGACGTCCAGCGCGTGCTCGGCGTCGACGAACGCGCAGATGCCGCCCATCTTTTGCGCCTCGCCCACCGCGTGCAGCGCCAGCGTCGTCTTGCCGGACGACTCCGGCCCGTAAACCTCGATGATGCGGCCGCGCGGCAGGCCGCCCACGCCGAGCGCGATGTCCAGGCCCAGCGAGCCGGTCGGGACGACCTTGACCTCCGGCGGGGCCAGCCCCTCGCCGAGGCGCATGATGCTCCCCTTGCCGAACTGCTTTTCAATCGTCGAGACGGCCAGGTCGATGGCCTTGTCGCGAGCGGGATCGCGCTCGCGCACCGGCTCCTTCGCCTCCGTCTTGGGCTCGATCTTGAGGTCGGTCTTGTCCGACTTTTCGGGGGTCGTCTGCGTCGTCGCCATGTGGTCTCCTGGTCAGTTGGAAAGCAAAGCGGCGCGATGCCGCAAAACGTAGGTCGAACCGGCGTCCGCCGGACCGCCGCCCAGCCGGCTCTCATAAAGGTGAAGCGCGTCGACCGTGGCGGCCCCGAACCGGCGCTCGCCCAGCCCCGCCAGCGGGCCGCGCGCGTCGACGGGCGCCTTGGCGCGGCCCGCCGTGACGTGGGCCCGGAACGGCCGCGATTCGCGCTCGCCCACCCCGACCCGGCCGGCCACCGCCTCGACGACCGCCGCCGTCCGCTGCAGCCCGCCGGTCGGATCGTCGATCCCCGCCCAGATCACGTTGGCTCGCCCGGGCGACGGAAATGCCCCCACCCCACGAACGGTGATCGCGAAGGCCGGAACGTCCGCCAGCGCCGCCTGCAGATCGGCCCCGAAGGCCGCCAGGCGATCTTCTTCGACGTTCCCCAGGAACTTGATGGTGACGTGCATGTTCTCGACCTTGCGCGACCAGCGCACGCCGGGCAGCGCCGCCGCCAACTCGTCGGCCAGCCCGAACACCGCTTGCTGGACCGGCACCGGCAACGGGACCGCGACGAAGCTGCGGACCGCGCTCATCGCTTGCGCGTATCGAAATACCGCCGCGCCAGATCCAGCGCGTAGTAGGCGGCCGCCATCCGCACCCGCTCGCGGGTTCCAGCGAACAGCTTGGTCGAAGTGCGCGTGGTGCCGGGACCGCAGATCGCGAAGCAGACGGTGCCGACCGGCTTGTCCGGCGCCCCACCCTCGGGACCAGCCACGCCGGTGATGGCGACCGCCACCGACGATCCGCACACCCGCTTGACCCCTTCGGCCATCTCGCGCGCGGCCGGCTCGCTGACCGCGCCGAAGTCGGCGATCGTCTCGGGCTTGACCCCCAGGACGCCGGTCTTGACGTCGTTGGCATAAGCGACGACGCTGCCGCGGAAGAAGTTGCTGGCCCCGGCCTCGGTCGTGATCAGCTCACCCGCCAGGCCGCCCGTGCAGGATTCGGCGAAGGCCAGCGTCGCCTCCTGCGCGCGTAGCGCCTTGGCGACCGCACCCACGAAGGTCTCGCCGTCGACGCCATAGATGCCCGGACCGATCCGCTTGCGGATCTCGGCGTCGACCTTGTCGACCACCGCCTTGGCTGCCTCGGCGTCCCCTTGCCGCACCACCAGCTTCACGTGGTTGACGGGCGCCGACGTCCGGAAGTGCAGCGTCGCGCCCTCGATGCCGTTCAGGATCCCGGCCAGCCGATGGTCGATGTGCGACTCGCCCATGCCGTAGAGGTGCCAGGTACGCACGGCCGGCGGCGGGCCGCCGATGTCGGCCAGCCGGCGCGTCAGGCGCGGCAGGACCTCGTCGATGAAGATCTTCTCCATCTCGCGCGGGACGCCGGGCAGGAAGATGGCCTCGGCGCCGCCCAGCTGGACGGCGAAACCGGGCGCGATGCCGGCGGCGTTCAGCAACGCCTCGGCCCCGTTGGGGACGCGCACCTGCCGCAAATTGTTGGGCGTCATCTCGAACCCGTGCGTGGCGAAGCGCTTTTTCATGGCTTCCAGCGAGGGTTCGTCGGCGTGGGTCCCGGTGGCCAGCAGTTCGGCAACCGTGTCGACCGTCCGGTCGTCTTCGGTCGGTCCCAGACCGCCGGTCGAGACGATGATGTCCATCTCGGCCCGCAGTCGAACCAGCGCCGCGCGGATCGCCTGCGGATCGTCGGAGACGACCACCTGTTCGGCGATCTCGAACCCGAGCTCGAACAAGCGCTCGGCGATGAAAGCGTCGTTGGTGTTGCTGATTTCGCCGCGCAGCACCTCGTCGCCGATGGCGAGCAAGGCCGCCCGCTGCGGAACGCGCCTGGAACTAGACATTTGAGCAGTACCGTATCCGCCGCGGATCGGGATGTCAATCAATTGTCGACCCGGTTCGAAGCGGCCTTGGCGGAGGGCCCGCGCCCGCAATTGACGCGTTCGGGGGTCGCCGGTACGCTCGATCGAATCGATGCGCATCCGCTACGCGGCGAAGACGGATGTCGGCCTCAAGCGCAACCACAACGAGGACTACTTCTCGTTGATCGAGGACGAGCAGCTATTTCTGGTGGCGGACGGCATGGGCGGCCACGCCTCCGGCGAGGTCGCGTCGAAGATGGCGGCCGACGTGATTCAGGAATTCTACGCTCGCACGAAGGACGAAGAAGCGACCTGGCCGTACAAGATGGACCGCCACCTCTCCTACGTCGAGAACCGGCTGGTGGTCGGCATCAAGATGGCCAACCAGCGCATCTTCCAGGCCGCCAGCAAGGAGATGAAGCTGAAGGGGATGGGGACCACCATCGTCAGCGGGCAGGTGGTGGGCGACAAGTTCTACATCGCGCACGTGGGCGATTCGCGTGCCTACCGGATTCGCGGCGCCAGCATCCAGCAGATGACGCGCGACCATTCCCTGCTCGAGGACTACAAGGACGCCAAGCCCAACATGTCCGAGGACGAGCAGCGAAAATTCCCGCACAAGAACGTCATCACCCGGGCGCTGGGGATGCGCGAGCACGTGCAGGTCGACGTGCTGGCGCACGACATCCAGGACCGCGACACGTTCCTGCTCTGCTCGGACGGGCTTTCGGGCATGGTCGACGACGCCAAGCTGCTGGAGGTGGTGCGCGCGGCGCCCGACCTGGAGATGGCCGTCTCCAGCCTGATCGAAGCAGCCAATGCCGCGGGTGGCACGGACAACATCACCGTGCTCGCGCTTCAGTGCGCGAACTGACCATCGCCGGCAGAGAATTCGGCGCGGAGGCCCTCGCCGGTGCATTCACCTGGCCCACAGCCCGCGCCACCAGGTGGATCGAAAGCGCCGCCTGCGCGTGGCGCGTGGCCCGCGCGACGCGCGACGCCCCACCCGGCCCGCGCGCGCCCGCCCGCCGGCGCGCCGGTCCTCGGGTGAGCGTCAGAAGCTGAAGGCCAGGGCCGCCCCCACGCGCGTCGCGCCTTGCGCGGCGTCGACGAGGTCGGCGCCCAGCACCCGCGGCGTTCCGGACGCGCCGGCCGCCAGGTTCAGCGGCTGGCCGGGGACCCCCACCGCGTTCAACGCCACCTGCACGTCGACCTTCAGCACCACCGCGGGCCGGGGCCGATAGTCGAAGCCGCCCCGCACGAACCCGCGCGCGCTGGACGGCGCCTCGGGCGGCAGTTGCCCGGGCCCCGTAATAGCCGGCGGGTTGTAGTTGTAGGGCGACATCTGACTGCGCGGGTTGACGTTCTCGTAGGCCGCGAACAGTTCGAGCTCTTGTTTACCGGCGGGGGCGGCCAGCCGCAGGATGTCGTACCCGAGCTCCAGGTAGAAACCGCGGCCCCGCGCCGGTACGGCGCTTTGGCCGAGGAGCCCCAGGTAGTCGTTCACCAGGTACGAGTTCACGACGTAGAGGCGCGCGTACTCGGCGCGCAGGTCGAACCCGTGCCGCCGGTAGCGCAGGTCGCCTTCCACGACGCCGGCGCGCACGCCCGAAAGGTCCGCCAAGGCGTGGGCCGCGTTCCCGAAGTAGCCCGCCGCGCCCACCACCAGCCCGGGCGGCAGGTCGGCCAGCTCCAGCCGGCCGGTCACCGCCGCGTCGTGCACGGCCAGGTTGTTGCCGTCGCCGCGCGCCGCCCAGAGCGGAGCCACCGGCGAAAAGCCGCTGGCGTCGAGCCCGCTGACCAGAGCGCCCTGGTAACGCAGTCCCGGGACCACCTCGCCGAAGATCCCCACCCCCATCTCGCGCCAGATCATCGGGATGATGAGCTGGTCGGTCAGCGGGCGGTCGACGGCCAGCTCGGCGGTCGGTTCGGGTTGCAGGTTGCCCAGCCCCAGCGGCATCAACATGAGGCCGGCGCGCAGGCCGATCGCCGGCACCGGCGCCAACTCGACCAGCGCCTGCTGCATGCCGAAGTGAGTCCCGTCTTCGATCTGGGCGGCCGCGACGACGCGCAGCCAGTCGATCGGCCGGTGCTCGAGCCAGAACGTCACCCAGCGCAGCTTGGCGGTCGCGTTGGACGACTCGTCGACGAAGAGCTGCGCCTCGCCCCAGGCGCCAATCCGCGTGTGGCGGCAGAATTCCTCGGACGCGGGCGAGGCGGCCGGCCCGCGCGGCTCACTGCCGGCCGTCCGGATCGGCGCCGGGCCGGACGCCGCCGGCCACTCGACGGTGGGCCAGGGGACCGGACCGGAGGGCGCGGCCGGCGGGAGCGAGGGGGCCTCCTCCGCAGGGGGCGGCGGAGGCGCGGCGGGTGGCAAATCCGCCGCCGCTGGCGACGCGGCGGCCGGTGCCGGCGACGCGGCGGCCGCTGGCGCGCGAACCCCGGCCGGCGCGCGTGGAACGGCGGGCGCCGGTGGCAGACCAGGGGCCGCGGCT
This sequence comes from Myxococcota bacterium, assembly GCA_025934105.1. Taxonomy (GTDB): domain Bacteria; phylum Myxococcota_A; class Polyangia; order Fen-1088; family Fen-1088; genus JADGRB01. The sequence goes on along the minus strand of JAICYS010000246.1, from coordinate 2,847 downwards.
CCCGGAATCACCGGCCCCGCGCCCGATCCTCCCGGCGAGGGGGGCGGATCGCCCAGGTCGTCCGGCGCGGCCCAAACCGCTGGCGCCCAGAGGAGCGCCCCCGCCACCAAAGCGAGGCGCACCAGGGTCCTGGTCTCCGTCCGCACGCGCAACCTGCGCACCTGGCCAACGACAATACCGCGCCGCATCGGTTCCGTCGCGAAACTGATCGGATGGTGGGCGCCCCGGCTGGAGCCCGGAGCGGCCTCCGGCAAGCCGGCCCGACGCCGAAGCCGGGCCGAGAACTGGACCGGAGTTTACCCGGCCGGCGCAGCCAGCCGGCCGGATCGTGGGCCGGCGGTCAAGCGGACCGCGAACGTGAACTGCATTGGAACTGGTGCACCGCCGTCGAAATAGCGTCACGTTCGGCCGACGATCCGCGCCGGACGCTTCGTTGGCTCTCCTCACAATACCTGCGGGTATTCCTCGTCGTCGCGCCTCGAGTCCAGCGCGGCTTGTCGGCCTCGGCGTTGACGCTATTTCGACGGCGGTGCGCTAGACGCGGCCGCGCCGGCTGGGGGGCGCGCCGCTGTTCGGCTGCCGGCCGGCGGCCAGGCCGGGGCAGGAGCCGCCCGCGATGCCTCGCGCCCGCTCGCACAGCCCGAACAGTTCGTGGCGGTGGCGAAGCACGTTGAAACCCAGCCGCCGCGCCGCCGAGTCCTGCAGCTGTTCGATCTCGTCGCTCTCGAACTCGATGATGAAACCGCACGCGTCGCAGATCAGGTGGTCGTGATGCGCGCGCCCCTCGGCCACCTCGTACAAGGTCTGGCCGGGGCCGAAGTGACGGGCCGCCGCGATGCCCGCCTCTTCCAGCAGCTTCACCGTCCGATACACCGTCGCCAGGCCGACGCGCGGGTACTTGCGGCGCGCGGACGACAGCAGGTCTTCCAGCGCCACGTGCCCCGACGATCGCAGGAACGCGTCGACGATCGCCTCGCGCTGCTGGGTGGTCTTCAGCCCTTTCCGCTCGAGATAATCGCGCCAATGCCTCTTCGGGTCGGGCACCGCCGCCGAGCTCCGCTTCACGCCACCTGCAGTCGCCATTTGAACGCTCAGAATACAACGCTTGGTCCGCACTCGGCGCTGGAACCGTCCCGGCCTTCCAGGTACAACAGAGCGCTCATGGCGGCCGAAACAAAGAGCGATCCGGAACCGGCGGTGGCGGCCGCGGCCACGTCGATCGAGGTGGCGCGCTTCGAAGAAATCTTGGGACGCCTGCGGGGCCTCGTCGAGCGGCTCGAGGGCGGGAACCTTCCGCTCGAGGAGAGCCTGCGCGCTTTCGAAGAAGGAATGGATTTGTGCCGGCGCGGCACGGCCATCCTCGACGGCGCCGAGAAGAAGGTCGAGCTCTTGCTGGGGAACGCCGGCGCGCCCCGCCTGACGCCGTTCGATCAGAGCTGATGGCCGCCCTGCCCGACTCGTCGGCCGCCTGGGTCGAAACGCAACGCGCGGCGCTGGCCCGGCTGCTGGAACAACGCCTGGCGCCGCCCGCCGACGGCGATCCCGGACGGCTGGTCGAAGCCATGCGGTACTCGCTGCTGGCGCCCGGCAAGCGGATCCGTCCCCTGCTGGCGCTGGCCGCGGCCGAGACGGCGCGGGGGATCGACGACAACGTGCGGCTGGCGGCGGCCTCGGTCGAACTGGTGCACTGCTATTCGCTGATCCACGACGACCTGCCGGCGATGGACGACGACGACTTTCGTCGCGGCCGGCCCAGCAACCACAAGGCGTTCGGCGAGGCCACCGCCATCCTGGCCGGCGATGCGTTGCTGACGCTGGCGTTCGAGTGGATCGCGGAGGCCGGCGAGCGCGCCGGCGCTCCCGACCGCTACCTGCGGGCCGCCCTGGCGCTGGCCCGGGGCGCGGGCGCGCGCGGGATGGTGCGGGGCCAGGCGCGCGACCTGGGCGAAGCGCCTCCCGATACCCTGGCCGGGCTGGAGGTGCTGCACGCGGAGAAGACCGCCGCCCTGTTCCGCGCCGCGCTGGAGGTGGGAGCTCTGGTCGGAGGTGCGACACCGGAGTCCGTCACGGCTCTGGCCAGCTACGGCGAGGCGTACGGCGTGGCCTTCCAGCACGCCGACGACCGCGATGACGCCGAGCATGCCCAGCACGCGGCGGCGGCCCGCGCCCGGCTGGAGGCGCTGGTCGGCGACGCCTGCGCCGCCGCGGCCCCGTTCGGCGAGGCCGGCGCGCGGCTGGCGAGTTTCGCCCGCGCGCTGCTTCGTTAGACGCGTTGCCTGTGTTACGATGAAGGCGCGGAATGGCGGCTGACGAACGCACCACCATATTCGAAGCCCAGACGGGGCCCGCGGGCGTCAAGCGCGACCGGGCATACCTGGTCGTCCTGGCCGGAGCGAGCGTCGGTGAAATGTACAAGGTCGAGACCGAAAAGACGGTCATCGGCCGCGGTCAGAAGGCCAACATCCGCTTGCTCGACGACGGCATTTCGCGCGAGCACGCCCAGGTGGTCGTCGAGGGGAATCGGGTCTTTCTGGAAGACCTCGGCTCGACCAATGGAACATTTTGCAATGGCCTGAAGGTCGATCGAAAAGAGCTGGCCGACGGCGACAAGATCCTGGTCGGCTCGACGACGATTCTGAAGTTCACGTACCACGACAACCTGGACGAGATCTTCCAGAAGCAGATGTACGAGTCGGCCCTGCGCGACGGGCTGACCAAAGCCTTCAACAAGAAATACTTCACCGATCGCCTGGAGAGCGAGCTGACGTTCGCCATCCGGCACTCGTCGGCGCTGGCGCTGGTCATGTTCGACATCGATCACTTCAAGAAGGTGAACGACACGTACGG
>JAICYS010000274.1 GCA_025934105.1 Myxococcota bacterium | reverse complement strand
TTGACCCGCGACCGCTTCGTCAAGCGGACAAGCTCCTCCCGCTCGTCATCCGAGATGATCAACGGGACCTTCGGCCTTCCTGTTCGCGGCATGTCGCCAGTAGATCACCGGCAGCAACTTTTGCCTAGTACTTTTGGTCCAGGGGACTAGAGCGCGCTTCCAGAACTCCGGCGGGGCCACACGCGACGTAGTACGCTAGCCAGGCTCTTGAGGAATGCGCGAGACAGCCATCGCTGGGCACAGCCCCGTTTCAGGCACTATGCCTGGCCCCCTCCGAGGGGTTGCGGATGCCAGTACCCAGCGAGGACAGGAGAGCGGCCGCCGACGCGGAGTGTCGGCCTTGGCAGGGCAACTTCCGCGGGGGGTGATGAATGAGCGCCAGACTCGGCAGCCGAACGTTTTCGACACGTGATGCCGTTCTCTTCTTTGCGGCGCTCACCTTTGGGTCGTGCACAGGAGGCACCCCACCGGGCGGCGCGACCAGCGGAGTCGACGCGGGGCCGATCGAGCTGGTCGCCGTCGGCGGGCCCTCGGGAAGCGTGATGGCGGAGGCGTTCGTCACCGAACCAGGCGTCGGCCAGCAGTCGACGTGCGCGACCGCCATGAAAGCCGGCGCCTGCCAGTTCACCTCTTGCCAACTTGGCCCGGTCGGTGACCCGCTCATGGGGTACGGCAATTTCGGTCCGATCTCCGCGACCGTCGGGATATCGACGGTGACTCTCACGTACACCGGATTCGGATACCCCACGGTCGCTTTCCCCGGGGCGGTCACCCTCGGGACCGGCGGCGTCATGACATTTCACGGAGGAGATGGGGTCAGCGTGCCGGCCTTCGACGTCTCGGCCACCATTCCCGGCCTGCCCGTCCTCACGTCGCCGGCGACCACCGGCAGCGCCGTCTCCATCGACACCTCCCAGGACCTGTCGGTCACTTGGGTGCCGATCTCGATGGGCCAAATCGAGTTCGAAATCTACGGCGGCGTCCAGACAGGCGGTGACACCCAGCTGACGATCCTGTGCACCTTCGCCGGAGCTTCGGGCTCCGGCGCCGTTCCCCAGGCACTCCTGTCCGCACTGAAGGCGATGTCTGGGACCATCCCACTCAATGGCGAGGTGACCTCCGAGCTCAATGCGAGCACCGTGGTAGACGGGCTCACCATACTGACGTCAGCCCATCAGATCTCGCCGACCACCGATCACGCCTTCGCCGTGACACTCCAGTAAGTTCCGCTCGTCGGCGGACATCGAGGACAGCTACGCGTCTCGATGGCGCCGCGGCCTCCCTGCGCGTGCGGAACCACTCCACGCTGAGGCAATCCTCGCGGAAGGGTCCGTTGCAGCTCTCGTCGGTACCGTTCTGCCACGGCTTCCCCGGCGCGATGTGCGTCGTCTCGATGCCCGCCGCTGTCGTCCAGCGCAGGATCGCGCTCGACACGAACTCGGGCCCGTTGTCGGCCCCCAGGTCCCGGCGTGATTCTCCGGCGGTAAGACCGCTCGGCGAAACGTCGCCGGCCAGCGCAAAGAAGGTGCCCACCAAGGCGGGTTCCCAGTCCGATCATTCCGCCCTGCATGCCTGTTCTGCTTGTGCCGCCCCGGCGAACGTACAACGCGCATCCGATCGTGAGATAGTGAGGGGCCGTGTGGCCCCTCCCGAGCCGAAGAGCAATGACTCGACCGCGTGATGCCCGGACCCGCGATGCCTGAGCCCCCGATGGAGCCCGCTGCCCCACAGCCGGCCTGGCTGTCGACGGTGGTTCGCGCGCTGGCGCTGCTGGCCTTGGCCGGGCTGTCCTGCGGCTTCGCGCTGGCGGTCGTGCTGTGGATTCCCAGCATCGATCCCTTCCTTACGGAGAACCAGATCAGCCCGCGCGGGCGCCGCTTCTTGCTGGGGTTCATGATCGCTGGCTGCGTTGCGGCCGTGGGTGCAGGGGCGACGCACCTGGCGCGCGCTCGGGACGACGCCCGGGCGGCCACGCGGCTGGACCTGTTCGCCCGGCGAATCGCGCCGCTCTGCTGCGTGGGGTTCGTGCCGATGCTGTTTCGCTGGCACACCTGGCAAGAGCGGCCGCTGGTGTTTCTGATTCTCGTGTCGCTCTTCAGCATGGCCGTCGCGACAAGCGTGCGCGTTTTCCTGCAAGCCCTGCCCGAGGATCTCGATTCGGCCGACGCCCGCGGCCTTGCGGCGCGCATCCGGCGCCGCGTGATCGCGCTGCCCCCCTGGACGCGGCGGGTGCCACTGGCCTTGGTCGTGGCGGCGGCGGCGGCCTACGTGGTCATCTTCTCGTATTACACCATCGCCTTTCATTACGGCGTCTGGTCGGGATTCGATCTTGGCATCAAAAACAACATCTTCTGGAATTCGCTGCACGGCGCCTTCCTGAAGGCGTCACCCACCCTGGGGCCGAACGGGCCGTCGCACTTCGGACGCCACGCCGACTTCCTGGTGTACGCCCTCCTGCCGATCTACTTCTTCTTCCAGCGGGCGGAGACGATCCTGGTCCTGCAGTCCCTGTTCACGGGCGCCGCCGCGATCCCTCTGTATTTTCTCTGCCGGCGGCGGGTTGGACCGTGGGCATCGGCGCTGATCGCGCTCGCCTACCTTCTGCACCCCGCGATCCACGGCGCGAACATTTTCGAGTTTCACTTCGTCCTGTTCGGACTGCCGCTCCTCTTCACCGCCTGGCTGTTCCTGGAGCAAGGCCGATTCGGTTGGGGAGCGGTCTTCGTCGCGCTGACGCTGCTCACCCGCGAAGACGTCTCCGTCTGGGTGGTGATCCTCGGCGGTTACCTGGTTCTGTCGGGCGAGAGGCCGAGGGCGGGCATCGTCACCGCCGCCGTGGGGGCGGTCTACTTCGTGGTCGTCAAGTTCTTCCTGATGCCGCTTTGCGCATCCGGAGAGACCTTCACGTTCATCTACAACGGCCTGTTCCCCCCCGACGACACCACCTTCCTTGGCGTGCTGAAGACACTGGTGGGCAACCCCGCCTTCACGCTGTCGACCTTGCTCAAGGAAGACAAGCTCGTCTACCTGCTGCAGATCCTGCTGCCGACCGCCTTCCTGGCGCTGCGGCGACCGATCTGGCTCTGGTTGGCGGTGCCGGGTTTTCTGTTCACGGTGCTCGCTCCCAACTATCAGCCGGTCTACAGCATCGCCTTCCAGTACAGCCCGCACTGGATCGCGTTCATGATGCCCGGTATCGCGCTCGGCGTGGCCTGGGTCGAGCGACGGCGCCCGCCCGGCAATCACTTTCGCGTCGTTGCGATGGCCGCGCTGGTCGCCGCCGCGCTTCCGGTCAGCTATCAGTTCGGGGCTGTCCTGCAGCACCATACCGCCATGGCCGGCCCGCGGCCGTTCCGCTTCGGAATCGACGACATGTCCCGCCGGCGCCATGAGGCGATCCGGGACATCGACGCCGTTCTTCCCCGCGACGCCAAGGTCGCCTGCTCGGCGCTGGTCACGCCGCAGTTCTCCAGTCGAGCCGACGACTACGACATGAACCAGGGATTCTTCGACGCAGAGTTTCTGGTGTTCCCGACCGACCGCGACGCCTTCATCGCCAACGAGAAGGCCGAGATCACCCGCCGCCTCCGCAGCGGGGAGTTCGGCGTCCTCAAGATTCACCAGCCGTTCGCGATCGCCAAGCGCGGGTACCGGACCGACCTGAACGGACAGCTTCTGTCCCTGCTGCACGAGCCGTAGCACCAGGGGCGATCCGCCGACGCTCGCCGGCGGGCCGTCGCGCGTCGGCGGCATCCACTGTCATCGGCGCCCGCGTCGGCCTGGTTTCTACATGAGCGGCCTCGGAGAAGGGCATCTTTGAGCATGCCCTGGATGCGCCGCACGTCGATCACCTCGAAGGCCAGCGCGCGTGCGCAGAGGGCCCTCACGCGATGGTGGCCGTAGCGCTGGCACAGGCGCAAGAGGCTGCATGCCTGCCGCAGTTTGATCCACGGCACCGGGCCGCCGAGCAATCGTTCGACGAAGGCGCCGACGTGGGCACCTTGCTCTCGTGCGCTGCGCACCACCGCCTCCGCGTCGCGCAGCGCCCACCCCGCCTTCCCCGGCGGGAAGTCCTTCGGGCCGGTCGAGCGCTGTCCCGCCGCCTTGCGCGGGTGCCTTTTGATCAGTTCGGTGCCGAGGAACCCCGTGAACCCCTACGTCCACCGGAGGAGCCATGCCCAAGCCCAATTCCGATCCGAAGCAACCGATGGAAGCAACCTCTGGTCCGGGAAGGTCAGTTTACAGTTGCCTGAGTCGAGACCGTCGACGCGCACCAGGCCACCGTCGTCGGGCGGCCCTCCGGTGGTCCTGCCGCCGGGCAGCGTGAGCACAAAGTCGCCGTCGAATGGAGTGCCGTCGTCCCACTGCAGCTGCAGCTCGATCCAGTCGCGCTCGGCGACCTTGGGCGCAAACTGGGAGGGGGTCACCGACTCGGCTGCCACGCGGGGCTTCGGTAGGCTGAACGCTGGCCTGTATCGCAACAGCAGAATGCCGCGGCCACTCCAGCGGTCCCCCAGTGCGGCCGCCAGGTTTTGCCAGGCGACGTGCTCTGCGGGCGTGCGCGCCAGCGCGGCCTTCATCCGGACAGCCAGATCGCGTGCGGCTTCGGCGCGCATGGCGACATACTCGGGCAAGCTGTCCCGGCCCGACCAGCGCTCTGCGAGCGCGAAGACGTACCGCTGCCCCTGGAACGTCACATTCCGACGTAACAGCTTCGATCAACGCGTGCTCAGCACTCTGAATCGACGTGCCGCCAGGCGCGCCATCGGGGCCCTCACGCAGCAACAACAACAACTCGCCACCGGCGACCCCCGCTTCGTTGGCCGCCATCAGCGATACGTCGCGCACCCGGCCGGGCGCCCACAGCTCGAGCCCGGTTGCTGCCCGGTGTAGGGCGAGCAGGACCTTCCGATCGCCTTCCCGACGCACGCGGTCCAGGAGCGCAGCGCTTTCAATCCAGCTCAGCGCCCGCGCGCGCTCTGCGGCGCCGGCGCGCCAGGCGGCGACCGGCCTGATCCACCCGTGCCCGGGGATGAGGACATGATCTCGGGATAACGCCGGAAGCCCAGGAGGAGCTGTCACCGGACGCCCGGCCGGACGCCGCATTCTTTCATCGTCCGGTGACGTTCCATCGTCACGCGCGCGACCCGATCGCCGTCAAAGCTGACGACCTCCAGGGAGATGACGTCGTGGCAACCCGGCTGGTCGGGCTGATAGATCCATCGGTTGCGTTCCTTCCTGGTTGGCGTCCGGGGCGCGCCAGGAGTTGCTTGCGGGTGAGGCCGATCAGCGAATGCCCGAACGACTCCGCATGGGGCTCGTTGACTGCCGCATCGGCGGGCCCGGCGTCGGCTTGGCGCTGCGGCGCCGCCCCTCTCGCCTCGGGAACCGCGTACCGACAGGCGCTGACCGCGCCCAGGAGCAGAACGACCAGCCACTTCATCGGTACGCCTCGCGCCACCGGGTGAGCAGGCCCGCGCCCCGATCGATCTCCTCCAGCCGGAATGCCACCCCTGGCCAGCGCACGAGAAGGGCCGCCCGTCGCGCCGCCACGTCGGGCGCCGCGCGCGCGGACAGGAGCTCGTATGTCAAAACACCGGCCTCGCTGGCCCAGGTCGGGGGAAGGTACGCCGACGAGAGAACGTCGCTCGAGAACTGCGAGAGGGGCTGAGGTCCATGAACCGCCTCGTGAAGAATCAGGTACGGCAAAAGGGCTCGGCGCGCCGGGTCGGACAAACGACGCAGAGCCTCATCTTCCCCCGCGTTCCGGTCGAGGACCAGCTCCGCCCACGATCGCCGCAGCAGCGGCTGGTCGGGGGCGTCGGCATCCTTGACAGTGATCGTGACCTCGGGCGATCGCGGCTGCTCGTGGCGCATGACCCAGCGGGCCGCCAGCCGCCACACACCGGGCGGCACCTCGGTTCCCAGCAGCGACAGGTCCAGCACGAAGGTGCGCGCGTCGGCGGGTGACAGATCGAAACCGGCCAGCGTCGCGCCGGTCGACGCACCGGAGCGCGCCGGAAGACGAACGTCCCCTCCTTCCCCGCTGAAGGTGAACTCGACGGGGAAGGGCGGTGACCAGGGATCGCACGGCATCAGCCCGTAGTAGTCGCTCCCCTCGGTGTCGTTCGCCAGCGTCACCTCGACGAACAGAGGCAGCCCGGCCGTTGCCGTGGCCGGGGCCACCACCCGCAAGGTCAGCTCGGTCGGCCGCTCGCTCATGAACCGCTCCATTTCCAGATGGCCGGATTGTCCTCGAGGTTGTTCGACCCGACCGAGGTCGCCGAGCTGAAGACCGCGCGTATGGCCGCCCAGCCGCTGCCGGCGCCGCCGCTGCCCGAAGGCCGACTCGCTGCCCGCGTCTTCTACCTCTTCGACCGCGGGCGCGAACTGCGTGAGATCGTCGAGGAGCTAGAAGTTCCGCCGCGTGTCGTCCGCGACTTGTGGCACGAGTGGATGATCGACCTCGAGGACGGCGAGGCCGAGCGGAAGAAGTCGGCGCATGAAGAACGCCGACGTCGGCGCGAGGAGGAAGAGCTACCTGAGATGAGCGACGTCGCCAAAAACATAGTCCGCTTCGCTAACGAGGCGACGCCCGTCATGTCGCCGACCGGCGCGCCTTCCAATGAGTTCCGACAGATGACCGTCCAGCGGACTATCTACGCAAAGAAAGGGAAGTGGCGGAGGACTCCCTCGGACATCGACGATCCTTCATCGAAGGAGGGTGGTTAGCCAGGTCCCCTGCGCCAGCCCGCCCTACTCGTCCTCAGGAGACGTCTCGGAGTCGACCACGCGCGTTTCGCCGTCCACCTTCTCGAGGTGAACAGCGGGCCGGCGCGTAAGACCCGCGATGGTGGCGGCGAGCGACTCGGCGTGCGTGGTGAGGCACGGTGAGTGTCAAGGTAGTTGCCGCCTAAGATGTCGATTTCAAGTCGCCGCGTAGAGTGCTCCTCCGGCGGCGGCGTTGGACGCCGTGGCTCCGATGATGGCTCCGCCGGCCAGCGGGCCTGTGCGGGCCCGCTGATCGGC
>JAICYS010000355.1 GCA_025934105.1 Myxococcota bacterium | reverse complement strand
GCCACCGGCCCGGCCGACACCTGGGTCCCGGCCGCCCGGGCCCGCGCGGTGGCGCTGGCCGACGGGCGGCGCGCCAGCGCCGAGGCGCGCCGGTTGCGGCGGCGGCGGATCGAGCTGGGCGCCGGGGTGGCGGTCGCGCTGGCGCTGCTGGCGCTGTCGCGGCGGCGCTGGCGGGGCAAGTCCGTGTCGGCCGCGCTGGGGCGCCGCCCCGAGCTGTTCCCGGAGGTGGCGCGCGCCATCGCCGAGCTGCGCCACGACGTGCTCAAGCACCGGGCCGGCGTGCTGGGCGCGGTGGCGGATCCCCAGGTCGAGCGCGCGCAGGTGCTGCGGGCGATGATCGAGCCGCGCCCGACGTCGCAGGTGGTGGCGGCCCTTTACGAGAAGCTCGCGCAGGCGGGGCGGGGCGCGGGGGTGACGCTGAAGACCGTCGAACGCGACCCGACCTTCGGCCCGCTGGTGGCGGACCTGGCGCGCGCCGAGCAACTCCTGGCGCGGCCAGGCGCGGCCGGGGACGGCGAGCTGCTGGCCATCGACGGCCGCCTGCGCGGGGAACACGCCGACCGGCTGGCGGCGCTGCTGGAGCGGGGCCCGCGCACCCGCCTGGACGCGGCGGTGCTGTCGTCCTGGATCGCCGGCGTCGAGGCGGCCACCCGGCGCGCCGGGCTGCCCTGGACCGCCCCCGGCCTGTCGCTGGCCGATCTGCGGCTGGATTTTCCGGTCGCCGAACCGGCGCTGGGGGCCATCTTCGCCAACCTGCTGCGGAACGCGGAGGCGGCGGTCGCGCAGCAGTCCGACGCCCGGGTCGTGGTCCGCCTGGATCGCGAGCGCGATGTGACCGGCCGGCCGCTGGTCAGCCTGTTCGTCGGCGACTCCGCGCCCGCGGCGCCGACGCTGGAAGCCATCGAGACGCGCGAGAGCGGCCGTGGCCTGGCCATCGTGCGCGATGCCGTCCGCGAATGGCGCGGGCATCTGGTGGTGCGGCCGGAAGCCGGCGCCGTCACCAAGCTGATCGGGGCCTGCTTTCCGTCATGAACGCGCGGCGCAGGTTCGTGGTCTGCGAGGACGGCAGCGAGTACATCCAGCGCTTCGCGCGGTTCCTGGGCGAGTCCTTCGATTTCGTGCCGGCCGCCGACTACGCGGCGGCGCGCGCCGCGATCAGCGCCGCTCACGGGCTGCTGCTGGATCTCGACTTTCGCCGTACGCCGCCCGACCGGCTGATCGACGAGCAGGGGCGGACGGCGGCGGCGCTGGACGCCGGCACGCGCGCGCGCCTGGCCGAGACGCAGGGGATCCTGATCCTGCGGCGCCTCCGCGCCGAGGGGATCACCGCGCCTGCCATCCTGTTCGCCGACGTCGACGACGCGGGCCAGGCCGGCTTCCTGCGCCGGACGCTGGCCCCGCTGACGCTGGCCTCGAGCCGCCTCGGCGTCCGCGAGATCGCGGAGCTGCTGGGCGGCTCGAGCTGACCGTCACTGACAGCCGATCTGGGTGTCGTTGATCGCCAGGTCGTCGAACCACATCGTGAACGGGCCGGTCAGCGTGTCCTGCTGGTAATAGGTCGCGCCCAGGATGATCTTGTCGTAGCTGGCCGGCATCTCGGCGCTGGAGCGGTTCGAAAACGCGATCTGAGTGACCTCGGTGCCGTCCGAAAAGAAGCGGTAGCTCTTGGTGGTGAGGTCGACGTACCACTCGGCGCAGTGCCAGGCGTCGTCGAAGGTCCAGTCATACGTCGAGCTGGTGCAGCAGTTGTCGTCGGGCGTGTTGAACAGCCACTGGTGGGTGTGGGCGCTCTGCGTCTCGACGGTGTCGACGATGCGGTCCTCGGTGCTGCCGCCCATCAGGCTGACGAACGTGGTGTGAAGGACGTGCGCGCTGTCGACGGCCGAGGGGCTTTGGACCTTGTAAAAGACCCGCCCCCAGTGGGTGTTGGCGAGCGCGCCCAGTCCGCTGAGCGCTTTTTGCACGCGGCTGGTCCCTTGCGACGCCGCGACGCTCTTCAGCGACTTCGATCCCGAGTGGGCGGCGTCCGTGGCCACCGCCTCGTCGGCGGCGCCGATCTTGTTGTTGTACCCCTGGAAGCTGGTCCAGCCGGTGGGGATCGATCCGGCGGTGCTGGATTCGAAGTCCTCGCACAGCTTGTATTTGCAGCTTCCGCCGGAGGTGCCGGCCGCGCCGCCCGAGCCGCTGGTGCCGGCCATGTTGCCGCTGCCTCCGGCCCCGCCCGTCGCATGGCCGCCGCTGCCTCCGGCCCCGCCGCTGCTGTTCCCGGCGCCGCCGCTGCCGGGCGATCCGCCGCTGCCGGGCGATCCGCCGCTGCCGACGGTCCCGCCGGCGGCGCCGCCGGTGCTCGGCGCCCCGCCGCCCGTGCCGGTCGCCGAACCGCCGCTGCCGGGCGTGCTGCCGCCGGTGCCGCTGCTGGCGCCGCCGGTGCCGGTCGCGCTGCCGCCGGTTCCGCCGGTGGTGCTGGGCGGCGACGACGACGAGCAGGCGGCGCCCAGCGCCAGGCAAGAGGCGAGGGCCAGGGTTCGCGCGATGTGGCTTCGGTTCAGGTGGTCCATCGTGGATCGATGCCTTTCTCGCCGACGCGAGGTCGGGGGGACGGGACGGTCAAAGCTGCACGCCCGCGGCCGGCACCGGCGTCGGACGGTCCGCCGGGGTGCCGTCGCCGAGCTGGCCGGAGTCGTTCGAGCCCCAGCAGGATACCGCAGCCGCCGTCGTGGCGGCGCATCCGTGGAGGCCACCGCTGGCCGGCATCACGAGACCGGTCAGCCCGGCCACGTCGGTGCTGCGCGGTGTCCTTGGCGCCGTTCGACGCGCGGCTCGTCGAGCCGCCGGACGGGTTGACAATCGCCGCGCGGCGCGGCAATCCTGCGGACCTGCTGGTGCTCCGGGTTTCGGCCCGGAGCTGAAAAGGGAACCCGGTGCAAATCCGGGGCTGCCCCGCAGCGGTCAGCGAGAACGACGCCCGTCACCTGCACTGGTCCTCCGGGCCGGGAAGCGGCGGGCGAAGGAAAGCGGCGCAAGCCGACCTGCTCGTGAGCCCGAAGACCTGCCAGCGGCCGTCACCGGGAGACATCCGGCGGCGGTTCATCCGTCGCCTCGCGGGAGGCCGGTGGGTCCGAACGGCCGTCGTCGTTCGGCTCTCCGTCTGCCCGCGCGGCGGCTTCACGCCCGAGGGGGCGAGACGAGGAGAGACCGATGTTGGCGACCTGTTTGGGATATCCGCGGATCGGCGCGCGCCGCGAGTTGAAGCGCGCGCTGGAGGGCTTCTGGTCGGGAAGCGTGACGCGGCCGCAGCTGGAAGAGACCGGGCGCGAGCTGCGCCGCCGCCACTGGGCGGCCATGCGCGAGGCCGGCATCGATCACGTCCCGTGCAACGACTTTTCGTTCTACGACCAGGTGCTGGACGCGGCGCTGGCGGTGGGGATCGTGCCGGCGCGCTACCGCGCCGTCGAAGACCCGCTGGCGCGCATGTTCGCGATGGCGCGCGGCCTGCAGACCGGCGGGACCGACCTGCCGGCGCTGGAGATGACCAAGTGGTTCGACACCAACTACCACTACATCGTCCCCGAGCTGGAGGCCGACCCGTCGTTTCGCCTGGACGCCACCAAGATCCTGGGTGAGCTCGCCGAGGCGCGCGCGGTCGGTCTGGCGGTCCGGCCGGTGCTGATCGGACCGGTGACGCTGCTGCGGCTCTGCAAGCCGGCCACGCCGGCGGCGGGCACGCTGGACCGGCTGGTCGGCGTCTACGAGGAGCTGCTGGCCACCTTGGCCGCCGAGGGCGTGGCCTGGGTCCAGCTGGACGAGCCGGCGCTGGCGCTGGATCTCGACGGCGCCTCGCGCGAGGCGTACCGGCGGGCGCTGGGGCGGCTTTCGTTCCTGAAGAAGCGTCCGCGGCTGCTGCTGGCGGCGTACTTCGATGGGCTGGACGACAACCTGGACCTGGCCGTGCATTCCGGGTGCGAGGCGATCCACGTCGATCTGGTGCGCGCGCCCGAGCAGCTCGAGCCGGTGCTGGCGGAGCTGCCGCCCGGCACGGTGCTCTCGGCGGGCGTGGTCGACGGGCGGAACGTCTGGCGCACCGACCTCGACGCCGCGCACGCGCGCATCCGGCGGGCGGTGCGGGCGCTGGGGCCCGAGCGGGTCTGGGTGGCGCCGGCCAGCTCGCTGCTCCACGTCCCCGTCGATCTCGAGCAGGAATCCGGGCTGGACCCGCAGCTCAGGACCTGGCTGGCGTTCGCGCGCCAGAAGCTGGACGAGGTCCGGGCGCTGGCCGACGCCGGCGAGCAGGAGGCGCCCGCGTCGGCCGCCTTCGCGAGCTCGCGGGCGGCG
>JAICYS010000132.1 GCA_025934105.1 Myxococcota bacterium | reverse complement strand
GGGGGCGGCCGGCGAAGCGCTGGGCGCCACCACCTGCCGCACGGGCGCGGCCGCCGGCGGCGCGTTCTTCGAGCGACGGCGGATCACCGACCCGGCGTCGTTCAACCGCTCTTCGACCAGGCTCTCGTGCCGCTCGCGCTCGACCGCGCGGCGGATGCGCTCGACGTCGGCCGGCTCGATCTGGGACATGTGGTTGGCCACGTCGATGGCCATGGCGCGCACCTTGTTGACCAGCTCCTTCGGCTGCACGCCCAGGTCCTTGGCCAGCTCGTACACGCGGACGCGCGGCCCGACCGGCGCTTCGGGAGTTCCTGCTCTGTCGTATCCGCTTCCAACCATTGATCGTCCCCTATTTATGCGAGACCGCGCTCGACTGCGAAATTGTTGACCCCACGACCAAACCCTTGTGCACCGCGCGCTTGAAGGCTCGCGCCAGCACGCCCGGCCGCTGCGCCGCCTCGATGCAGGCGGCGTCCCGATGGACCGACGCCCCGCGACCGGGCCACTTGCGATGCGATTGCGCCCGGATGGTTCCCTCGGCGTCGAGGCTCAAGCGAAGCATGTCCTCCGCTGGCCCGCGCCGGCGGCAACCGACGCAGGTTCGAACCGGCGGCATGGCGGCTCGGCCCCACGCTCAGGGGGCCTCCGTCGCCGGCCGCGCGGCTTGTTCGAGCTGCGCCTGCTGGGCGGCTCGGGCCGACTCCTCGGCCTGGCGGGCGCGCTCGCTCTCGGCCGCGTTGGCTGCGTTGGCGATCAGGGCCTGCGCGCCCTGCACGCCGCCCACCGCCGGCACCGCCGCCAGCTCGTCGGGCTTGGCGGACGCCACCTCGGCCGCCGAGCGCCAGCCCGCCTTGAACAGCGCCTCGGCCATCTCGGGCGTGGCGCCCGCGATGGCGGCCAGCGACTGGCGCGCCCGCTGCTCCATCTCGCTGACCTTGGTCGCCGAGTGGATGTCGATGCGCCACCCGCTGAGCTGCGAGGCCAGACGGACGTTCTGTCCCTTCTTGCCGATGGCCAGCGAGAGCTTCTCGTCGGGGACGATGAGCTGCATCGTGTGCGAGCCGACGTCCATCAGCACGCGCGACACCTCGGCCGGCGCGATGGCGTTGCAGACGAACTTCACCGGGTCGCCGTCGTAAGGGACGATGTCGATCTTTTCGCCGCGCAGCTCCTGCACGACCGCCTGGACGCGCGAGCCCTTCATCCCGACGCAGGCGCCCACCGGATCGACGTCCCGGTCGCGCGAGCTGACCGCGATCTTCGAGCGCGCGCCCGCCTCGCGGGCCGAAGCCTCGATGCGAACGATCTTTTCGTAGATCTCGGGGACCTCCATCTCGAACAGCTTCTCCAAGAGGCCCTTGTGGGTGCGGGACAAGATGATCTGCGGCCCGCGCGCCGCCTTGTCGATCTCGACGACGTAGGCGACGATCCGGTCCCCGGCCCGGTAGGATTCGCGCGGCACCTGCTCGCGCACCGGCAGCACCGCCTCGGCGCCGCCCAGGTCGACGATGATGTTGCCGCGTTCGAAGCGGCGCACGATGCCGGAGATCAGCTCGCCCTTGCGCTCGCGGTACTGGTTGAAGACGTTCTCTCGCTCGGCCTCGCGGACGCGCTGCAAGATGACCTGCTTGGCGGTCTGGGCGGCGATGCGCCCGAACCCCTTCCAGGCCCGATTGAGCTTGAGGAGCTCGCCGTACTTGGCGTCCTGCTCCTCGGCCTTGGCCTGATCCTTCTCGTCGTAGAAGATCTGGAACAGCAGCTCGTCGCCCGGGTCGGCCTTGAGGCCGAAGCGCTGCGCGTCCGATAGCAGCACCTCTTTGCCCTCGTTGCCGGGGGCGATCTGTTCGACGATGACGATGATCTGGAAGAGGTCGACGCGGCCGGTCTCCTCGTTGAACTTGGCTTCCATCTCGCGCTGCATGCCGAACGCACGCTTGGCGGCGGTCAGGATCGCCTGCTCGAGCGTCTCGACCAGCACGGCCCGGTCGATGTTCTTGTCCTTGGAGACCTGATCGAGGACCAGGCCGAGTGCGGCACCTTCACTCATGAAGCGCTCCGTTTTCAATACTGGCGAGCGTCGCGTCGCCAGCGGCCCCCTCCCGATCATCCTTGCGCGCGAACTCCTTGTCCCAGTTCGGGATCAGGTTTGCGCGCGTGATGTCGTCGATGGGGAGCTCGTAAGACCGGCCGTCACAAGCGATCTCCACGCGGCCGTCCTTGGCCCCGCGGATTGTCCCGGTGAAGTTGCGCCGCCCCTCGACACCCTCGGTGAGCCGAATACGTGCGCTCTCTCCCGCAAACCGCGCAAAGTCCCGCTCTCGCCTCAGGGGCCGGTCAAGCCCAGGCGAGCTCACTTCTAACTGGTATGCCTGCGAGATCCTGTCGGCCACGTCGAGCGCGGCCGAGACATCACGGCTGACACGCTCGCAATCGTCGACGTTGATCCCCCCTGACCCACCGCCCCCTTCCGGACGATCGATGAAGAGCCGCAGCACCATGCCCCGCTGTTCACGGCCGAACTGGACTTCGATCAGATCGAAGCCAGCATCGCGAACGTAGGGCTCGGCGAGCAGCCACAAATCTTGGAGGTCCTTTCGCATGGGGTTGGGGATGGGGGTCTGAAAAATAAAAAGGGCGGGCACGCGGCCCACCCTTTTACGGAGGCAACGCAGTCTTCGAGGCCGGGTTTTATAACACGCTGTTGGGGAGGGCGCAACAAGCGCGGAGAAGCCTAAACCCAAGGATTCCGGCACTTTCGGTTCAGGTGTGCAAGCCGCGGTGCTAGGCTTGCCTCCATGTCGGACCTGGTGGTCGCCGCGGTGCAGATGACCTCGACGGAGAACGTCGACAGCAATCTCGCGCGTGCGAGAGAGCTGGTCCGGGAGGCCGCGGGGGCCGGGGCGCTGCTGATCGGGCTGCCCGAAAACTTCGCCTATCTGGGAAACGACAACGATCACCGGCTGGCCCTGGCGGAGGCCCTGCCGGCGCGCGGCGAGCAGCCGGGCCAGGCCGGCCCGATTCTGCACGCCATGCAGGAGCTGGCCCGCGGCACCGGGGCCTGGTTGCTGCTGGGGGGCTTCCCCGAGCGGGCGGCCGGCCGGCTGATTCGCAACAGCGCCGTCCTGCTGGATCCGACGGGAACGCTGGCGGCCGTCTACCGGAAGATCCACCTCTTCGACGTCGACGTGCCGGGCGGCCGCCGCTTCCGCGAGTCGGAGTCGATCGAGCCCGGCAGCGAGGTGGTCGTCGCCGAGACTCCCTGGGGCGGGCTGGGGCTCAGCATCTGCTACGACCTGCGCTTTCCAGAGCTCTATCGCGCGCTGACCGCTCGGGGCGCGCGCGTCGTCGCCGTCCCCTCCGCGTTCACGCTGCAAACCGGCAAGGACCACTGGCACACGCTCCTGCGGGCCCGGGCCATCGAAAACCAGGTCTTCGTCATGGCGCCCGCCCAGTTCGGCGCCCACGGCCCCAACCGCGCCAGCTACGGCCACGCCCTGGTCGCCGATCCCTGGGGCGCCGTCCTCGCCGAGTGCGGCGATCACGACGGCTTCGCGCTGGCCCGCCTGGATTTCGCCTACCAGGACCAGGTCCGCGCCGCCCTCCCCTGCCTCACGCACCAGCGCATCTGAGGGGTCGCCGGCGCCGGGCGGGGAGCCGCCGGCCGGCTACTTTTCTCGCGAGGGCAGCACCAGCGACAGCAGCGCGGCGGCCAGGATGAGGCCGGCCACCACGCCCAGCGAGACCAGGTCCGAGATGTGGACCTTGTCGCCGATCAGCATCTTGGCGCCGACGAAGGCCAGCACCAGCGCCAGCGCCGGCTTCAGATAACGCAGCCGGCGCACGAGGCGCGCCACCAGGAAGCAGAGCGCGCGCAAGCCCAGCACGGCGAAGATGTTCGACGTGTAGACGATGAACACGTCGCGCGTCACCCCGAACACCGCCGGGATCGAATCGACGGCGAACACCACGTCGCTGGCCTCGATCACCACCAGCACCATCAGCAGCGGCGTGGCGTAGAGCAGCCCCTCGCGGCGGACGAAGAAGCGCGGGCCGTCGTAGTCGGGCGTGGTCCGGACGAAGCGGCGGAACAACCTCAACACCGGGTTGCTCTCGGGGCGAACGTCGTCGTCTCCGCCGAACAGCAGGCGGCCGCCGGTCAGCAGCAGGAACGCGCCGAAGATGTAGGTCACCCAGTGAAACGTCGCCAGCAGCGCCGCGCCGACGGCGATGAAGGCGCCGCGCGTGAGGAGCGCGCCCAGGATTCCCCAGAACAGCACCCGGTGCTGAAGGTGCTCGGGAACCGCGAAGTACGAGAACGCCGCGAGAAACACGAACAGGTTGTCGACGGAGAGCGCCTTCTCGATCAGCCAGGCCTGAAAAAACTCCAGGCCGCGGTTGGCGCCCGAGTAAAGGTAGATGCCCAGGTTGAACGTCAGGGCCAGCGCGATCCAGACCACCGACCAGACCGCCGCCTCGCGCCCGCGGACCACGTGCGCCTTCCGGTGGAAGATGCCGAGGTCGATGGCCAGCATCCCGGCCACCACCACGGCAAAAATTGCCCACGCGATGGGCTGGCCGGTGAGACTCATTTCAGGGGCGCGTGGACGGAGCCGCGCCTCGTCCGGCCGAGTCGTCGCGGGAGGTCCCGGCAACCCGGCCAGGGCTCCTATCTAATCGTTGGGCCGGAGCGGGCCTGACTTCCAGGTGCTGGAAGCTCGCTCCGGTCTTTGCGGATCGCACCGGCGGCGCGAACTGGTCGAACATGTGGCTGAACGACATCGCCCCGCTCCGCTTCAGCGCGACGACCCCCACGATCAACAGCAACAGCAACAGCGCCAGCCGGAAGTTCTTGCGCGGGACCAGCTGCCAGTAGCTGCGCTCGCGCGGGTTCATCCGTGCCAGCAGCGCGTTGCGCACCCCCGCGGGCCGCGGCGGTGGCCGCGTCGGCGCATCGGGGGGATTGGCGCGCTCGGGACCTATCCCGGGCGGGGGCTCGGACGAAGCGGAAGACACGAGGCGTGGATCTTAGTCGCCGTTCGGCCTTCGGGCGAGTTTGGTGACCCGCAGCCGGGCGCGCCGCGCGCCACGAAAGGTGTCGAGCTCGGCCGTCGCGACCACGTCCAGGACGGCCCCGGCGCCGGGATCCGCGCCGCCCAAGCCGAACGCGATCGCTTCGCCCAGGACGCCGCGGTGGTCCAGCGTGAGCTGAAGGTGGCCTTTGCCGACCACGCGCGTCGCCCGCGCCACGACACCCCGCAGCGCGAACAACGGCTCGCGGTTGGCGGCACCGAACGGACCCAGGCGGGCCAGCTCCTCGGCGAACGCGACGTCCAGATCACCCAGCGCCACCTCGGCGTCGACCTCGACGGCGACGGGCGGGCGGCCGGCCAGCTGCCGCGCGGCCTCGGCGGCGAACGCGGCCCGGAACCCCTCCAGCCGGTCGCGCGCCATGCTCAACCCGGCGGCGCCGGCGTGACCACCGAAGCGGGTCAGGTGCTCCCCGCAGGCGCCCAGCGCGTCGAACAGGTTCACGCCGGCGACGGTCCGGGCGGAGCCGCGCCCTTCGCCGTTCTTGAACCCGATCGCGACGGCCGGGCGGCCGAAGTCGTCGACCAGCCGCGCCGCGACGATCCCGACCACGCCGTGGTGCCATCCTTCGGCGCCCACGACCAGCGCCGGCGCGTCGACCTGTTCGGCCGCCTGGGCGCGCGCCTCCATCCAGACCAGCTCCTGGATGCGCTGCCGCTCGGTGTTTTGCTCGTCGATGGCCGCCGCCAGCCGGTCGGCGTCCGCCGGGGTGGCCAGCAGCAGATCCAGCGCCAGCTGCGCCTCGCCCAGGCGCCCGGCGGCGTTGAGCCGCGGCGTGAGCCGGAACGCCGCCTGGTGCGCGGTGATGGGCCCCTCGGTCAGCTCGGCCCGCACGGCCAGCGCCGCCAAGCCGGGCCGCTTGCGCGCCGACAGCACCTTCAGTCCGGCGGCGACCAAGATTCGGTTTTCGTCGGTGAGCGGCACCAGGTCGGCGATGGTTCCCAGCGCCACCAGGTCCAGCAGCTCCCGCGCGTCGAAGGTCGAGCCCAGCCGCGTCCGCAGCGCGGCGGCCAGATAGAACGCCACCCCGCACGAAGCCAGCCCCTTGAACGGAAACGCGTCGTCGGCGCGTCGCGAGTTGATCATCGCGTAGGCGGGCGTTTCGGCGGCCGGCAGCTCGTGATGGTCGATGACGATGACGTCGAGCCCCTTGTCGCGCGCGGCCCGCAGCGCCTCGTGATCGCTGGTCCCGCAGTCGCCCGTCACCAGCACCCGGCACCCCTCGGCCGCGAAGCGCGCCACGTCGTCCACGCCCACCCCGTAGCCGGCCTGGCGGCTGGCGGCGCGAGCGATGACCCGGCCGCCGAACGCCCGCAAGGCCGCCGTCAGCGTCGCCGCCGTCGTCACTCCGTCGACGTCGTAATCCCCGAACACCCCGATGGTCTCGGCGGCGCCCAGCGCCGCCACCAACCGTTCGATGGCCCGCCCCAGGTCGGCCATCCCGTCGGGCCGCCGCAAATCCGCCAGCCGCGGATCGAGAAACCTGGACGCCAGGTCGGCCCGCACGATCCCGCGGCCCGCCAGCACCCGGGCCGTCAGCGGCCTCAAGTTCGCTTCCGCCGCCAGCGCCGCTACCCGTTCGTCATCCACCGCAGGGGCGCGCCACACGATCACGCGGCCACCGTACCACCGCCTCCTGTGGATAACTCACCGGCGGACACGAAAAGCAGCGGCGTCCCGGCGCGGCGCGCCCGGGCCCGGCGCGACCGGTCGCCGCCGGCCGTGCGCCGCCGGTCCTACACCTCGGGTTCGACGTCGTCGTCGTCGCGCTTGCCGCGACGAGCGTTCCGCCCGGTCGCCTGCTCGCGCTTCTGACTGGCCATGTACCTGTCGTTCAGCCAGATCAGGATCGGACTGGCGATGAAGATCGAGGAGTAGGTCCCCACGATGACGCCGACGTTCATCGCGAACGCGAAGTCCCGAATGACGCCGACGCCAAACACGTTCATCGCCAGCGTCACGAAGAACACCGTCGCGCTGGTCCAGATGGTGCGGGACAACGTCTCGTTGATGGACTGGTTGACCACCCGGTCGAACCGCCGATCCCGCAGCCGTTGCGCGTTCTCGCGGATGCGGTCGAACACCACGACCGTGTCGTTCATCGAATAGCCGATGATGGTCAGCACCGCCGCCACGGTAGTCAGCGAAAACTCTTTGTAGGTGATGGCGAACGCGCCGACGGTGATGACCGCGTCGTGCAACAGCGCGACCACCGTGCCCGGCCCGTACCGCAGGTCGAACCGGAACGCGATGTACACCATGATCAGCAAGATGGCGTAGATCAGCGACCGCGCCCCGTCGATCTGAAGCTGCTTGCCGGCCTTGGCGCCCACCGATTCGACCGAGGGGATGGCCGCCACGGCCCCGGCGCCCAGCTTGGCGTCCAGCGCGTGCCGGATCTCGGTGTCCAGGCCGACCAGCGTCACTTCGTACGTGTTCTCGTCGGCGCGGCCGAAAGGCTGGATCTGGTTGCTGTTGATGCCGATGGCCTTCAACGCCGAGCCCAGCGCCGCCGGTTCGACGGGCTTGTCGTAGCGCAGGTAGACCTTGTCGCCGCCCTCGGACCACTCGAAGCGCTTGAGGGTGGCGTCGCCCATCTTGCCCAGCGACTCGTGGATCTGCTTGGCCTGCTGCTCGGAGACGACCGAGACGGCGCCGACCCGGATCATGAAGTTGTAGGGGTGCTGGTGGGTGGGGTCGACGTACTTGACCACGTCGGCGTCGGCGAACCCGATGTCCGACAGCGTCTTGCGGACCTCGCCGGCGTCGACGGGCTTCGAGAACTCGATGACGATCTCGCTGCCGCCCCGGAAGTCGACACCCCAGTTCAGCATGTGCCCGCGGCTCTTGAAGACGTAGGCGTTGAGCGGAAGCATCACGATCGTCAGCGCGACGAGGACGATCGACAGGCCGATCCAGTACTTCTGGTTGCCGATGAACTCGTAGTTCGAGCCCGGCTTGATGATCTCGAAGAACCGTTGTTCGTGCTTTGCTGTTCCTTGGGCCGCCATGACCGATCCTCAGATTGACAGCGTGGCGCGAGCGGCGCCCCGGCGGCCCACCACACCGTCGAAGATCCAGTGCGACAGCCAGTAGGACGTGAAAAGGTTGGTGATGATGCCGACCAGCAGCGTGACCGCGAACCCGCGGATGGGCCCCGAGCCGTACGAGTAAAGGACGACGCCGGCCACGAAGTTGGTCACGTGCGCGTCGAACACGGTCCAAAAGGCGCGTGAGAACCCGGCGTCCACGGCGGTGCGGACCGATTTGCCGAGGCGTAACTCCTCGCGGATGCGCTCGTAGATGATGATGTTGGCGTCCACGGCCATGCCGATGGTCAGCACCAGACCGGCGATTCCGGGCAGCGTCAGCGAGGCCTCGAAGGCCGCCAGGATGGCCACCATGTAGAGCATGTTCAGGATCATCGCGACCACCGCGATGATGCCGGACAGCCGATAGTAGATGACCATGAACAGCACGACGGCCGCCGCGCCGATGTACATCGAGTCCTTCGCCTTCTTGATGGCGTCGCGACCCATGGTCGGGCCGACCTGCGTCTCGAAGGTCTTGCGCAGCGGCGCCGGCAGCGCGCCCGAGCGGAGCACGGCCACCAGGTCCTTGGCTTCCTGCTGAAGCGCGAAGGGGTCGCCGAACCCGCCCAGCGTGATGCGGCCGCGCGCCCCGATGCGCCCCTCGATGACCGGTGCGCTGTTGATCTTGTCGTCCAGCAGGATGGCCATCTTGCGGCCGATGTTGTCGCCGGTCATCCGCTCGGAGATGGCGGCGCCCTGGCGGTCGAACTCGAACGAGACCTCGGGCCGGCCGGTCTGCTGGTCCCACGTCTGGTCGGCGTTGGCCAGATACTCGCCGGTCAGCGCGGCCCGCTTGTGCATGAAGTACGTCCGCCAGTAGCGGTCGGGCGTGGCGTTGCCGCTCTCGTTGCGCCCCTGGACCTCTTCGTACCCGATCTCGTGGTCGGGGGGGACGGCCAGGTCGCCGGTCAGGCCGGCGAAGAACTTCTGCAGGGCGTCGCGGCTCTTCGACCGCAGGTAGACGTCCTCGTGCGCCTTGCCGGTGTCCTTCTCGGTCCAGGACTCCGGCACCACGTCGATGCCCGAGTTCTTCGGCACCGAGGCGGCCACCTTGCGCATGTACTCCGAGCCGTCGTCGACGATCTTGAACTCGAGCTGCGCGGTGCGCCCGATGATCGACTTGATCCGCTCGAAGTCGGCCGACTTCAGGCCGGGGAGCTCGACGATGATGTCGGTCCCCTTCTTGATGATGGTCGGCTCGGCGACGCCGAACTTGTCGACGCGGCCGCGAATGGTCTCGATCCCCTGGCGGAGCGCGTAGTCGCGCACCTCTTCGACCTGATCGGGGTCGAGGCGCAGGCGCACCACGCCGGTGGTGGCGTCGCGGCTGACCACGTCCAGCGCCTTGCGATAGTCCTTGAGGATCGCTTCGTCCAGCTTGGTCTCGTCGCTGGCCGGCTTGAACGTGAAGATGATGTCGTCACGCCCCTCGCGGTTGACGTTGACGTCGTTGGCGCCCTTGTCCTTGTGGAGGCGGTCCTCGATGTCGGAGGCCAGCCGGTCGACCTTGCCGGCCACGGCCTTGTCGACGTTGACCTCGTAAACGAGGTGCAGGCCGCCCTGCAGGTCCAACCCGAGCTGGATCCGCTTCTGGAAATGGTTCCGGATGAAAGCGGGCTGCTTATTTTCGGGGACGACCGTCGGAATCAAGTACAGGACGGCCAGCACAGTGACGACCGCGTAAAGGGCCGCCTTCCACCACCAAGAGCGTTCCATGAGAGTGCTTGTCTATTCCCTGACGACGGCCGGCTACGAGGCCTTGGCTTCGCTCTTGGGCGTGGCCGGCGTGGCCGTGTAGACGCCGGTCACGGCGCTGCGCAGCACGCGGATGCGGACACCCTCTTGGACCTGGAGCGTGACCTCGTTGTCCTTGATGCCAGTGATCCTGCCGATGACGCCGCCCTGAGTGGAGACATCGTCCCCCTTCTTCAGTTCGGACAGCATCTTTTGGTGCTCCTTGGCCTTCTTCGACTGCGGGCGCAGCACCAAGAAGTAAAAGATCCCGATGATCGCGATCATCGGAAGGAAGCTCATGAAGGGGGAACCGCCCTGTGGGGCGGATTCGGCGAGTCCAGTCAGGAAATGGGTCACGGCGTCGGCCTCCAGCCGGGCACACGCATAGCAGGGAAGCTAAAAACGGGCAAGGATCAATGCATGCCCGAGGCCGCGCGCCCGAGCAGCCGGTGGCGAAAGTCTGCGCGTCGCCAGGCGGTCGGGGCCCATTCGGCGGCTCGGTCCGACTGCCGCCACCGGCGGCTACGGCGGCGGGAACGCGAGCACGTTCCCGATCTGGTCCGTGGCCAGCGCCAGCATGACCAGCCGGTCGAACCCCAGCGCGATGCCGGCCGTGGGCGGCATGCGGGGCAGCGCCTGCAGCAGGGCTTCGTCGATCGGGTAACCCGGCAGGCCGCGGCTGGCGCGCAGGCGCGCCTCTTCCTGGAAGCGCCGGCGCTGCTCGACCGGGTCGGTCAGCTCGCCGAAGGCGTTGGCCAGCTCCAGGCCGCCGGCGTAAAGCTCGAACCGCTCGACCAGCCGGGAATCCGTCGGGTGCGGGCGGGCCAGCGCCCCCAGCGGCGCGGGCCAGTCGAACACGAAGGTCGGCCCCTCGGCCGCCAGCGCCGGTTCGATGCGGTCCAGGAACACCTGGTAGAAAATGTCGTCCCAGTGGCGGGCCGAGCCCACGGCCACGCCGGCCGCCTCGGCCTTGGCCCGCAGGGTGACCGGGTCCTCGTCGCCGGCCAGCTGGATGCCCGCGAAGTCGGCGAACAGCTCACGCACCGTGGTGCGGGTGAACGGCGCCGCGACCTCCGGTGGAAGCGCGCCTTCATCCGGCGGACCGGCGGAATGAGCGACGGAAGGGGCGGCGCCGCCTGCCGCCGGCTGCCCTGCGCGCCCGCCGGCGGAGTCCGCGCGCCGGGCGGCGCCGCCTGCCGCCGGCTGCCCTGCGCGCCCGCCGGCGGAGTCCGCGCGCCGGGCGGCGCGGAAGGCCAGCCGCACCAGCGCCTCGCAGTCGTCGGCCAGCTTCTCGAGCGGCGCCTCTGCCCGGTACCACTCGAGCTTGTTGAACTCGGTGGCGTGGCGCGGGCCGGTCTCGTCGGCGCGCCAGCAGCGGCACAGCTCGTAGATGCGCGGCAGGCCCGCCGCGATCAGCCTCTTGAGGTGGTACTCGGGCGAGGTGATCAACCAGCGCTCCTCGCCGGCCGGGACCGCCTGCAGGTGCACCTCCTGCCCGGGCGAGCGGACGCGCGCCGGCGTCTCGACCTCGACGAAGTCCTGTTCGTCGAACCAGCCGCGCAGCGCCCGGCGAATCCGGGCCCGGGCTTCCAGGGCGGCGACAGTCCCGCCCACGCGATTACGCGCGGCTCAGGCGCTCGAGGTACTGGCCCGTGCGCGTGTCGATCTTGATGACGTCGCCGACGTTGATGAAGAGCGGGACGTTCACGCTGGCGCCGGTGCTGATCCGGGCCGGCTTGGTGGCGCCGGTCGCGGTGTCGCCGCGGAAGCCCGGGTCGGTCTCGGTGATCGCCTGCTCGATGAAGTTGGGCAGCGTGACGCCGACGGCGCGCCCATTGAAGAACAGCACCTCGACGTTGATGTTCTCCGGCATGAACGCCGACTGCTCGCCGACGGTCTCGCGCGGGATCTGCACCTGGTCGTACGTCGACGTGTCCATGAACACGAACGAGTCGGCGTCGGCGTACAGGTACTGCATCGTCTTGGTCTCGACGTCCGCGGCGTCCAGCTTGTCGCCCGAGCGCAGGTTCCGCTCGAGGACCGCGCCGGTCAGCAGGTTCTTCATCTTGGTGCGCGTGAAGGCGGCGCCCTTGCCTGGCTTGACGAACTGGAACTCGACGACGGTGTACGGAGAACCGTCGATCATGATCTTCAAGCCCTTGCGGATGTCGGACGTGTCGTAGGTCGCCATGAGGGGGAGGGATTTAGCTCGGGGTTTACCGCGCCGTCAAGGCGCGCTGGTTCCTTGCCGCCCGTAAGCGTCTTCCAGGCGCACCACGTCGTCGAGCTCGGTGGTCGAGACCTCGAACACCTCCGTGTCCTCGATGGCGACCATCCGGTGCCGCAGCCCGGGCGTCACGTGGAAGGCCTGGCCCGGCCCCAGCTCCGTGACCTGCGGCGCTTGCCCCTCGGCGAAGTGCTCGAACCGCATCCGCCCCGACCAGACCATGACGGTCTCGTCTTTCTTGTTGTGGTACTGGAGCGAGAGCTTGTGGCCGGCCTTGATGTGCAGGACCTTGCCGACGTAGCGGTCGGTCACCGCCCAAATCATCTCGTGTCCCCAGGGCTTCTCGACGCGCTTCATTGATGATCTTTCGTGGCGGATCAGGGACTCGAACCCCGGACCCGGCGCGTATGAAACGCCTGCTCTAACCAGCTGAGCTAATCCGCCGAAATTGCGGCGCCGATCTTGCGCGTGCGCGCGTCGGTGTCAAGCGCGGCGTGCAGGAACTACCACGAGCGGCGCGCCGGCGGGATGTACTCGACCGGCGGACTGGGCGGATTGTGACGGTTGTGCGCCAGCAGCCGCACCGCGCCCAGCCCGGCGATGAAGCCGCCCACGTGCGCCATCCACGCCACGCCCGAATTGCTGGGCAGTGCGAACTGCGCCAGGAACCAGCCGCCCAGAAAGATCCAGGCGGGCACCTGCACCACCGGCCAGAGGAACGGGATCATGACCAGCGTCGCGATGCGGGCCCGCGGGTAGAGCATCAGATATCCGCCCAGCACGCCGGCGATCGCCCCCGACGCGCCGATCATCGGCGCCGTCGAATCGGGCATCGCGTAGCACTGCGACAGCGCCCCCACCGTCCCGACCAGGAAATAGAAGACCAGGTAGCGGATCGAGCCCATGGCTTCCTCGACGTTGTCGCCGAAGACCCACAGGAACCACATGTTGCCGATCAGGTGCCCCCAGCCGCCGTGCAGGAACATCGAGGTCCAGATCGAGCCGGGCACCGGAAGCAAGTTGCGCGGCTGGAGGTCGACCCTGTTGACGATCTCGTAGGGGATGCAGCCGGCTTCGAGCGTCAGCAGCCGCTGCCCGCGCGCCGTGAGGGAGAGCTGGAACAGGAACGCGACCGCGTTCGCGGCGATGAGCAACAGCGTGGCGGCTGGGAAGCGCGCCCTCGGGTTGTCATCGCGAAGGGGAAGAAACACGCGCCGTCAGTTTGCCACGTTTTGTTGCCAGCGACCCCGCCTAACCTTGACTGTCTCCGACGGCAACCCTATAACGCGCCTTAGAAGATGCGGCTTTACAGCGGAAAGATCCCCCTCGTCGGGACGGAGATCGTGAAGAGCTTGGTCGAAGCGGGGGACATCGAGGTCACCGATCGCGCCGAGGCCGAGATGGACGTGCAGGCTGTGCTGAAGGAGTACCTGCGGCTCGATCGGGAGATCACCGAGAAGGCCAAGGACGTCCTGCAGAAGCGCAACCTGCCCTACGAGCAGTTCGGAAAGGTCAAGCGGGCGCTGGCCGGCGAAAAGGCGTTCGGCCTGGGTGAGGAAGGCCTCGACTGGATGACGACGCAGATGATCGAGTCGTTCATGCAGTCGCCGCACGTCGAAGAGATCTTCGTCGAGGACACCGTGCTGCGAAAGCGGATGACCGACATCCTCAAGAAGCACATGCAGGTCGACGAGGAGCTGGACGAAGAGGTCCGCCGCCGCATCAAGAACCTCGAGGAAGGGACCTCCACCTGGGAGGTCGAGTACGGCAAGGTCCTCGAGCAGATCAAGCGGAACCGCGGGCTCGATCAGTAGGCCGCGGCTGGGCGCCCGCGCCGCCCACCACGACGCGGACCAGCCGGTCCACCGACCGCATCACCGCCGGGAGCACCGGCTCGGGCTCGCTTCCCTCGGGCGGCGGCGGAGGCGGCGCCAGCAGCCCGGGCGTGCTCGCCACGCGCGCCTTCGGATCGACGACCACGTCGTCGGCCGTCCCCGGCCGCACGTCGGCGCCCATGACGGCGGCGTGCTTGGCCACCGCGCTGCCCTTCGGCCCCAGGGTCAAGCGGACGCCGGCCACCGGCCCCAGCACCCGCGCCGCCAGCAGCGCCGACGAGCCGATGAATCCCATCGGGCGGTGCGCCTGCAGCAGCGCGCGCATCAGCGCGGCCAGGCTCGGCTCGACGGCGCACAGTTCGTGCTTGCTGGCGTAGTCGGACAGCACCGTGCTGGTGCCGCCACCGCCCGGGATGACCATCCCCTGCAGGCGCCGGGCGTCCAGGCCGGCCAGCGCCGTCACCTCGCGTCCGACCAGCCGCGCCACCTCGGCCCGCGCGCCCTCGGGCGCCGCGCAGATCGGGCGGGCCCCGGCGCGTTCCAGCACGAGCAGCGTGAACAACGTCTCTGCAGGATCACTGCCCTCGGCGCGCCCGGAGCCCGAGAGGATCACCGCGATCGGCTTTGGCACGCCTCCGGTTTACCACGGCGCGGCCGGGAAAGAGCCGGCCGCGATCGCCTCCCGCGCCCGGCGCGCCAAGTTCAAGTAGTGCATGAGGTTGTGCGCGGTGGCCAGGCGATGGAACAGGAGCTCCTTGGCGTGAAAGAGGTGCGCCAGGTAAGCCCGGGTGTAGCGGGCGCAGCAGGGGCACGGACAGCCCTCCTCGACGGGGACGTTCTCGTCGCGGTAGCGGGTGTTGCCGATGTTCAGTTTGCCCGCCTTGGTGAAGAGCTGCCCGTTGCGCGCGTTCCGGGTGGGCATCACGCAATCGAACATGTCGATGCCGGCGGCGATGGCCCGCCAGATGTCGCCCGGCGTGCCCACCCCCATCAGATAGCGTGGCCGGTCGGCCGGCATGTCCTCGGCCACGTCGGCGATGACCCCGTGCATGACCTCGGGCGCCTCGCCCACGCCCAGGCCGCCCAGCGCGTAGCCGTCGAACGGCAGCTCGCGCAGCTCGGCCAGGTGTGCCCGGCGAAGATCGACGTGCACCCCACCCTGCCCGATTCCGAACCGCAGCTGGCCGGGCGCTGGCGGCGTGGCCAGGCAGCGCCGCGCCCAGCGCGAGGTGCGCGCCATCGCCGCCTCGATGGTGGCGCGCGGCGCGTCCGACGGCGGACACTCGTCGAAGGCCATCGCGACGTCGCTGCCCAGCAGCGCCTGGATCTGCATGGCCCGCTCCGGCGTCAGGCGCTGGGGCGAGCCGTCGAGGTGCGAGTTGAACGTCACGCCGTCGTCGTCCACCTTGCGCAGCTCGCGCAGGCTGAACACCTGGAAGCCGCCCGAATCGGTCAGGATGGCGTGCGGCCAGCTCATGAACCGGTGCAGGCCGCCCAGCGCCGC
>JAICYS010000170.1 GCA_025934105.1 Myxococcota bacterium | reverse complement strand
GTCAACGCCGAGGCCGACAAGCCGCGCTGGACGCGAGGCGCGACGACGAGGAATACCCGTAGGTATTGTGAGGAGAAGCAACGAAGCGTCCGGCGCGGATCGTCGGCCGAACGTGACGCTATTTCGACGGCGGTGCACTAGCGCGGTGCGCCGGCGGCCTGCTTCAAGGCGGCGCGCAGTTCCGGGTGCTCGTCCAGGAACGCCTGCCGGCTCTCGCGGCTGATTTCGACCACCACCACGACGTCCTGCAGGATCTTGGACTGGCAGCCGAGGCGCGAGTTCGACTTCACGTCGAAGGCCTTGTCCATGATGTCCTCCTCGCGGTCGGAGGCGGGAGCCAGCGCGTCCAGGCCCTGCTTGACGTAGACGTGGCAGGTGGAACAGGCGCAGACGCCGCCGCAGGCCGATCCGACCTGTGCGTGCGCCTTGTTGGACGCCTCGAGAATGCTGGTGCCCACCGGCACGTCGATCTCGATCCCGTCCGGCTCGAACCTGACCTTCGGCATCAGTGCCCTCTCTCGTGCTGGTGGCCGGCGTGGCGCTTGCCCGCCGCCGTCTCGTCGGCCTTGGCCTCGACCGCGCCCACGTCGCGCCCGCGCAACCCGCGCTCGAACGCCACGTTCATCCGCCGGGCCGCGAATGCCTTGGAGGCTTCGTCCAGCCCCTCGACCGCGCGGCGGATGGCCTGGTGGTCGTCGCCCGCGCGCACGGCCCCGAGTTGGGCCAGCGCCGCGTCGATGGCCCGGCGATCGTCGCCGGTCAGCAGCTCCGGAGTGTCCGCCATGGCCGCCCGCGCCGCCGCCGCGATCCGGTCGGCTTCGATCCGCTGTTCGGTGAGCTGCCGCGCCTGGACGTCCTCCTCGGCGTGCGCGAACGAGTCGAGCAGCATGCGCTCGACCTCCTGGTCGGTGAGGCCATAACTGGGCTTCACCTCGACCGCGGTCTCCCGCCCGGTCGTCTCCTCGCGCGCGGCGACCCGCAGGAGGCCGTTGGCGTCGACGGTGAAGGTCACCTCCAGCCGCGCCATTCCGGCGGGCATGGGCGGGATTCCCTTCAGCGTGAAGCGGGCCAGCGAGCGGCACTGGTCGGCCAGTTCCCGCTCGCCCTGGACGACGTGCAGGTCGAACCCGGTCTGCTTGTCGGCGAACGTCGTGAACGTCTGGGTGGCGCCGCAGGGGACGGTGGTGTTGCGGTGAACCAGCTTCTCGACCACGCCGCCCATGGTTTCGAGCCCCAGCGACAGCGGCACGACGTCGAGGAGCAGCATGTCGCCTTCGGTCGACCCGCCCGCCAGCGCGTCGGCCTGCAGCGCCGCCCCCAGCGCCACCACCTGGTCCGGGTCGATGTCGCCGAGCGGCGCCCGGCCGAACAGCTTCTCGACGAACTGCTGGACCAGCGGCATGCGCGTCGCGCCGCCGACCAGGATCACGCCCGACAGCGCCTCCGCGTCGACTCCCGCGTCGGCCAGCGCTTGCCGGACGGGCGGCGCGCAGCGCGCCAGCACGGGTTGAACCGCCAGCTCCATCTCGGTCCGGGTCAGCCCGACGGTGACCGGACCGTCGTCGGTGACCAGGTCGGCCGCGGCGTCGGCGCGGAACGTCAGCGCCTCTTTCATGGCGCGCGCCGCGTCCAGCACCTGGCGCCAGCGGCGGGCGGTCGGCAGATCGGTGACCGCCGCGTTCGCCGCGGCCAGCGCCGCGATCGGCCGGTCATGGGGAGCGGCCTCGCGCAGCTTGCGCAGCAGCAGCTCGGCGATGGCGCGGTCGAAGTCGTCGCCGCCCAGCGCCGAATCGCCGCCGGTCGACTTCACCTCGAACACCCCGTCCTCGAGCTTGAGGATCGAAACGTCGAAGGTGCCGCCGCCCAGATCGAACACGGCGAACGTCCCCTCGGCCTGCTTGTCGAGACCGTAGGCGACGGCGGCGGCCGTCGGCTCGTTGAGGAGGCGCAACACCTCCAGGCCGGCCAGCCGGCCGGCGTCGCGCGTGGCCTGCCGCTGGCCGTCGTCGAAGTAGGCCGGCACCGTGATCACGGCGCCCGCCAGCGGACCGCCCAGCTCGCCCTCGGCCCGGGCCTTCAGGACCTTCAAAATCTCGGCCGAGACCTCCATCGACGTGACCGCCCGCCCGCCGGCCACCGCGAACCTCACGACGGTGCCGTCGCCGGGCGCGAACTGGTAGGGCGTCAGCCGCCGCGTCGCCTCGGCGTCCTTCGGCCCGCGCCCCATGAAGCGCTTGACCGAGGCGACGGTGTCGCGCGGAAACTGCGGCGCCAGCCGGTCGCGCGCGTCGGCCCCGACCGCCACCGCGCCGTCCGCCGCGTAGTGAACGACCGAGGGGACGATGGGGTCCCCGTGCTCATCGGCCAGGCAGACGGGCTTGCCGCCGTCCACGACGGCGACCAGCGAATTCGTCGTGCCCAGATCGATTCCCACGGCGCGCGTGCGGCACGCACGCTTGGGGCGCGTCTGCCCGGGCTCGCCAATCTGCAGGAGCGCTTCAGCCAAGACCGGGCACCTCGTCCAAAAACCGCTGGTAGTAGCGCAGGCCGACCATCAACCGCGCCGCCTCTTCCAGCTTGGCGCCCTCGGGCTGGTCCAGCGCCCCGGCGATGGCCGCCAGGGTGGCGGCGTGACGCGCCCGCATGGCGGCCGCCATCGCCTGCACCCGGGCCGCGTCCCCGGCGTGCTGCGCGTCGGCCAGCTGCTCGCGCAGCTCGAGAATCTCCATCAGCAGCGTCGGCGGCGCCGAGACCTCTCGGGTGGCGGCCACCTCGCTCACGGGCTTGCGGTCGTCGCCTTTGAGGCCGAACCCCGCCAGCTCCAACAGATACTCCGCCCGCCGGAGCGGGTCCTTGAGCGTGCGCCAGGCCTCGTTCAGCTGCACCGTCCGCGACAGCGCCGCCTTGCGCGCCCGCGGATCGGCCGTCACGAAGCGATCCGGGTGCACCTGCCGCGACAGCTTCTTGAAGTTGTTCTCCACCAGGGCGAGGTCGATCGAGAACCGCCGCGGCACGCCCAGCACCGCGAACCAGTCCTGCTGGTTGTCCGCCGGCAGGATGGCGCCGCACGCCGCGCACAGCGGGCCCGCGCCCCCTTCGCGCTCACACGACCAACAGATCATCGCCCGGCGGCCCCTAAAACTGGACGCTTTCGCCGCAGCCGCAGGAGCCCTTCACGTTCGGATTTTCGAATTTGAATCCGCGCGCGGCCATGGTCGTTTGATAGCCCAGCGTCGAGCCGTCGAGGAATACGTAGCTCTTCGGATCGACGAACACGCGCACCGCGCCGTCCTCGAACGAGAGCACCTTGTCCTCGGGGCGCGGCTCCGCGTCGGACCATTCGAACAGATACGAAAACCCCGTGCAGCCGCCGCCGCGGATGCCGACGCGCAGACCCTTGGGCGGGACCGCGCGCTGAGCGGCCGCCTTCTTGATCTCGGCGACGGCCCGTTCTGAGACGGCGATGGCCATGGCTGCTCCTTACACCGCCGCCTTCGCCGCCTGCTTGGCGGCCCGCTTGGCCTTGTAGTCGGCGATGGCGCTCTTGATGGCGTCCTCGGCCAGCACCGAGCAGTGGATCTTCACCGGCGGCAGGTTCAGCTCGTCGACGATCTGGGTGTTCTTGATCTCCATCGCCTGATCGATGGTCATCCCCTTCACCCACTCGGTGGCCAGCGAGGACGACGCGATGGCCGAACCGCAGCCGAACGTCTTGAACTTCGCGTCCTCGATGATCCCCTGATCGCTGATCTTGAGCTGCAACTTCATCACGTCGCCGCAGGCCGGCGCGCCCACCAGGCCGGTGCCGACGCTCGGATCGTCCTTGTCGAAGCTCCCCACGTTGCGGGGGTTCTCGTAGTGCTCGATGACTTTTTCGCTGTACGCCATGACGTTGTCCCTTCGATGTCGAATCGCTTTTTAGTGAGCAGCCCAGCTGATGCTCTTGAGGTCGATCCCCTGCTGGGCCATCTCGTAGAGCGGCGAGAGCTCCCGCAGCTTGTTCACCTTGCCCACCACCAACTTGATCACGTAATCGACCTCTTCCTCGGTGTTGAACCGCCCGAGGCCGAAGCGGATGGACGTGTGCGCCATCTCTTCCTCGACGCCCACGGCCCGCAGCACGTAGGACGGCTCCAGCGAGGCCGACGTGCAAGCCGATCCCGACGAGACGGCGACGTCCTTGAGGCCCATCAACATCGCCTCGCCCTCGACGTAAGCGAAGCTGATGTTCAGGTTCCCCGGCAGCCGGTGCTCGAGCGAACCGTTCACGTAGGTGTCCGTCACCTGCGACTGGATGCCGTTTTGCAGCCGCTCGCGCAGCGCCACCAAGCGCTGGCCCTCGGCCACCATCTCGGCGGCGCACAGCTCGGCGGCCTTGCCGAAGCCCACGATGCCCGGGACGTTCAGGGTCCCCGACCGCATGCCCCGCTCGTGTCCGCCGCCGTCGATCTGCGCCGTGATGCGCACGCGCGGCTTGCGCCGCACGTAGAGCGCGCCCACGCCCTTCGGCCCGTACATCTTGTGCGCCGATACCGACACCAGGTCGGCCTTGGCCGCGTTCACGTCGAACGGAATCTTGCCGACGCCCTGCACGGCGTCGACGTGAAAGATCGCGCCCCGCTCTTTGACGATGGCCCCGATCTCCGCGATCGGGTTGACGACGCCGATCTCGTTGTTGGCGAGCATGATCGACACCACGATCGTCTTGTCGGTCATCGCGGCCCGCACCGTCTCCGGGTTCACCCGCCCGTCCTTCTCGACGGGCAGATAGGTCACCTCGTAGCCGTCCTTCTCGAGCCGCTTGCAGGTGTCCAGCACCGCTTTGTGCTCGGTCTGCGCCGTGATGATGTGGTTGCCGCGGTCCCGATTGAACTCGGCCGCGCCCTTGATGGCCAGGTTGTCCGACTCGGTCGCGCCCGACGTCCAGACAATCTCCTTGCCGCTGGCGCCGATCAGCCGGGCCACCTGCTCGCGCGCCAGATCGACGGCTTTCTCGGCGCTCCAGCCGTAGCTGTGCGAGCGGCTGGCGGCGTTCCCGAAGATCTCGGTGAAGTACGGCAGCATCGCCTCGACCACGCGCGGATCGACCGGCGTGGTGGCGTGATTGTCCATGTAGATCGGAAGCTTGATGCTCATTTGGAAATCCCTTCGACCAGCAGCGGCGCGCGGCCGTCATGGCCATGAATGCCGCAGGTACCGCATTCGTTCTGCGTGTGCGTCGGCTCGCAGGACCGGCAGCTGTCCATGTAGGCGAGCGTCTCGGTCAAATCTCCGACCAGCCGCTCGAGCCGCCCGATCGTCTGCTTGGTCTCGCGCAGCTTGTCCGAGAAGATCTCGCGCACCCGGGCCATCGCCTTCGGCGCGGCGTCCGACTCTTCCCAATCCCGCAGGAACGCCTTGATCTCGGTCAGCGACAAGCCCAGGTCCTGCAGCTTCTGGATCCAGTCGATCCGCTTGACCGCCTTGCCGGAGTAGAGGCGGAAGCCGCCCTTCGATCGAACCGCCGGCGCCAGCAGCCCGAGCTCTTCGTAGAGGTGAACCGCCCGGACGGTCTTGCCCGTCCGCCTGGCCAGCTCCCCGACCTTGAGGAGGGCCAAGCTCTCGGCCGAGACGTGGTTGGTGTAATCCTCACCCATACGTATGGGTTATGTATATCTCACCTCGTCGCCGTGACAAGCACCAACTTTCCGAAGGTTGCGCGCGACTCCAGCAGCTGATGCGCCGCGGCGGCCTCGTCCAGTGGAAACACCTGATGCACGACCGGGCGGAGGCGCCCGGCGGCGAACAGGTCCAGCAGGGTGAACAGCCGGGATTTGCTGGCCATCGTCGAGCCCAGGATGCTGAGCTGCCGCCAGAACACGTGGCGCAGGTTCAGGACCGGCTCGAACCCGGCCGTGGCGCCGCAGGTCACGATGCGCCCGCCCCGCGCGGCCGCCACGACCGACTGCGGGAAGGTGGCCGCGCCGACATGCTCGACCACGACGTCGGCGCCGCGGCGGTCGGTCAGCCGCTTGACCTCCTTCACGAGGTCGCCGGTCGCGTGGTTGACCGTCTCGTCGGCCCCCAGGGCGCGGGCGGCCGCCAGCTTGGCGTCGGTCGAGGCGGTCGCAATGACGCGGGCCCCGTAGAGCTTGGCGATCTGGATGGCGGCCGAGCCGACGCCCGAGCCGGCGGCCAGGACCAGGACCGTTTCGCCCTGCCGGAGCTGCGCGCGGTCGACCAGCATCTGCCAGGCGGTCATGAAAACGGTCGGGATCGAGGCCAGCTCGGCGTCGGTCAGCGCCAGCCGGCCGCGCGGCGCGGGCACCAGGTTCTGGGCAGGCACGACCACCTGTTCCGCCTGCACGCCCCAGGTCTGCTCGCCCATCATCCGGAACTCGGGGCAGAGGTTGTCGCGCCCGTCGAGGCAGGCGGGGCACCGGCCACACGAGAGCCCCGGATTCAGCAGCACCCGATCGCCCACTCCGGCGCCCGGCCGGGCGGCCACCCCTGGGCCCAGCGCCACGACGGTGCCGCACCCGTCGCCGCCCGCCACGTGAGGAAGCGGCACCGGCAAGGCCGGCAGCCCGCGGCGCAGCCACAAGTCGATGTGGTTCAGCGCCGCCGCCGTCACCTGGACCGCGACCTCGCCCGGACCCGGCACCGGCGCCGGCACGTCGCCCACCTCCATCACCTCCGGACCGCCGTGGCGGCGGAACAGCGCCGCGCGCATCACGTCTCCGGGGGCCAGGGGATCATCGGGGTCCGACCGATTTCAGCGCCGGCCGTTCCGACGGGGCCTCGGCGCCCCGCCGGCTCTCGGTGACCACCGCGGTGACGGCGGCCAGGAAGGCGTCGATGGTGGCGTCGGGTAGCTCGCCCATGTTGGCGATCTGGACGTGGCGCGCGGCGAGATCGCCCTTGGCCCGGTACACGATGAACCCGCGCCCCTTCATCGCGTCGTAAAAGCCCGAGACCGACAGATGGTCGGGCAGGCGAAACGTCGAGATCGTGTGCGACTCGCGGCCGGTGTTGGTGAGCGATTCGAAGCCCAGGTCGGCGAACACCCGGCGGATGCGCAAGCTGCGCTCGCGGTAGAGCGCGCGGCGCGCCGGCACGCCACCGGCCTCGGCCAGCTCGTCGAGGGCGGTCTCCAGCGCGAAGAAGGACGAGACGGCCGGCGTGAACGGGGTCTGCCGGAGCTCGTCCAGATAGCGGCGATGGCGCTTCAAATCCAGGTAGTAGACGCGTGGGGCGATCGCGGCGACGCGCGGCCAGACCTCCGGCGCGACGCACAGGAACGAGACGCCCGACACCGAATGCAGGCACTTGTTGGCCGACGAGTAGCAGATGTCGATCCCGTCGCGCGCCACGTCGATGTCCTCGACGCCCAGTGCCGAAACGGCGTCGACGATCGACGTCACCCCGCGCGCCCGACAGAGGCGGGCCACGTCACCGACCGGGTTGAGGACGCCGACCGACGTCTCGTGGTGAATCATCGCGGTGGCCGCGATGTCGGGATCCGCGTCCAGCGCGCGGGCCACGTGGGCCGGGTCGGGCAGCGTCCCCCACGGATACCGCAGGGTCACGCGCGGGATCCCATGCAGCGCCGCGATCTCGTCCAGCCTCTCGCCGAAGGCGCCGTTGGCGACCACCAGGATCTTCTTGTCCGACGGCACCGACGACGAGATCGCCATCTCCATGGCCGCCGTTCCCGACCCGGTGATCAGCAACATGTCGTGGCGATCGGTGGCGCCGAACACCGGGCGCAGCTTCTGCTGCAGCCGGCCCACCACCGCGGCGTAGTCGTCGTCCCGGTGGCAGACGTCATGATGGACCAGCGCAGCCTTCACCCGCGCCGAGGTCATCACCGGCCCCGGGCTGAAAAGGACGTACCCGGGCTCGTCTTTCTCGGCCAACAGGCGTTCGATCAAGGCCAGCGTGTCGGCCGCCGTGGAAGCGGTCGCTCCGCCCGGCACCGCCGGCCGGGACAGCTCGTCCCCGTAGACCCGCAGCAGCCATTCGGCGTGCAGGCGCATGGGCGGTGTGTCGACGTCTTGCCACAGCTTTCCGGCGACGTCGCGCGCCACCACCAGCCCCTGGGTGGCCGCGGCCTGCACGCCCTCCGTCAGGGATGGCCGGGGCAGCTGGTCCAGCGCGGCGATCAGCGAGGGCGCCATGACGAACAGCCCGGCGCTGATCCCCTCGTAGCGGACCAGCGGCTTGCCGATGGCGGTCACGCGATCGCCGGCCAGCCGCACCTTGGTCGCGTCGTCGACGTCGAACACGCGCCCCAGATCGCGATCCACGGCCAGCACCGTGGGACCGCCCGCGGCGGGCAGCGCGCAGAGCTCGCCCACCAGCGCCGGCGCCTGGATCTGGTCGGCCATCACCAGCAGCGTCCGTTCGGTGACGAAGGCGCGGGCGGCCAGCACCGACAGCCCGTTCGGGCCGTCCCACTCGGCGTTCTCGTAGAAGGTGACCCGCCGGCCCGTGTCGGCCACGTGACGGCGGATGGCGCCCCCCGCGTATCCGACCACGATGCCGATCTTCTGAACGCCGACCGATTCCAGCAGCGCCAGCGTGCGGTCGAGCAGCGTGCGCCCCCCGACCAGGGTCAGGCAATTGGGGACCCCGGCCTCGCCGATCGGCACCCCCTTGCCCGCGGCCAGGATCAACGCGCGCGTTATCACTCGCCAACTATCCTTCGGTTCGCATCGGTCGACAACCACCAGCCGGCTTCGCGGGCCCGACGCCGTCCGGTCGAATCCGGCCGACAGCGGCCGCCGAGCCTGCGGAGGGCGAACCGGGGCGGCAACCGGGCCGCCGACCGGGCCGCAGAGTCGACGCGGCTCGAATAGCGACCGGCAGCGGGCGCAACCACCCGGGCGGAGCGTCGGCCCGCGGTCGAGCGGACTGCCAGGTGAACGGCGCTGGGAGCCTGGGGGCTTCAGATCCGAAGAGCGTCCGGGTTCCCGCGACGGAATCGCCGTCGCGGCCGAGGCGCGACGAGGGCGCGTCCCGGCAGGCGCGTAATCGAAGAGCACGAACGCCCCGGCTTCGAGGCGGCCGCGATAGGCCGCTACGAACCTCCGGTCTGAAGCCCTAGTGCACCGCCGTCGAAATCGCGTCAACGCCGAGGCCGACAAGCCGCGCTGGACGCGAGGCGGGACGACGAGGAATACCCGTAGGTATTGTGAGGAGAAGCAACGAAGCGTCCGGCGCGGATCGTCGGCCGAACGTGACGCGATTTCGACGGCGGTGCACTAGCTCTTGCGCTGCCGGCTGCCGGTGACGGCGGCGAAGGCGTGGGGCATCTGTCGCAGCGGTTCAGCGCGGAAGGTCAGCAGGTAGACCGAATTCTCGGTCTCGACGTAGATCTGGTCGCCGCCCGCATCGCCGAGGACGCGCCGCACCGGCGTCGTCACCATGCGGTGGCCGTTCGGGTCCCGGAAGATCACCATGCCGCGGCCCACGCTCGGGTAGCTGATCAGGTAGCCCGCATACGTGCGCCCGAGCCCCAGGGACGCCCGCTCCCGGCCGTGATCCCGGATTTTTCTGGCGGTGACGCTGACCACGTGAGATCCCAGCTACGAGCTTACCACAAGCGGCTGGGACTGAACTCGTCCGGGGTCCGGTCCGGGGCCGCCCCGACCGCCCGGTTGCGCGCCGCGCGTCGGCCGCCGCGGAACACCCGGCCCGACCCTGTATAATGCCGCGCGCCCGATGGAAAACGCCAAGCCGCCCGCGCGCGCCGGGAACTTGACCGCCGCGCTGGTGGTGGTCGCCTTGCTCGAGTTGGCGTTGAACCGACTGGGGGGGCGATTGTTCTTCCCGCGCGCCACGCTCTCGCTGGGCGGCGGCTCGCGGGCGTCCGGCGCCCTGGCGGCGGCGGGGCCGTTCTTGTTCCAGCTGACCGCCGTCTTGTCCCTGCTGGTGCTGGTGGCCGCCTTCGCGGGCTTGCTGCGGCGAGGCGAGATCTACCCGCGCGCCACGCGGTTCTCCGTGGCGTTCATCGCGCTGGTGTTCGTCATCTTCGACGCGCAGGCGCTGCTGCGTGGCCAGCTCCCGCCGCGGTTGTTCGTTTACCTCGAGACCAGCTACGGATTCCTGGCGCTGCTGACGGCCATCGCCGTGCTTTCGACGCGGGCGCCGGCGCGCGTGAAGGTGGGGATCGCGCTGTTCGCGCTTCCTGGCGCGCTGCATGCGGCCGCCATCCTGGGCGCGGGGTTGGGCCACGGCGATGGCGCCGCCGCCGCGTTCGCCGCTGCGGGCGAGGCCGCGTTGGTCGTGGCCGCCCTCAGCGCCCCCCTGCTGTTGCCGCTGCCGGCCATCCGCGACCGGCGCTGGCCGCTGCCGCTCGGCGTGGCGACGGGGGCGACCGTGCTCTTCGCCTGCGTGCTTTGGCTGCGCTTCGATCTGGCGCAGGCCAGCGCGCTTTACGGGCTGCGAATGGAGCTGCCGCCGCCGCGATCCGTCGCCGGGCTGGCCTACGTGGTCGCGTTCTTCGCCTGGTGGCTGGCCGTCACGCAGCTGTTCTTGGAAAAAGGCGGCATGCGTCTGGCCGCGTACGGACTGGGCCTTCTGGCGCTGGGGGGGTACGACGCCGGGTCTCCGGTCGAACTGTCGCTGTCGCTGTTGGGCCTGCTGGCGCTGGCCGTGGGCGAAGTGCGCGCGGTGCAGGCCGGCGAGCCGGGGCGGCCGCGCATCGCCGTCGCCGACTGGCGCGCGTTCGTCGGCCGACTGGCGACCGCCGCCGGCGACGGCACCCAGCCGGACGAGTCGCGCCCGCAGGCCGTCCTCGCCGAGGAGGGCGAGCTGGAGGTGACCCGCATCCAGACCTACCGGCGCGGGTACCCGATCCTGGTCAAGCTCATGCGGCGCCGGTCGGCGTTGGTCGAGCTGGACGCCACCGTCGGCAGCGTCGGCCGCGAGCTGCCGGACGGAAGCGTCGAGCGGCACCGCCGCTGGCTGGAACGAAACCCGGAGCATCGCCTGAAGCTGCCGCGACTGAAGACGGGCGACGTCAACTTCGACCAGAAATTCAGCGTGCACGGGCAGGCGCCGCTGCAGGACGGCGAGCTGCGCCACCGCATCGCGCGGCAGCTGGGCGACGGCGTCCTCACGGTCTGGAACGGACATGCCGCACGCTACGCGCTGGCCAACCCGACCACGCTGGCCGAGTCGCCCGAGATGTTCGCCGGCAAGCTGGAAGGAGACGCGGCGGTGACCTCGGTCGTGTCGCTGCTGGACATGCTGGCCGACGTCATCGAAGCGTCGCTGCCGGCCGAGAGCGAGTAACCGGGTCGCGGCCGGCCGCCTGGGACGCCACGCCTGGGACGCCATCGCCGCATCTGCCGGGACGCGCGGTGCGACGGCCGAACCGGCTCGCGCAGCCGCGCGACGGATCGAGGTCGATGCCGGCGCGCACTTCACGCCGGCCCGGCGGCGCCGGACGACGGCCGTCTTCACGGCGGCGTGCGAACGATGCGGGCTGCCGTACGGAACATGCCGTCGACGGCCTGGCCGGCGCGGGCCGCCTGATCGGACGCGCCCCGGCAGACTGTCGCAGAGGCGCGCCGCCGACTTCGTTTCCAGGTCGCGAGCGGCGGACCCAGTCGTCTACGGCGCCGGAGGGGGCTCGGTGGTGGCGGAGGCGGAGTGCGCGGGCACCTGGCTCTCGAGCTCGCGGATCTGGCGGCGCGCGGCTGGTGCGTCTTCGCCGGAGGGCGATGACTCGAGGTAGTGCTTGTAAGCGGCGATGGCCTGCACGGGCTGCCCCTGCAGCCGGTAAGCTTCCCCCAACCCGAACAGCGCCGGCGCAAACTCGGGCGCGTGATTCAGCGCCCGCTTGAACGTGTCGATGGCGGCCAGCGGCTTCTGCCGGTCCAGCAGCACGTACGCGCTGCCGGCCATGGCGGCCACGCCGTTCGGCTGCATGTGTAGCGCCTCGTCGTAGAGCTTTTGCGCCTTGGCGGTCTGCCCGTTCTCGATGGCGCGATCGCCGTCGGCCACCAGCCGCTCGTAGCTGTGGGATCGGCCGCCGCTGTCCGTGGACGCTTCGTGAGAAGCTTCGTGGGACGTTTGGCGCGCCGGCGGCGCGGTGGCGACGGCAGGCGGCGCGGGCGGCCTGGCGGCGACCGGCGGAGCGCCCGACGCGGGAGCGGCGGGAGCGGGGGCTCGCGGAGCCGCGGCGGCGATGGGCGGAGCCGCCCCGGCGGCACGGGTGCTGGGTGCGCGGTTGAACCCCACGTACCCGGCGACCCCGGCCG